>JAFLRP010000172.1 GCA_022511515.1 Acutalibacter sp.
TGCTGACCGTGGATTCCACGGCCGTAGAGAGCAAGAACATCGTGGTGACTGTCGTCATCCGCGACACCGACACGGCTGCCGAGTCTGACCCGGTGGATCTGGTCAGAGAGGACAGCACCTGTGTGGCGATCAAGATCAATCCCACCACGGTTCCCAGCGATGCAGAAAACTTCCCGATGAAGGTAGATTATCTGGATCAATACGGAAACAAGATCCCGCAGCCTGCAGGCGCTGAGATCACCTGGTCCAAGGTGAGCGGCGGCAGCGGCGTGCAGTTGACTTCCGACGGTCTGCTGACCCTGAACGGCTTCTCCGGCACCTTCACTGTACGGGCAGTCCTGTCCGATACGGTCAGGGACGACGCTGTGATCACCGTCAGCGAGAGAAAGCTGGCCGACGAGAGACTGGCAACTGTGGAACTGTTCGCCCAAAGTCCTGTCACCATTCCCGTGGACAACGATCTGCAGGTGCAGGTGACCAACAAGCTGACCGGCGAATTCGGCACGGATATGACCGGCAAGTCCGGCATTACCCTGACATGGTCCGGCGAGGGCGTTGACTCGAACGGCGAGCTGACAGTCAAGGCGAAGTCCGCTTCTCAGGCCTATGAGGTCACCGTCGAAGCCAAGCGCAATACAGACGAAACCGCCACCGGTTCCGTCAGCGTGTACGCGAACCGCGAGATCTCTCAGGTTGCAAAGGTTGAGATTTTGACCGACACGGTCAACAGAGACAACCCGCAGCTCCAGGCAAAGGTCACAGACCAGTACGGCGAAGAGATGATCGGCGCCTCTGTCAAGTGGGAGCTGGTCAGCGACACCGAGGGCGTGACCGTGGCCGAAAACGGCGTGGTAGTCATCGGAGAAGGTGTGGAGGACTTCACGGTCCGCGCGACTTCCGGCGACAAATCTGCCGAACAGAAGATCACCGTCTCCGACGATGAGCCTGTACCGGATCACATTATCCTCACCCGTCTGGACAGCACGACCGACAGCGTTACCGCTCCCGGCACGGCACAGTACAGCGCTGAGGTGAGAGATCAGTTCGGCGGCAGAATCAACGTACAGCATATGGATTGGTCCATCGATCCCTATGTGATCGGCGTGGATGTGGACAGAAACGGCAACGTGACTGTTTACGACACCGCCGAAACAGGAACGGCCAATGTGACTGTTTCCGCTTTGGGCCTGACGGCCAGCAAAGCATTGCATATTTCCGGCAACAAGTATGAAGAATTTGCCGGACTGGAAATCACTCCCACCGCAGTGAAAGAGGGAGAGACCGAAGTCCAACTGCATGCGTCCTATGTGGATTCCTTCGGAAGCAACATGGGCGAGGCAGAAGACGCCACCTTTGAGATCGACAGTTACCAGCCCTCCAACGCCAATCCCAAGCCCTCTGTGACACCGGACGGCAAGTTGGATATGGGCGGCGCGACCTCTGTCACGGTGACCGGTACCGCTCCCGACGGGCACGGAAAGAACGTGACTGGCGAAGTCACTGTCACCGTCGTTCCGGAGGATACTCCCTCTGAAGTCGACCATATCCGCGTGGATGCCATTTCCGGCGTGGATGAGGATCGGACGATAAGCGTGCCCACCATGGTGGACGCCGACACGCCCGGTAAGACCACGGCAAAGTTCAAGGCTGTGATATTCGACCAGTACGATGCGGAGATGACGGATTATACCGCCATCGTCTGGAGCATCCAGAGCAGGCCCAAGGGGATCTCCATTGACCAGAACGGCGTGCTGACCCTCACCAGTGAGGCGGCAGACGGCAAGTATCTGATCGAGGCAGCGGCTGCCAACGGCGTCACCGGCACCTACACGCTGATCGTAGAGCGTGAGATCACCGGCGACCAGTTGACCTTCACCTTCCTGAAGGTGGAAGATGTGGTGCTGAATGCCAATGAGACCTCCGGCAAGCTCGTGATGAAGTTCCTGGATCAGTACGGCGACGAAACGACTGCTCCGGCCTTCACCGGCAATAACAACACGTGGACGAAGCAGAGCGCCAAGCCCGACGGAACACTGAATAGCGTGACTGCCACTCCCGATACCAGCAATTATCAGTCCGTCACGGTTGCAATGGGCAGCGCTGAGTCTGTCACGATGCGTGCCTCCATTACCGTGAGCGGCAAGCAGTATACGGCAGACGGATCCATCGGACGCCGTTCCGAGAGCTTCTCTGAGGAGCTGGGACTGCACTTTGAAGTGATCAACCAGAACGGCACGGCACCGGACTATATCCGCTACTGGCAGGATGATCCCACCGCTGAAGGCGCCCTGAAGAACGGCGACATCATTCGTGTCTACGCCATGGGCGACAACGAGAACAGCTTCAAGCTGGTGGCCGAGTTCGTATATGAGATGCCCGCCAATCCCGCAGGCCGTCTGAGAAAGAACCTCGACCTGTACCTGCCCGTTGAGGGCGGCGTGGCATACATCACCCGCCAGGGCAACGGCATGGAGAGCGATCCCTATCCTGCCACCATGGATGTGCCCTTCAACGCAGAGGATCAGGTCTACGTGGCGAGCTACCTGCAGATCACCGAGGGCAAGGGTTCCGCACCCGGCAATCCCATTGTCGTGCTGCCTGGAGAGAATCAGGAAGCTGACGTGTTGGCTGCCGCTCCCGACGTGATCACTGTGGTGAGCTCCACCGGAACAACACTGACTTTGGGCACTGTTGGTTCGGATCACTACGTGGAGGGCGCCGGACAAGATTTGATAAAAATCGACAAAGATTTTATTGACAGTCAGTGGTTGCAAAGCTATACTGATGGTAGCTGGAAAACGACCCACGTGATGTCCTTCATCCTGCCCGACGTGGTGAACCAGAACCGGCAGAATGTGATCGTCCAGCCCGACGGCGGGGCGTACACTGCCTACTTCTACATCATGGAAGGCACCAAGAACGAAACCAATCCCGAGGGTCTGATCACCAAGATCGATCCGCCCAGAACCCTGAATCTGACCGAGGGCACGATCCTCTCAGAGAAGGATCTGACAAACATGGTGGAAGATCTGAACGGCATCGACAACCTGACCTTCTACCTGAACCATTCCGAAACGCCTGAGGCGGATGGGAAGTTGGGCATCATGCAGAACCTGCCCGAGCAGGATCTGGGCAACGAACTGAACTTCCTCGGCTGGCAGCTGGGCGAGAAGGACGGCGAAAACTGGAAGCCCGTACAGGCATTCCGTGACGCCCCGGAGGGAGACGAGCGTGACGCCCTGGTGGCAGAGCTCCTGAGCACCTACGCGAACTCTGAGAAGTACGCGCTCATCGCCTGTCCCGATTACGCCACCTATGGCTACAAGGTCGACACCGAAAGCTATCCCTACGTGGCGGTCCCGATCAAGTTGTATTCCGCTACCGCAACCGACCCGAACGATCCGAATGCTCCTGCCAACCCGCTGCAGCTGACAGATGGTAACAACGACCTGTGGCTGCACGGAGCGGATAACACATCGCTGGCATATAGAGAACTTGTACGCAGGGGGGATATCACTTCTTCGACCGGAGCAGAGGATATCCAGAAGGTTATCGCTAAATATCGGACAGATCTGGTGTTCTACTTCAACTTTGAGAATTATGAAAACGATGTTAAACCGTATATCAATGCGGAGACAAACATCACAAGTCTCATGGTAGATGGAGAAGAGCTGACAGGAGATAGACTGGCCCAGTGGCTGTCTGATGCAACAGTGACAGTAGAACAGTTGAATGCTGACGGAACAGAGATTTCGATTGAGACCGATTCAGCAGGTACTGTGAACTACATTGAACCCCATCATAGCGATACCGCCAGCAAGTACTTTGTGTTCGGAGCGAGTGTAACAAGATTCATAGAGGAATATGTGATCCGTTACACTGTACAGAAGGATGGAAACGTCTACATGGTAAACAGAAAGGTAAAGCTGATTTACCGCTCTGGAGATCTGGATGCAAACGGATTGAAGACCTATGATGACGTTTCAAGACAACAGCTGGTCATTGCAGGTGCGTCAGTGTTTGTAGCGACGGGAGACATCAGCGAGGAGCTTGAACAGCAGTACAAGGATGCAGGAAACTATGTAGCCGATCCAGACGGCAACGGACTGAGAACGTACGATGACGTTTCACTGATCCAGCGGATGATCGCCGGTGAGGATTACACTGACAAGAGATGGTAAGCAAGACGTAAGGTGTGTAAAGTGACCCCGTGGGGTCGGGGTCACTTTAACATAAAAAAACCAAAACAGCAGGAGGAAAGACAAAATGCGAGCGAAAAAGTTGTTGGCAATGCTGCTTGCAGTGATAATGGTAGTCTCGATGATACCGATCAGCGCGGCGGCAGTAGGAGAAACTGTCAAAATAACGTTGAAATCAACGGGTACGTTCGATGGTTTCTCAAAAGAGATTGGCGTTGGATCAAGATATCAAGGCGCAGCAGGCGGAGCAACTACTGACTACAGCAAGATTGAACACTACAGGAATTTTGAGACGTGGTCGACGGCTGCTATGGACACAGATGGTATATATGATAAAGCTTCCTTGGAAGCAAATAAAGGCATATATTCCACCATGTTGAGCTCTGCCAAGGAAACCGGAACTGTCGTAACGAAGGACGATACCGTGTATATCACGGTGCGGGTTACTTCTCCCGATTCAAAGACCGGCGTTGTTCCGCAGCAGGTGCTCGTAAAGTATGATGCAGCAGCATTTGAGGCACCCACAGCTGCTGAGGAGTGCGTGGTAAACCCTCTGGCTCTTGGCACCATTGTGGACCTCAGTCAGATTGACGATATACCGGAATCGGATAAAAAGTGGGGAATGCTCATGGACAGTGCGGGCAAGACCTACGGTTCCCAGTGGGCCATGGCTCCTGTAACGATTCGTGACAATGATACCGGTTCCGCTCTTGAGGGCACAGAGCATGCTTTTGCATTGCAGTGGAGCTATCCTGGCAATCACGCGAGCAAGGTTTCTCCCACCGGTATAGATTGGGACTATGCGATTCCGTTTAAGATAAAGAGTTCTGCAAAAACGGGAGAGTATACCTTTGAGGCTATTGCCGGTACAGGCGGCGGAGCTGCTATCGAGATCTACATTCCCAACAGCGACCCGGATACTTATTCTTCAGAAGAAGAAGAGTATTTGAACAGTGGGGATAACTCTACTCTCTATAATTCTGCCACAGGGGTTACTCTTGGTTCTACGACCGTTCAGATCATCAACCCCTCCGAGGAGCCGAATGGCACATACGATGAGAACAGCATTTTCAACAACAAGAACCTGCCTTATGTTTCTGAAACTGAGGCGACTGGTGAAAATCTGAAAAAGCATGTCGACTATTTGAGGTTCCCCGAAGACGAGACGAAGTTCAAGATCAATGACGAAGTCGTGATCTATCAGGTCGGAGAAGACGGCACTTACGGTGAAGAGCTGGGTAGAACAAAGATCACAGCGGAAAACCTGGTTACGATCACCGGCGATAAGAACAACTACACCGTAGGTACGTATGGCGGTTCACTGCTGAACGCCGGCAATGTCGCTCTGAGGTTGGTTGAGACAGGCAATCAGAAGGAACTGACGGGCACCGAAACGATCAGTGAGGCTCTCAAGGGCTCTACCTTCACGATTCCTGCCGGCGCTAGCAATATAACCTTTGGCACAAGCTCTTCTGATACACTGTTTGCTTCTGGCAATGGCCCTGTGAGTGTAAATGGTCTGAGCATTGTGAAGAACGGTGATGAATCCTATACCATCACTGTGAATGACAAGATCACTGCGAAGACTGAGGTCAAGTTCACTCCCAACGGGGGTAGTGCGCAGGTTGTTACCTTTGAGGCTTTCACTCCTACTGCGTCTGCCGACGGCAGCTATGTGAAGAACGAGAAGCAGGTCTATATTGCCCGCGTGGATAATACTACGAATCCGTCGGACAAAAAGGATCCCAGCAATCCCAAGGAAGAGCTGAAGGTCAACGTCAACGGAGAGGGCGAGATGTTCTTCAGCGACGATATTTCTGTGATCCCCGAAGGACATCCCGGTTCTTCCAGAGAGAATCCGTTTGAGATCACCATCGGCACCTCTGTCGAGGATATGCTGAATCTTCTGTCCGAACAGGACTCGCTGGCCAGATACGTAACGGCTCCCGTGGAGAGCGGCGTGCGTGTCCAGAACACGATTCCCGCTCAGTTGAGAGAGTCATGGTCGAATGAAGCTTTGTATAAAGAAGGTACCAAGAACGAGGGCGGAAAGCTCGTGTATCATCAGCATGGTATCTTCGAGATCCGCAATCCCTATCGCGGTGCGTTTGTGGACTCCGTTGAGTATGATCAGCCCGACTATTATGTAGTCTATAGCGATAGCGATAGCGAGTATCAGGATGCAGAAGTAGTTCCCGAGTACGGCGCGGTCTTCTACATTAACGTCATGCCCGATCCTGCTGATTACTATTTCACGGGAACTGACTTGTATGTCACCGGAAAAACCAGAGACTATATGTCAGAAGGCGACAAGATCCTTCTGTTTAAAAATGGTTTTGACCCGAAAGATCCTAAAAACGCTGAGGGCGGCTGGGCTTCGCACCATGATGCCATAGGCACTGTCGGCGCAGGGGATATGACTGAAAATCTTGCCACTTTGACTGGTGTTGGCACCGGTCTTGATGCCAGCGCCGCTAACCATGACGTTGTTCTGCTGGCCTATCTGAATAAAGAACGGGATGATAAGGGCGGCTACGACAATGCCAGCGGTCTGGTTCAGATTCGGACGATGAGTGAAGAAGATGTTATTGTTTCCTCCGACATCGAGTTGGATACCATCGTTGAGCCGAGTGAAACACTGGTCGACATGCTGGAAGCGCTGGACACTGTCAACTTTACGGTGCTCGGTCCTGTCGATAGCGACACGAAGGAACTTGCAGTGAACACCTACCCGCTGAATGGCGCAATGCTCAGCGCGCACGCAAGCGGGAACACCACCATAAAGAAGCTGACAAATGGTGCGTATGTAGATTTCCCGAATGATACTAATCAATTTGATACTAATAAGGTGTTGGATGAAACCTATCAGATCAACATCAAGATCCCTGACAATCAGGAATCATCATATGTTTATCAGGGACTGCTGACGCATTACGATGGCGAGGAAATCAATCCCGTAGAGTTCGAGAACCCCGAGGAAGCCAGAAAGATTCAGATCACTGCTGTTGTGCAGAACAAAATCAAGCTTTCTAACGATGTTGAGGTCGAGGTCACTGAAAACAATCCTCTCGCTCCCGGTCAGAAGGATACTCTGGTTATCAGGGGAGACGAACTTGGACAGTTGGCGGACGCGCTGGATGATGATCCCACTCAGGTGATCCTGACCCTGGAAACCAAGGACGGGACGATCGTCAGCCATGCCTATGGCTCGCTGGCAGGAGTCAGTGACATTGAGGTGACCCCCACAACCGCTGAAGATGGTGTGGGCGTTGACTACACTGTCTATTTCCCGCAGACGGCCAGAGATTCCGGCACAGTGCTGGATCTGTTTGTCACCACCATCGGTTCCGCTTCTCAGCCGCTGAAGGCGGATATCACGGTAGGAAAGCAGGAGAAGTTCGCTCTCTTTGAGGTCGTACAGCCCACACCGGACACTGTGCTGGTCGCAAAGGAAGACTTGGCTGATCCCGAGAACATTCAGCTCGCTGACGTCGTCAAGCATCTGCATGACACGGCCACTGTGGTCGGTCCTATGATGAAGTACGGCTACTATACGGGCACTCCGGAAAATCCTGTGCAGGACCCCGCTGCTACCTATACCGACACTCCTCTGGTGAGCGCTCCGTACGGTTTGGCGGACCACTGGATTGCTGACAGCAGCAATTATGAGACCGGCGTAAAGCTTACGTGGAACAAGGACGGACATCCCATAAAGTGGGATCAGCTTGATGCTGATAACAAGAACAAAGGTGGACCTGACAAGACAGGTCGCCTGCCTGTTCTCATTCTGGATGAGAGTCTTAAAGAGACAGAGATCTCTCAGAATGTGAAGGTAGTCGAAGAGAAGTATGACGAAGATCAGACTCCTCCGCTCAGCGAGATCCTCGGCCATGCTGATACGACAGTTGTAAACAAGCCCTATCCGCAGGATGATGTGATCACCGTTCACAACAGCACAGATCCCACCTACAACGGCATCATTGTAGACGCGTATGTTCTGAATGGATCTTCTGCCCAGCATGTAGGTTCTGTGACCTTGGGCGGAAGCGATGACGCTACGCCGATCGAGCTGGACGAAGGTCTGAATATTAAGACTCTGCTGAATGCTCTGGGCGGCGAGCTGTACTTCACCGTCAGAACGGACGAGATCGCTCCCTCTGATCTTGAGGCTGGCAAGAAGACCTACGACGTAGAGCCCTACGTTCTGTGGGAAACTTCCTCCATCACGCCGCCTTCCCTCACCATGAGGACCTCTGAGGCGTTGGCCGGCGACAGTGGTGTTAAGGCCAATATCGTGAACAGACTGCCCAGCATCATTCAGGGTACTGCGGTGCACCTGACGTCGGACAGCGAGGGCAACCTTGTGGTCCGCGAAAAGTCGGGTACCGTGAATGGTATGGCGGCTATGGTTCCGGATCAGGTCACGGTATATCCCGAGGTGGAGAAGTGGCTGGATAAGAACACCGGAGAAGAGATTTCCGATGAAGTCACCTTTAACGGTGTGACGGATAATAATGTATACAACTATACATTAAGGGCACAGTACAATCCCACGACCTTCTTGGCGGGAACAGCGGGCGAAGACAGCGTTCCCAATAGCCAGGTTCTCGCTGAGAACTGGAAGGGTGTGGAAGTGAATACAGAGATTTGGGAAAGCATTCCGGAGGTTACTCAGCCCGCAGACTATAATATCACCAATGATGTTGCTGTCACGTTGAACAATAGTGCACGTGAAGTTACTGTTGTGCCCGCCCCGGCCACGGTAACGGTCGTGAGCAACAATACTCCCGGCTCTCCGGAGGATTACACCATTACTGTTACCATTAACAGAGAGGCTGCGAATTTTGATGTAGCTAATGCGGACCTGATCCTCAAGTATCCCACCATTTCGGTCGTGGAAGGCAAAGAAGTGCATGGCTTTAACTGGTTCGCGCTGGAGACTCCTTTCTCGAGCGGCAACGAGGTTAAAATCACCAAAGTAGGGGATAATGCAACGGAAACAACATCAAATGCTGGTGTCCGTGCTTGGCAGGATCTCAGCTTGCAAGGACTCAATTTTGATCTCAAATTCTTGGGTCTGGATTACACCCTGAACGGTCAGGTGGAAGTGTTCTTCAAGGAGAACACTAAGAACAAGTCCGACGGACTGACGGGTGATTATGTGAAGGCTGCTGATTCTGAGATTCTGGAGAACACCTTGGTCTCCACGCTGAACCTGAGCACCGGCATGATCCTGAACAAGGCCGATCTGCTGAGCTTCGTGACCGGAATTACCAAGGCCGTTCCCACTCTGGCCAGCGGCAATACGGTGGATGAGATCGCCCTGGACAACAACTGGAAGCTGGTCAACACCACTTTGTCCACCGACGGCAAGGAGACCGTCACCGGATTCGGCACTGACGTGCTCGAGGCTGGCAGCGAAGGCTTCACCGACGGCTGGCAGGAGGCACTCTCTAAGCTGCCCGGCACGAACGCAGGCTACGCCCTCGTGACCAACTTCAACGAGACCGCTCTGTCAGATGCAAAAATTGTCAACGACAAAAAGGTTGCATTTGTCCAGATCAAGTTGTATAATGATAACGACCCGAGCGCCGACGCCAACCCGCTGCAGCTGACAGATGGCAACAGTGACCTGTGGCTGCATGGAGCGGAGAAGACATCCTTGGCGTATCAGGAGCTTCTGAGAAGAACAGATATCACTTCTTCGACCGGAGCAGAGGATATCCAGAAGGCTATCGCTAAGTATAGGACGGATCTGATATTCTACTACAACTTTGAGAATTACGAGGACCATGTAAAACCGTATGCTGATAATGCGTTAGCGGTGGACAATATCTCAAGTCTCAAGGTAGTTGGCTCCGACAGTGAGTTGAAAGACACTGCGCTGACAACATGGCTGGATGGTGCAACGGTGACCGTAAAGCAGTTGACTGCTAAGGGAGAAAAGATAGCGATTACGACCGATACAGCAGGTGTTGTGGACTACATCGAACCCCATCATAGCGATTCCGCCAGTAAGTACTTTGTGTTCAACGAAAGCGTAACAAGATTCATAGAGGAATATGTGATCCGTTATACTATCGTAAAGGGTAGCGAAGTCTATGTGGCGGACAGAAAGGTAAAGTTGATTTACCGTTCTGGAGACCTGGATGCGAACGGACTGAAGACCTATGATGACGTTTCAAGACAACAGCTGGTCATTGCAGGTGCGTCAGTGTTCAAAACGACCGATGAGATGGACGAGGATCTGAAAGAGGCGTACAGAAATGCGGGATACTATGTAGCTGACCCGGACGGCAACTCGTTGAGAACGTACGATGACGTTTCATTGATCCAGCAAATGATCGCCGGTGCTGATTACACCGACAAGAGATGGTAAGCAAGACGTAAGGTGTGTAAAGTGACCCCGCGGGGTCGGGGTCACTTTAACATAAAAAACAAAAAACGGCAGGAGGAAAACAAAATGCGAACAAAGAAATTGTTGGCAATGCTGCTTGCAGTGATAATGGTAGTCTCGATGATACCGATCAGTGCGGCGGCGGAAGGAGGAACCGTCGACATAGCGATAAAAGCAACCGCGACGTTCGATGGTTTCACAAAAGCGCTCGCTGTAGGCTCAAGATATACGGGCGCAGCAGGCGGAGCAACTACTAACTACAGCAATATCGATCACTACAAAAACATCGAGACGTGGTCGTCGACTGCGCTGCAGGACGAGGGCATCTATGACAAAGCTTCTCTGGAATCACAGAAAGGAATCTTTGCTTCCATGCTGAGCTCTGCCAGCACGACGGGGACTGAAGTAGGAAGAGGCGAAAACGTGTATATCACGGTGCGCGTGACCTCTCCTGACTCGACGACCGGCATTGTTCCCCAGCAGGTACTTGTGAAATATGATGCAGCGGCATTTGAGGCACCCACATCTGCTGATCAGTGCGTGGTAAATCCTCTGGCCCTTGGCGCCATTGTGGACCTGAGCATGATTTCCTCTGTAGGAGCGTCCGATAAGAAGTGGGGAATGCTTATGGACAGCGAGGGAAAGACTTATGGTTCCCAGTGGTCCATGGCTCCTGTAACGATTCGTGACAATGATACCGGTTCCGCTCTTGAGGGCACAGAGCATGCTTTTGCATTGCAGTGGAGCTACCCCACCAATGCGGCAACTATGGTTTCTCCTACCGGTATAGATTGGGACTATGCGATTCCGTTTAAGGTAAAGTCTGACGCAGCAGCAAAGAGCTACACTTTTGATGCTATTGCCGATACCGGTGGCGGAGCTGCTATCGAGATCTACATTCCCAACAGCGACCCGGATACCCTTACTGGACAGAATTTGAACAGTGCGACTACCGGTAAGCTGTATAACTCTACTGCTGGTGTCGTTCTTGGTTCTGCAACCGTTAAGGTTACCACCAATGAGGCATCCATTGACATCGAATCTGGTAAGGTTCTGGATCCCAAGGCTGGCGCTACCATCGACGTGACGCTGAGTAAGGGTACTTTCAACACGGACGATCTCACCAGTGCAGTTTCTCTTGATCCTGCTGTAGGCGGTGCTGTTACCAGTGCAACGAAGAAGTCTGACACGGTAGCTACCGTAACGCTGGACGGTACAGCGCTGGCTGCTGGCACGAACTATAAGATCAAGATTGCTGACTCTGTGATCACCGCTAATGAAAAGCCCGCTGGCGGTTTTGAAACCTCCAACACCTTCACCGTGAAGGCGAAGATCACCGGTTCTGTGGCGATCGATCAGGCGACTGCGACTTATGGTGATACCCAGCTGACCGCTACGTACACCAAGTCCGGCGATCATGGCACAGATGCACCGCATTATCAGTGGTATCGTGGAACAACTAAGGTTGGCACTGACAGCGCTACCTACACGCTTTCTAAGGCTGACGTCAACCAGGATATTAAGGTTGAAGTTACCGATAGTACAATGTATGATAAGGTGGAATCCGCTGCTGTCAAGGTTAATCCGAAGGCCCTGAACGCTCCCGCTGCTGACACGAATTTGGGCACCGTAGAAGCTGTTCTGCAGAATGCCACCACTGGCTTAACCAAGACCGGCACCTATACCTTCAAGACCGCTGACGGTCTGATTGAAGGCGACGCCGTCACCACTACCTTTACAGCTACCTATACTGCTACTGACGTAGCTTCCACCGGTTCCAAGGAACTGACTGCAACCTTTGAGGGAACTACTCTGGCTGGTACCGATAAGGACCTCTACACCTTTGCAGGTTCTTCCTCTAGCTACAAGGCAACCGGTACTGTCAGCGCGGCTGGTTATCAGCTGGCGACTTCCACCACCACCAACAAGGCCATTACTTGGAAGGGCGACCAGGCTACCGATCCTTATGTCGGCACTCCCGGCGGCACCGCTTCCGGTACGGTTACTCTGGGCGCAGGCGAGAGCCTGAGCAGCCTGACTGCTTCTACCGGTTCTGTAGTAGTTGACGATGCAGATGCCGGCGAGTTCACCTGGACTGCTCCCAGCACCCCGATCACCGGCCTGGTGAATGTTACCTTCACTGATAGCTCCGCTAAGGAAGTTATCGTGACCGCTACGATCCCCGCGAAGGAGTATGACGGCACCAACGCGGTTGTCGGCACCATCACTCTGAGCGACAATACTGTTGACTTCGGGATCACCGGTGCTACCTATGCTGACGCAGAGGTTGGCGACGGTAAGGTCGTTACTCTGACCGCTGCCAAGACCGAGATCGAAGAAGGCGACACCACCTATAAGCTGACCACCACCACTACCGGCGATATCAAGAAGATCTCTGATCCCACCATTACCGCCACCGTGGCTGACAACACGCTGAAGGGCACTTCCAAGATCGAAGACGTTATCGCCGCGATCAAGGCAGCTCCCGTGAAGCTGGATGGCGTTACCTACGGCGAGGGCGAGAGCGAAGGCACTGTTGGCACCTACTTCGATGATGCTGCCATCATTGCAGCTCTGAAGGCCGCTTATCCCGAGTGCTTCACCGAGGGTGCAGAAGGCGAAGAGGGCACTTGGAACTTCAGCAGCCTGGCCAACAAGGATCTGGATCTCCACTTCGACCTGAGCGGAGTCACCACTGGCAAGCTGTATGATCATGCAGATCTCGGCACTGCGAAGCTGGACTTCCACACCAAGTTTAAGAAGAACACCAGTTCCTCTACCAGCGGCGTCAATCTGGATGCCGGCGGATACGGCACTGTCGATACCGACGTTGCTGAGCTGGACAGCGAAGGCCACGTTGTTGACCTGCCCACCGTCACCACCAAGGCCGGTGTTGTGTTCCTGGGCTGGACCGATGAAGAGGGCAGCAAGAACGTGATCGATCCTGAGACCAAGGTCCTCGAAGAGGACGATACCCTGTACGCTGTGTATGCCGGTTATGTGGCCGGTGACGGCAACGGCAAGGTAAGACCTGCAGCTAACGTCCTCCGTAAGGAGCTGGCCAGAATGCTGCTGGTTGCCGCAGGCCTCTATGATCGCAACGAGGATTACACCGCCAAGGCCGAGAACAACTTCCCGGATATGCCCAAGGATGGTTGGTCTGACAACTATCTGGCTCGCGCTAAGGAGCTGGGCATCATGAACGGCGATGCTGAGACCGGCAAGGCCAGACCCAACGCTCCCATCAATCGTGAGGAAGCTGCTGTTATGATCGTCAAGACCTTCAAGGTCATGACTGAGAACGGCGCTACCACCGATAAGCTGGCCGACTTTGATAAGGTCAGCGACTGGGCGCAGAAGTTCGTTGCCGCTCTGTACAACAACGGCACCGTTAACGGCTATCCCGAGGAGGAGGGCGAGAACACCTTCCGGCCCAAGACCAATATCTCCCGTCAGGAAGTTGCGGTCATGATCAACAAGTATCTGGGTGTTACCCCCGCAAAGGCCGCTGACATTAAGGCCGACACCGCTGTCAAGAATCCGTTCACGGATATCAAGGCAACCGATTGGTCTTATGCTCACGTGATGTTCGCCTCTCTGAGTGTTCCCTACACCTACTATGAAGATGAGATCACTCAGCCCACCAGAGACGAATAAGTCACAAATCAAAAATAAGAGGCACAGTAACGGTTCCAAATTGTCAGGCGTTTCATAAACCGCCACACGATTGATCAATCGGTAATCGTTTCATAAATCACCTCTTTGCGGAGGGGGCCCGTGCGAAAGCACGGGCCCTTTTCCTTTTATTTTCGGTCGTAAAAATCTCCTACACAAACCGAAAAGACTTGACACCGGACGGAAAATCCTGCATAGTAGAGAGCGGGGAGAAACAGTAAAAACAACCGTAATTCTCAAAGAAAGCGAGAAGCGCAGAAGTTCGTCAAAGACGAACTTCTCAAAGTTTTCCTACGAAAAACTTTAAATAGGAAAGGAGAAAAAATATGAAAATCGGAGCACAGCTTTACACGTTGAGAGAGTACACCCAAACGGCAAAAGATCTGGATTTTTCACTGGGGAAGGTAAAGGGGATCGGCTATGAGACCGTGCAGATTTCCGCCATCGGGCCCATCCCGGCGGAGACTGTAAAAGAGCTTTGCGACAAGCACGGGCTGGAAATCGTGCTGACCCATACGGACCCGAACCGCATCCTGAACGACACCGAGGCGGTGATCAAAGAGCACGATGTGATGGGCTGCAAATACATCGGTATCGGCATGATGCCCCAGAAATATTGCTCTCCCCAGTGGCTGGAGCACTTTTTTGACGATTTCAAAGAGCCGGCAAAGAAAATTGCCGCCGCCGGGAAGCTCTTGATGTACCACAATCACAATATTGAATTCCAGAAATTTAACGGCAAGCTGGTGATGGACACCCTGTTGGAAGGATTTTCCCCGGAGGAAATGGGCGTGACGCTGGACACCTACTGGGTGCAGATGGGCGGCGGAGACGTGTGCGATTGGCTCACAAAGATGAAAGGGCGAACCCCCTGTGTGCATTTGAAGGATATGGCCGTCCGGGGCTGGGAGCCCATTATGGCGCCGGTGATGGAGGGGAATTTGAACTTCCCAAAAATTCTCCGCACGATAGAGGAATTGGGCGGCGTGGAGCATTTGCTGGTGGAGCAGGATATCTGCCAGGGCAGCCCCTTTGACTGCCTTGCCATCAGCTTCAACAATTTGAAAAAGCTGGGTTATTAAAGCGGCAATACCGCCTAAAGAAGGACTGACGAAGTAACCGCAACCTGGATGCAGTGTTGCGGTGTGAAAGGGGAAAAAGTATGGAGCCCAATCGGGAGCTGCCGAAAAAATATAAAAAGGAATTTTCTCATTCCTACACGCTGGGGCCGTTCCCCACCTTTGAGCTGCTGCTGCACCGTCCCGAACATGCCCGGGCGGTTTACTATGACGAGAGCTTCCGAGAGCAGGAAAAACTCGCGGAACTTTGCCGGCAAGCCGGTGTGCCTTGCCTTTGCTGGAAAAAGGCGCTGGACAGAATTTCCCAAAAAGAAATTTGTTATGCGGCGGGGGAATTTGAAAAATACCCCGGCGCGTTGGGTGCTGAACGTCCTCACGTGGCGCTGGTGAACCCCGCCGACATGGGGAATTTGGGCACTATCCAGCGGACGCTGTTGGGCTTCGGTATTCGTGACCTTGCCATTATCGGCGAGACGGCGGCGGATTTTTGGAATCCCAAGGCCGTGCGGGCGTCCATGGGGGCGCTGTTCCGGTTGGAAATCGAAACCTTCCCGGATTTCCCGGCGTATCTTGCGAAATACGGCGCGGACAGAAAAATATATCCCTTTATGCTGGACGGCGGCACGGTGCTGACCCCGGAAAGTTGTCCGAAAATAGAAACATATACGCTGGTTTTCGGCAATGAGGCCAGCGGGCTGCCGCCTGAATTCCAGACCTACGGGCAGAGCCTGTTCATTCCCCAAAGCGACGCGGTGGATTCCCTGAATTTGGCGGTGTCCGTGGCGGTGGGGACGTATCTCTTTACACAAAGAAATGGGAAAACGAGTTAAAATAAATTTTAACTTTCGGTTTTGCTGCGGTTTTGCTGTGCAAACCGCAGCAATTCCCGAAGAAAGGCGGCTTTCGCTCATGCGAAAGCAATGGTTATAACGATGAAAATTGCAGTGTTGAGCGACGTACATTCCAATCACTTCGCGCTGGAAGCGTGTCTTACCGAAGCGGAAGCTCGCGGGGCGGAGGTCTACCTGTTTTTGGGGGACTATTTATCCGATTGCGCCTACCCGGAAAAGACCATGGCTGCCCTGTATGACTGGGAAAAGAATCACGACTGCCGGTTTTTGCGGGGCAACCGGGAGGAATATCTGCTGTCCCGCCGGGCCGGGGGCGAGACCCATTGGGGTCCGGGCTCGGAATCGGGCTCGCTGCACTATACCTATCAAAATTTGACGGAGCAGGATCTGGACTGGATTGCCGCGCTGCCCAACCGCATGACGGTAGAGCTGCCCGGCTGGCCGTCGCTTTTGTGCTGCCACGGGTCGCCCCAAAAGACCAACGGCGTGATCAAGCCGGACGTCCCGGAAACTTGGGACGTGCTAAAAGAAGTTTCGGAAGAAGTGGTAATCCACGGGCATCACCACCAGCAGTGGGACTTTTTTGCTCATGGCAAGCGGGTCATCAACGCCGGGTCGGTGGGCGTGAACAAGGAAACGGCCCAGCGGGCGTGCTTCCTAATGCTTTCCTGTGAAAACGGAGAGTTAATGGCGGAGCATTTGCAGATTCCCTATAACGTGCAGGGGGCGGTGGAAGAACTGTATGAGTCCGGGCTGGCGGAAATTGCCCCCGTCTGGGCGGCGGCCATTCGGAAGTTTTTGCTTACCGGAGAGAATATAGCTCCCAAGGTGTTGCAGCGTGCCCACGAGCTGCACAAGCTGGATACCGGAGAGGACGGCTTTGCCGAGGAAACATACTGGCGGCAGGCCGCCAAAGAGCTGGGAATCGAGCTGTAAAAGAAGAATGGGGCAGTTTCCTGAACATCTAAAATTCCTGCCGGATGCAGCAATGCGGTACGGCAGGACTCTTTTTCGCTAAGGGACTTTTAAAATTTTGAAAAAAGCACCAAAGCTATTTCAAAAGGAAGCGCAAAAATTTTTTCAAAATTTTCTAAAGAAAAATGAGATTTTTTTACCCTGTAAAAGGTACTATTAGTGAAATGCATTTTAAGGGAAATGAAAACAGGGGAAGGGGGAAACCGCCATGGACGAGCTGCAATTTGCCGATTGTGTGGAAAAATACGCCGATACGGTGTACCGAGTGGCGTTTCATTCCTGCAAGAATCCGGCAGATTCCCAGGATATCGTGCAAAACGTGTTCTTAAAGCTGTATCGGGAAACCAAGGAGTTCGAGAGCGAGGAGCACCTGCGCCGGTGGCTTCTGCGGGTGGCAGTGAACGAATCGAGAAAGCTGATTGGCTCGGCATGGTTTCGGAGAAGCGCGCCGCTGGAGGAATACGCCGGCACGCTGGAATTTGAAGCCCCGGAAGAAAGCGAGCTGTTCCTGGCGGTGATGGCCCTGCCCCGGAAATACCGGGTGCCGGTGTACCTGTTCTATTATGAAGACTACCCCATTAAAGAAATTGCCGAGCTGACCGACCTGAAAGAATCCACCGTCCAGACCCGGCTGCAACGGGCAAGAGATAAATTGAGAGAAAAGCTGAGCATACAAAAGCAGAAAGGAGATAGCGACCATGGAACCCAATCATGATTTGTATCAAAAGACCTTTTCCCGGCTGAAAGCGTCTCCGGAACTGAAAGAGAACATTTTGGCCGCCACGGAGCAAACGCAAAAGCCGAAGAAATTCATTTGGCGCCGGGTGCTGGCTGTCGCCGTTGCTGCCGCGCTGCTTTTCGCCCTTGCCATGGGCGCCAATGCCGCCACCGGCGGGGAGCTGTTCCAGTTCTCCTTGGGCAAGCTGGAACGGGTGATCCCCATGGACAGCGGCAGGTATGCCTATTTCTATCGGAACGGCGACAAGCTTTCTGTCCTTGTCAAAGATGAATATCCGCACGACATGGAGCCGGAGGTAATGCCCGCTCCTGAGGACGGGCAGACACACAACATTATCACTCTGGAAAGCGGCCCTTCCGGGAGCAATGATTTGACGGTCCGCCAAGTCTCCTTAAAAATAGTATCTACTGCGAAAGTTGAGAACACTCAAACCTATACGTTTTCTCCGGAGGAGAGTGTCGATGGGACGTACAGTATCGTTTACGGCGACACCGTCGCCATAAAGGTTCTCTCCTCTGAGGTCAGCGAAAACATCATGATCGCAGACGTGACAGTAAAGGTTATCGATAGCCCGACCTCGGAGGATGACAGCGATGAGAAGTCCGTTTCTGTTACGGTAGATTATCAGGGCAGCGAGGAATCCGCCGATGGCGGGGAACAGCCGGTTATCGAAGCAGAGACAGAATAACATTTTTGGAGAGGACCCCGCAAGGGGTCCTCTTTTCATAGGATTGGGGTGTTGAAAACAAGGGGAAATCATGATAAAATTGGCATTGTTCAAGTTTCCGGAGAGGAGCGTTTCATGGCACAGCGTATCCGCAACATGACAGAGGGTTCGCCCGTTCGCCTGCTCATTTCCTTTGCGCTGCCGCTGATGGCCGGCAATGTGTTCCAGCAGCTCTACACGGTGGTGGACACCGCCGTGGTGGGACAGGTAGTGGGGGTGCAGGCCCTCGCCGCGTTGGGCGCGGCGGATTGGCTGAACTGGCTGGTGATCAGCGTCTTGCAGGGGCTGACCCAGGGCTTTTCCATTCTGATGGCCCAGTATTTCGGGGCGGGAGACCACCGGGAGCTGTCCCGGTCGGTAGGCGCGTCCCTGACCCTCTGCGCCATCTCCGCCGGATTACTCTTGCTGGTGAGCCAACTGTCGGCCTATCCCGTTTTGCGGATCATGAACACTCCCGACGATATTATGGGGACGGCTCTCTTGTACCTGCGGATCATCTTCGCCGGCGTTCCCGTCATTATGGCATACAATTTCCTGGCCGCCGTTCTTCGGGCGCTGGGGGACAGTAAAACGCCGCTGTACGCCATGATCGTGGCGTCGCTGGTCAATGTGGGACTGGACCTGCTCTTTGTCATGGGCTTCCACTGGGGCGTGGCAGGCGCGGCGGCCGCCACCGTCATTGCCCAGGTGTTTTCCGGCGTGTACTGCTTCCTTTGCCTGCGCAAAGTGACCGTGATCAAGCTAAAAAAGGGAGATTTTTCCCTGACCCGGGAGCTGACGGGCTCTCTTTTGAAATTGGGCACGCCTGTGGCCATGCAAAACGCCATCATCTCTGTGGGCGGCATGGTGGTGCAGTCGGTCATCAATCGCTACGGCATGCTGTTTATCGCCGGATTTACCGCCACCAACAAGCTTTACGGCATTTTGGAGATCGCCGCCACTTCCTATGGATACGCGGTCACCTCTTATGTGGGACAGAATCTGGGCGGGAAGCTTTTGAAACGGATCAAACAGGGAATGCGGTCCGCCGCCATCATTGCGCTGGCCACCTCGGCGGTGATCGCGGTTTGTATGCTGTTGTTCGGCAAGCTGTTTTTGGGGCTGTTCATTTCCGGCACGCCGGAGCAGGTTTCCCTGTCCATGGATATCGCCTACCACTATCTGGCCATCATGAGCGTGTGCCTGCCGATTCTCTATATGCTCCACATTTACCGGGCCGCCTTGATGGGACTGGGGGACACGGTGATCCCCATGGCCTCCGGATTTGCGGAAATGGCCATGCGCATTTCGGTGGCGCTGTTCCTGCCGCTGCTGATGGGGCAGGAGGGCATTTTCTACGCCGAATCAGGAGCATGGCTTGGCGCGGCGGTGCTGTTGGTGAGTTTCTATTATATTCGGGTGCATCGTCTTTCCACTCAAAAGGGCTGGGCAGAAAGGGAAAGATAGGGAGGCTCGCCGCCTCGCTATCTTCTGAAAAACCGGGATTTGTAACAGAAATCCCGGTTGATTTTTTCTTTGCTTTCCGTTATGATAAGGGCAGAACGATTGGAAGCGAAATCGTCAACATAGGAGGAGAAAAATATGAGCAATATTCCCGAAGTAAAAGTCGGCATTGTGGCCGTATCCAGAGACTGTTTCCCGGAGAGCCTGTCCGTCAATCGGCGGAAGGCGCTGATGGCGGCATACGAAAAGAAGTACGGTTCGGAGGGCGTGTATGAATGCCCCGTCTGCATCGTGGAAAGCGAAATCCACATGGTGCAGGCGCTGGAGGATGTGAAAAAGGCCGGCTGCAACGCGCTGGTGGTCTATCTGGGCAATTTCGGCCCGGAGATTTCCGAGACACTGCTTGCCAAGCATTTTGACGGCCCTGCCATGTTTATTGCCGCCGCAGAGGAAAGCGGCGACAATCTGGTGGGCGGCAGAGGCGACGCCTATTGCGGTCTCTTAAACGCCAGCTACAATCTGAAGCTCAGAGAGATCAAGGCCTACATTCCCGAGAACCCGGTGGGCGACGCGGAGGACTGCGCCGACCGCATTCACGAATTTCTTCCCATCGCCAGAGCCATTGTGGGTCTGCGGAATTTGAAGATCATTAGCTTCGGTCCCCGTCCCCTGAATTTCCTAGCCTGCAACGCCCCCATCAAGCGGCTGTACGATCTGGGCGTGGAGATCGAGGAAAATTCCGAGCTGGATCTGTTTGAATCCTTCCACCAGCACGACGGCGACCCCCGTATCGCGGAAGTGAAAGCGGATATGGAGAAAGAATTGGGCGAAGGCAATCAGAAGCCGGAAATTTTGGAAAAGCTGGCCCAGTATGAGCTCACCCTGCTGGATTGGATCGAGGCCCACAAGGGCTATCGGAAGTATGTGACCCTCACCACCAAGTGCTGGCCGGCGTTCCAGACCCAGTTCGGCTTCGTGCCCTGCTATGTGAACTCCCGCCTGACCGGCCGGGGTATTCCCGTTTCCTGCGAGGTGGATATTTACGGCACGCTGTCCGAGTTTATCGGCACCTGTGTCAGCGGCGACATCGTCACCCTGCTGGACATCAACAACACGGTGCCCAAGGATATGTTTAAGAGCGAGATTGAGGGAAAGTTCCCCTATACCCACTCCGACACCTTCATGGGCTTCCATTGCGGCAACACCTGCTCCAAGAAGCTCTGCAAGCCCACCATGAAATATCAGATGATTATGGCTCGCACTCTGCCGGAGGAGGTCACCCAAGGCACATTGGAAGGCGATATCGTCCCCGGCGACATCACCTTCTTCCGCCTGCAGAGCACGGCGGACAGCATTCTCCGGGCCTATGTGGCTCAGGGTGAAGTCCTGCCCATCGCCACCCGTTCCTTCGGCGGCATCGGCGTGTTTGCCATTCCCGAAATGGGCCGGTTCTACCGCCATGTGCTGATCGAGAAGAATTACCCCCACCACGGCGCGGTGGCCTTCGGCCATTACGGCAAGGCGCTGTTTGAGGTTTTCAAGTTCCTGGGTGTGGAGGATATCGGCTTCAACCAGCCCAAGGGCATGCTCTACAAGAGCGAGAATCCTTTCGCGTAAGATCAAAACGTAAAAAGTCCGCGCCCAGTCGGGTGCGGACTTTTTTTGTCGGAAAGAATGGGGAATCAGCCCCTTGTGACAAAGTGCTTTGGCGGGGAATCCAAAGAAGAAATTTCTTCCTTGAGAAATGCCGGATAGATCGTAATGTCTTTTAGATTTTCAACGGACATCCAGCCGATCAACACGTCATCGTTGTCCTTATGGGGGACAAATTCACCGATCACCGGAACAGTCTCAGTTTTACACAGCTCGACCAGATAATAAAAGGAAATATTGTGGGCGGCTTTGCCGTTCCAATTCCAAAAGCATTCCTCCGTCCACAGGAGCCGGGTGGATTTGATCTCCGCGCCGGTTTCTTCCCGAAATTCTCTTACCAGCGCGTCGGCGGTGGTCTCACCGATCTTCACGTGACCGCCGGGCAGGGCGTACTCATTTCCGCCCCTGTCCCGTTGGACCAGAAGCATACCGTCCTTCACCAAAACGCCCACGGCCCGCAGGTCGCAAAGATATCCGTCGCCGGTAAAGAGCCAATCTCTGTTCATATGCAGTCACCTCACCTTAAATATACAGGAAAACGACGGAAGATCG
>JAFLRP010000173.1 GCA_022511515.1 Acutalibacter sp.
ACCGTCCGGAGACGGCGGAAAAAATCTTCCAAAACCTGAGTCACATTTTGAGGACATGATGAAGAAGCGAGAAATTTTGCGCTATTTAGGCGCATCGACCGATACAGACCAACTGGACGAGCTCATTGAAAGAGCGGAAAAGAAAATCAGATCAGCCGCTCGTCCCCGCCATATTTTCCGCAGATTCCCCATTTCAGCGGCGGAGGGTTCGATCATTATAAGCCGCACTGAAATTTCCAGCCAAAACTTGGCTGCTCACCTGCGGAACTGCAAAGAGGCTTTTTTGTTGGCCCTGACGCTGGGGACGGAAGTGGATTCTCTGATCCGTCGCTGCACGGTAACGGATATGCCCCTTGTTCCGGTTTTGCAGGCCTGTGCCGCCGCCTACACGGAGGAATGCGCCGATCTGGTCCAGCAGGAGCTGCAGCAGATTGTTTCGGCGGATGGTCTTTATCTTCGCCCTCGGTACAGTCCGGGATACGGTGATTTTGAATTGAGCAATCAAAAATTTCTTTTTTCCGCTTTGGACATCACCAAAAACATCGGCATCACGCTGACAGCGGACTGCCTGATGATTCCCTTTAAGTCCATTACAGCGATCATTGGGATTTCCCCCGATCCCTCCCTGTGTCATATTGGAAAATGTATGACCTGCAAGATGACTGATTGCCCCTTTAGAAAGGAATGAAACCATGAAAGAACTGATGGCAAAGCTGGGACAAGAAGCCGTTTTCTTCGATGGTGCCATGGGTACCATGCTGCAGGCCGCCGGATTATTGCCGGGAGAACTGCCGGAGCTTTGGAATCTTTCCCATTCCGATACCGTTGTGGAGATCCACTCTGCCTATTTGCGGGCAGGAGCGGACATTTTGAAAGCCAACACCTTTGGGGCAAACCGATACAAGCTTAGGGACAGCGGACATTCTGTAAAGGAAGTAGTCTCCTGCGGCATTGCGCTGGCAAAGCAGGCTGTTTCTGACATTGGCCATGGTTCTGTTGCTTTGGATATCGGTCCCACCGGAAAAATGCTGGAGCCTTTAGGAGACCTTGCCTTTGATTCGGCTGTGGACGTTTTCAGCGAAATGGTACAGGCAGGGATCACAGCCGGAGCGGACTGCATTTTGATCGAAACTATGACCGACGTCTACGAAACGAAAGCCGCCGTTTTGGCGGCAAAAGAGAATTCCTCTCTTCCCGTCTTTGTGACCATGACTTTTGACGAAACCGGAACGCTCCTGACCGGCGGCGATTTGTCCGTCATGGCGGCGGTTTTGGAGGGGCTGGGCGCGGACGCGATCGGACTCAATTGCGGATTAGGACCTGTCCAAATGATTGCACAAATAGGACAGCTCAGGAAGCTGACAAAGCTGCCTATCATCGTCAATCCCAACGCCGGACTTCCCAGAGAACAGGACGGAAAAACGATTTACGATATCTCCTCGCAGGAATTTGCAGAGCACATGGAAGCATTGCTGCACGCAGGGGCCCAGATCATCGGCGGATGCTGCGGTACTACCCCTGAACATATCGCCGCAGCAATTCAGCGCTGCCAGGGCAAACCTGCTCCTATTCCCGAAGTTGCCCCTCGCACTGTCATCACCTCCGGCAGCAGAGCGGTCACGTTCGGCGACAAACCGATCCTTATCGGAGAACGGATCAATCCCACCGGAAAGCCCCGATTCAAACAGGCGCTGCGGGAACACGATATTCCCTACTTATTGCGGGAGGGTATCGAGCAGCAGGACGCTGGCGCACACGTGCTGGACGTCAATGTGGGGCTGCCGGAAATCGATGAACCTGCCCTGATGTGCGAGACCGTCCGGGAGCTGCAGGCAATCTCTCCCCTGCCCCTGCAGATCGATACCGCTGACCCAAAAACGATGGAACAGGCTCTGCGCCTTTACAACGGAAAGCCGCTGGTTAACTCCGTTACGGCAAAAACTACCTCTATGGAAGCCATTTTTCCGCTGGTGAAAAAATACGGCGGCGTGGTGATCGGACTAACCATCACGGAGGAGGGCATTCCCGAAATGCCCGAGGGGCGTCTGGAAGCGGCGAGGATCATCATCGATACCGCCGCACAATATAGCATCGAGAAAAAAGACATTATCATTGATCCCCTGACCATGGCGGTCAGCGCCGGACAAGATGCAGCCATCGTCACCTTGAAATCCTTGCAGATGATCCGACAGGAGTTGGGTGTGCTGACCTCTTTGGGCGTGTCCAACGTCTCCTTTGGACTGCCTCAGCGCGAAAATGTGACCTCAGCGTTCTTTTTGATGGCGCTGCAGTGCGGTCTGAACGCCGCTATTGTGAACCCAAAATCCGATGCTGTGATGCGTTCGTATCTTTCGTTCTGTGCCTTGTCCGGATTAGATGAAAATTGCACCGCATATATTGCCGCCTGTTCTCAGGAGGAGGCATCACCTGCCCTGCCAGATACCAAGGAAACAGAATCTCTGAAAGTCACTATAGAAAAGGGTATGAAGGATTTTGCTGCTCATGCGGCGGAAAGGCTGCTGCACGAGGGCAAAAAGGGTCTGGACATCATCAATGAGCACATTGTCCCAGCGCTGGATGCGGTGGGCGATCGGTTTGAGAAGCGGACACTGTTTCTCCCTCAGCTTCTTATGAGCGCAGAGGCGGCCAAAGCAGCCTTTGAAGCCATCAAACGGGATATGGGACAAGACCATTCTGCTTCGGAAAAGCAACTTACCATTGTTCTGGCCACTGTCAAGGGAGACGTTCACGATATCGGAAAAAACATCGTAAAGGTACTGCTGGAAAACTATGGTTTTCATGTGATCGATCTGGGAAAGGACGTGGCTGCAAAAGCAGTGTTGGACGCCGTTCTGCGTGAAAATGCAGAGCTTGTCGGATTAAGCGCTCTGATGACCACCACCGTTGCCAACATGAAGGAAACTATTGAACTGCTTCGCCGGGAAGCACCGAACTGCAAGATCATGGTGGGCGGCGCGGTGCTGACCCAGGAATACGCGGACAGCATCGGCGCCGATTTCTACGGCAAGGACGCCATGGCTTCCGTTCGCTACGCCGAGAGATTGGCACGGGAATTAGGGATCGCCTAACTTTTTATACTACAAGAGCAAAAACCGGGTAAAAAGAAGCTAACGGCTCCTTTCCACCCGGTTTATTTTTTGCTCAGTCACCGAAAACGTGGCGCTGCTTTTCCGCCATTTCTTTTCTGCGGCGGTCGGTCTCTGCCGCGTCCAGGAAAAGAGTTCCCTCGTCTGATATCAACAGGACGCTTCCCTCCTTTGCATCCGGGGGAAGTTCGGCAGTTTCAATGGCAAAATACTTTTGTTCTGCGTCCTCGCAAATCGCGTACTTTCCCTCAAAGCGGTCAATGACTAAATATCTCGGCATACGATCCTCTCCTATCTCAAAAATCACTGTTTTGTCAGGATTTTCATCCCTGTTCCGTCAAAGGTAAAGATCACAGTTCCGTCCGAATCGGTTCGATAAACCTCATGGCAATAATCGTCCAACCTTTGCAACACTTTCTCTGAGGGCAGATTATTACTGTCCCTGCCCACCGAAACCACGGCATATTGGGGAGATACCACCTGCAAAAAGCGCTTGGTGCAGGAGGTCTTGCTGCCATGATGGGGAACTTTCAAAATGTCGGCCGAAAGCAGCTCGCCGTATGCGTCTGCCAAATCCCGCTCGGCTTCCTTTTCAATATCTCCGCAGAACAGCACGGTAAAACCGCGATATTCCAGCCGGATTACAAGGGACCCGTTATTGGTATCTTCATACTCTTTCAAAGGGGCCAAAACTCGCAGAACAGCTTCTCCCAAGGGAATACTCTCTCCGGGCCGCACAATGTGATCGGCAATCGTCCTTTCCCGCGCTATATCCAGGACTGCTTCATACTTCTCCTCAAAATAGGGAGCGCGCACCAAGGTGTCGGTATCCACTTCGGAAAGCACCTGCGCCATTCCGCCGAGGTGATCCTTGTCGGGATGAGAGACGATGGCATAGTCCAATGCTTCCATATCATGACGGTACATATAGTCCACGACAGTCTCCCCGTAGGCGTCTGTGCCGGCATCCAGCAGAGCGGCATGTCCATCACATTCGATCAAAATCGCGTCAGCCTTTCCCACGTCAAGCACGTGAATACTCAGCGGCGCGTCGATCCTGCCGCCGAATTCTGACAATCGGAACATCCGCTGCCAAAATTGTCTGCCCGGTGCCGTGCAGGAAGCCACCAGCACGGCAGCTAGAACCCACAGACAAATTCGGCGTATCTGTTGGCGCTTTTCAAAACGCTTGGCGGTTTCGGACATTTTCACTTCGGAATTACTGTTTTCAGTTGCCATCAGAATTCGTCGGAAGGATCCACAGGCTGTTCCGTCCTGACGGGGTCGGATTTTTGCATGTTCATCTCCAGCCACTGATTATAGGTCATCAGGACCTGTCGTGGCTTTGAGCCCTCATGGGGGCCCACGATACCCAACTGTTCCATATCGTCAATGAGCCGTCCTGCTCTGGCATAGCCCAGCCTAAGCCGCCGCTGCAAGAGAGAGGTAGAGGCTTGTCCTGCTTCCACCACGCACTTGATCGCCTCGTCCATCATGGGGTCGGCAGAGCCGGATTCGCTTTCCTGAGGTTCTCCCTTTTCCGCCTCACTGCTGGCGTTCCGCTCGATTTCCTGAATGACATTTTCGTCGTATGCAATGGTCTTTGTCTTCTTGACAAACTCCACAATAGAAGAAATCTCTTCATCGCTGACATAACATCCCTGCACGCGGACAGGTTTATTGGCGCCCACCGGAGAGAACAGCATATCACCGTTTCCAAGCAGCTTTTCTGCGCCGCCGGAATCGAGGATCGTCCGGGAATCCACGGCGTTGGAAACAGTCAGCGCAATACGGCTGGGAATATTTGCCTTGATCAGACCTGTCACCACATCCACAGAGGGGCGCTGGGTCGCCACAACCAAGTGCATTCCGGCAGCACGAGCCAACTGCGCCAGACGGCAGATGGAATCCTCCACCTCTTTGGGCGCTGCCATCATCAGGTCCGCCAGCTCGTCAATGATAATGACGATTTGGGGCATAAACGGCATAGGCTGCCCGTTTTCATCCTGGAAATCCTGAGATTCCGCCAGAGAATTGTAGCCCTTGAGGTTTCGGACATTATACTCCGAGAAAATCTTATAGCGCTCCATCATTTCATTCACGGCCCAGCCCAATGCGCCGGAAGCTTTCCGGGGATCAGTGACCACGGGAACGAGCATATGGGGCATTCCGTTGTATTCGGTCAATTCCACGGCTTTCGGATCGATCATCAGGAAGCGAACTTCGTCTGGGCTCGCCTTAAAGAGCATGCTGACAATAAGCGAATTAATGCACACGGATTTACCGGAACCGGTAGTGCCTGCAATCAGCAGATGGGGCATTTTGGAAAGATCGGCGACCACAGGCTGTCCGGCAATATCGCGGCCCAGCGCCACGGAAAGCTTTCCCTTGGACGTCTGGAAGGAGTTGGATTCAATCAGTTCCCGCATGCGCACGGTATTTCGCGTCTTATTGGGAACTTCGATACCCACCGCCGCCTTTCCGGGAATGGGAGCTTCGATTCGCACGCCTGTGGCGGCAAGATTCAGTGCCAAATCGTCGGAAAGATTGGTAATTTTACTGATCTTCACGCCGGCCGCAGGCTGGATCTCATACCGAGTGACGGAAGGTCCGCGGCAAATATCAAGTATTTTTGTCTGTACACCAAAGCTTTTCAGGGTATCGACAAGAATACGCCCGTTGGTCTGGAGCTCCTCCGTTTCCTGTACGGGATCAGAATAGGGACTGGCCGCCAACATGGTAACAGGCGGATAGCAGTATTCTACCTGAGATTGCTCTGCCGACTGATAAAGAGCCCGCTGCCCTGAGGTAGCCTCCCGGTGATCATTTTCTTCCTTTTTCTCCATAAATTCTTTGGTAAGATTTTGCACTTCCTCGGGAATAGAAGGTTCTTCCTCTATTGCGGGAGGAGTTTCCTTGGAAAAAGAGACCTCCGCGTCCTTCGGGAAATCTTCGGCTATCTCTTCAACAACCGGGACAGGCTGCTCGTCATCCTCCGGTACGGCAGGAGAGGCGGGCAGTGCGGGATCTTCAAATCCAAACACTTCGCCCAGCTTCGTGAGTTTTTCATTTTTCTCTTTCCTCTTTTGTTTTCGTCCCGTCTTCGGGAACAGGTCGGATGTCTCCGAATCGGGGTCCTGCGCCACAATGGGATGAGGAAGCGGAATATCAATATTGGTATCCGCGTTGGCCGCCCGCTCCTCCTCCAAAATCTGGCGCTCCTCTTCCCTTCTCTGCTTTGCGTTCTGCAGACCCTCAGACACCACGTCCACGGGCTTTTTCAGCGTGCGGAACAGACTGATCAGTGTTGTGCCGGTCAGCAGCATGATGGAAACAAATAAAAGCAGAATCACGATAATTCTGGCGCCCGTCGTGCCGGCAGCCGTCAACAAGGGTAAACCCAACATACCGCCGATCACGCCGCCGCCGAACCCGGAATTCCGATAGTACAGGGAAACTATGTACTCCCACAATTTCATGCCCTGCGGCGGATCAGAGGTGGCAAACACATACCCTGTGACACAGAAAAGAATGATGATAAGCACCGTCAGCCACACTTTTCCGCCGATAGAACCCTTGGGGTTGTCAAGAGCGGTAACGACGGCTACATAAATGATCAGCACCGGCCACAGCACTGCCCAGCTGCCGAAAATGCCAAGCACAACATTATGTGCCCATTTCCAAAGATTGTCTCCGGGGATCAAAACAAGACAGCCCAGAAAAATGGCGCAAGCAAACATGATGACAGCCCGCATTTGGTTGCGCTGCCGTATGGATTCCGCCGTCATGCGCCGGGACGTACCGCTATTTCCCCGCCCTGCCTGTGTCGGTTTCTTATTTCCGGCAGTGTTCTTTTTTACTGCCGCTTTTCTCTTCGCAGAGGTTTGCTTTTCTGCCAAAAATTTTCACTCCGTTCCTCGATATTGATATTCCGATTTTTTGTTACAGCGGGCTTCCGGTAAAGAGGTTCTGGTGCATGATGTGTTCGATGATTCCCAGAATCGTAACAACACCGCCCACTACCAGAGTATAGTAGGCAAATAGTTCCAGTTTATTGGTGGTGACGATCCATCGCAACAACTTGATGGCAAGGAATCCGGTCACCATGGCGGTCAGCATTCCCAAAAGCAAGGGTACCGCGCCGATCGCGGCGGTTTCCGTTCCCAAATCCTTTAGGGAAACAAGAGCTGCTGCCGCAATGGATGGAATGCCAAGCACAAAGGAATAATCCAGCGCCGTTTGCTGGTTGATCCCGCGAAGCAGTCCCGCAGACAAGGTGGATCCGGATCGGGAAAGACCCGGAAATACCGCGGCAAGACATTGGGTGATCCCGATTATTACTGCGTCTATCGTATGTATTTTCCGCCTACCCTGAGAGGGAACGCGCTTTCCTTCCCGGTTCACCACAGTCTTTTCCTGTTTCATCCGCTTGTTGGCAGTGATTCCCAAAAACAGAAGTCCGCTGGTGGCTAAAAGAGCCAGCCCCTCGGCCACCATACCTTTATCCGCCGCCAGCATCTCGGAGAAGTCCTTCACTTTCATGTCGGTGCCGGGGATGGGAAAAAACAGCAAAAACAAGGGCAAAAGTCCGATAAAGAGCATTAGTAAAAGCCTCCGGTCACGGCTCATTTCACTCCATTTGAACTCACGGTGAACAATATCCTTGCACAGGGACACAAATTCTTTCATGAGCCGCCACACCAAATCGCGGTAGACAAAAACCACGGCAATGAGCGTGCCCAAATGGAGCATGATATCAAAGAGAATGCCCGGCAGTTCGATCCCAAACATATGCTGGGAAATGGAAAGATGCCCGCTGCTGGAAACAGGAAGAAATTCTGTTGCGCCCTGTATGATTCCTTGAATGATCGCATCGAAAACAGTCATGAAGCTCCTCCTTCTGTCCAAAACTATGTAGCGGCAGAAACGCCGCAGTGTCATGATTCCGATTTCTTCTTGGGATGGGCCTTGGCGGCCTCAGCCTTCGTTTTTTTCTTTTGCCGTGCTTTATCGATCATATGATAGAGGCAATCCATGGCGTCGGAAAGGGAGCCCAAAGAATCGATAAGACCTTCCTCTACCGCGTCGGGACCGTCTAAAACGGTGCCCACATCCATCACCAATTCCTGTGTATTCATGGCCAGCGTGGTAAAGCGCTCCCGGGTGATGTTGGAATTCTGCGTCACAAAATTGGTGATGCGGTCCTGCATTCTCTGGAAATATTCCAGCGTTTGCGGAATGCCCAGCACAAGGCCGTTCATCCGAACGGGGTGTATGGTCATAGAGGCAGATTCCGCAATAAAGGACCGTTTAGCTGCTACAGCCAGCGGTACGCCGATAGAATGACCGCCCCCCAGCACCAGAGAAACAGTGGGCTTTTTCATGCCCGCCACCAGCTCTGCCAAAGCAAGGCCGGCCTCTACATCGCCGCCGACAGTATTGAGCAGCATCAGGAGCCCGTCGATTTGAGGGTCCTCCTCCACTGCCACGATTTGCGGGATCACGTGCTCGTACTTTGTGGTCTTGTTCTGCGAGGGAAGAATGTAATGTCCCTCGATCTGCCCGATCACGGTCAGGCAGTGCACCGTATGCCCGTTATTTTTTGTGATGACCGAGCCGCTCTCCGTGATCAGCTTCTGCTGTTCGGAGCTGTAATCCTGGTCGTGATCCTCATGCTGGTCGCCGGTATCTTCTGAATTTTTGTATTGTTTCTTTTTTGTCTCTTCCTTTTTCATGACAGAACCTCCTTTTTACAAGGATAGTTTTGCCGGAAATAGAAAGATTCATTCAGAAATGCTGTCTGTGCAGTCAGCTCACAAAAAATCAGCCATAGATATCCAATTTACATAACATTGTATATTATAGCATTCATTTCCGGAACCTTCAAGAAAAACATGCAAAAACCTGAAAAAACTTCATTGCCTGTTAAAGGAATCCATGTTATACTAATTTTATTCTGTTTCCCGGAGAGGAGGATGATTTCCATGGAGAGTTTGCAAATCGCAGTGGAGGTCATGCTGCCTCTCTTTTTGCTGATGGCGGTGGGCTATGTAGTGCGGCTGACCGGCCTGTTGAACGAATCCTCTGCTTTCCAGATGAATCGGGTGATCTTCACCGTCTTCTTGCCTGCGTTGGTTTTTGAGAATATCTATACCATCGAAAGCGACGTTCTGTGGTACAATTTTGATTCCCGCATACTGATCTATTCCCTTGTGGGCGTGGGACTGCAATTCCTGATTGCCCTTTGCATCGCCTTTTTATGGGAAAAAGAGAATTCCCGGCGGGGCGTGATGATGCAGGGGATGTTTTACGGAAATTTCGTGCTGTTCGGCCTTCCGGTATGCAATGCCCTGTTCGGAGAGGACGCCGCCGGTCCTGCCTCCCTGTTGGTGGCTGTGATCTTACCCCTCTATTATATCTTGGCCGTCATCGCGCTGGAGTTGTTCCGCGGCGGACATCCCTCCTTTTTCAGGATTTTGGGGGGTATTTTTACCAATCCTCTGATTTTGGCCTCCATTGCCGGCATTTTGTGCCTGATCTTCCGCATCAGGCTGCCTTATGTCCTGTCTGTAACGGTCTCGAATCTGGCTTCCGTTGCCGCGCCGCTGGCGTTTGTCATTCTGGGCGCTGCCTTCAGCTTCCGTAAAATCGGGGACAGTGTCAAAAGTCTGTGTCTCACCTTGGGAGTAAAGCTCTTGTTCTTCCCGGTTTTCTTTTTGCTGCTTGCCGTTTTACTGGGCTTCCGGGGAGCTTCCTTGGCAGTTTTGCTGGCTGTATTTGCTTCCCCGGTGGCGGTTTCCGCATTTACCATGGCTCAGCAGATGGACGGTGATGAGGCGCTGGCAGGACAGCTAGTGTTGTTCAGTTCCCTGCTTTCTGTGGGAACACTGTTCCTTTTCATTTTCCTACTCAGGCAGCTTTCTTTCATTTGACAATTTGGAAGGAGAAAACAATATGGGCATGACGATTGCAGAAAAAATCATTCGCAGCCACCTTGTCAGCGGCGAAATGAAGCCGGGTGAGGATATCGGTCTGCGGATCGACCAGACGCTGACACAGGACGCCACCGGAACCATGGCATATCTGGAATTTGAAGCCATGGGAATTCCCCGGGTGAAAACCGAGCGCAGCGTGGCATACATCGACCATAACACCCTGCAAAGCGGCTTTGAAAATGCCGACGACCACCGTTATATCCAGTCTATTGCGAAAAAGCACGGGATATACTTTTCCCGGCCCGGCAACGGCATTTGTCATCAGCTTCATCTGGAACGTTTCGGTGTTCCCGGAAAAACCCTGATCGGCTCTGACAGCCATACGCCTACCGGCGGCGGTATCGGCATGCTGGCCTTTGGGGCAGGCGGCCTGGATGTGGCTGTGGCCATGGGCGGCGGCGAATATCATATCGCTATGCCGAAAATGCTGAAAATCAACCTGACCGGTCGGCTTTCTCCCTGGGTTTCCGCTAAGGACGTGATTTTGGCGGTCCTGCAAAGACTCAGCGTCAAGGGCGGCGTGGGAAAAATCATCGAATACGGAGGCGAGGGTATTTCTACTCTGACGGTCCCCGAACGTGCCACAATTACCAATATGGGAACAGAACTTGGCGCTACCACTTCCATCTTCCCCTCTGATGACATTACTCGGCAATTTTTGAAAGCTCAGGGACGGGAGGATAGCTGGATCGAATTAAAGTCAGACAAAGATGCGGTATATGATGAAATCATTGGGCTTGACCTTTCTGCCTTGGAGCCATTGGCTGCCTGTCCTCACAGTCCCGATGCCGTAAAGTCTGTTAAAGCATTGAGCGGCATAAAAGTGGATCAGTGCTGCATCGGCTCCTGCACCAATTCCTCTTATCCGGATATGATGCGGGTCGCTGCCATTTTGAAGGGCAAAACGGTCCATCCCGACGTGAGCCTGACCATCGGCTGCGGCTCAAAGCAGGTATATCACATGCTGGCGCAAAACGGCGCTCTGGCGGACATCATTGCTTCCGGCGCCCGTGTGCTGGAATGCGCCTGCGGCCCCTGCATTGGCATGGGACAGTCGCCGAAATCCGGCGGCGTTTCTCTGCGTACTTTTAACCGCAATTTTGAAGGGCGCAGCGGCACGGCTGACGCCCAGGTCTACCTCGTTAGTCCGGAAACCGCGGCGGTCTCTGCCTTGACAGGCGTTTTCACCGATCCTCGTACTCTGGGCGACCCTGTGGAAATCTCCATGCCGGAGAAATTCCTGATCAACGACAATCTGATCGTTCCCCCCATATCGGAAGCGCTGATGGAAACCGTGGAAATCGAGCACGGGCCGAATATCAAGCCTTTTCCCACTTCCGAAATCTTACCGGACAAGATTGAAAAAATGGCCATCTTAAAGGTGGGCGACAATATCACCACCGACCACATCATGCCCGCCGGTGCAAAGATCCTGCCCTACCGCTCCAATATCCCCTATCTTTCCAATTTCTGCTTTGGCGTGTGCGATAAGGAATTTCCCGCCCGCTGCAAGGAACAGGGCGGTGGCATCATCATCGGCGGCCACAATTACGGGCAGGGCTCTTCCAGAGAACACGCCGCTCTCGTGCCGCTGTATCTGGGGATCAAGGCGGTGGCGGCAAAGTCCTATGCCAGAATCCACTGCGCCAATCTGGCTAACGCCGGGCTGATCCCCCTGCAATTCCAGGACGAAGCGGATTATGACAAAATCGATCAGATGGATGAATTGTGCCTGCCCAATATCCGCAAAGAGCTGGAGCAAGGCACAGAAGTTACCATGAAAAACCTGACAAAGAATAGTACCATGAAGCTGACTGCTGTTTTGACTGCCAGAGAACGGGAAATGGTTTTGGCAGGCGGATTGCTGAACTACACAAAGCAAGCTGTCGAATAAAAAGCGCGGAAAGGAAGAACACGATGACTGATCGGAATAAAATCAAGATGAAAACGCCGCTGGTGGAGATGGACGGCGACGAAATGACTCGTGTGCTCTGGAAACTGATCAAGGATATCCTCATTTTCCCCTATGTGGATTTGAATACGGAATATTATGATCTAGGACTGGAAAACCGTGACAGAACGAACGATCAGGTAACGGTGGATTCCGCCATGGCGACAAAGAAGTACGGCGTGGCGGTCAAATGTGCCACCATTACGCCCAATGCCGCCAGAGTGGAGGAATATCACCTCAAGGAAATGTGGAAATCTCCCAACGCCACAATTCGGGCGCTGTTAGACGGCACGGTGTTCCGTGCTCCGATCCTTGTGCGAGGCATTACCCCCTATGTCCCCAACTGGAAACTGCCTATTACCATTGCCCGTCACGCTTACGGCGACGTGTACAAAAATGTGGAAGCTGCCGTCCCTGCCGGAGCAAAGGCCGAACTCTTGATCACGAATCCTGACGGTACCGAGAAAAAGCATTTGATTCACGATTTTTCGGAGAGTGCCGGCATTATACAGGGCCTGCACAATCTGGATCGCAGCATCGAAAGTTTCGCCCGTTCCTGCTTCAACTTTGCATTGGATACGAAGCAGGATTTGTGGTTCTCCACAAAGGACACCATTTCCAAGACCTATGACCATCGATTTAAAGATATTTTCCGCGACATCTTTGATAAGGAATACGCGGAGAAATTCCAAAAGGCCGGGATCGAGTATTTCTATACGCTGATCGACGACGCCGTGGCCAGAGTGATCCGCAGCCGGGGCGGCTACGTTTGGGCTTGCAAAAATTACGACGGCGATGTGATGAGCGACATGATCGCCACCGCCTTTGGCAGTCTCGCCATGATGACTTCAGTCCTGGTATCGCCGGACGGCATCTATGAATACGAGGCTGCCCATGGCACAGTGCAGCGCCACTATTACAAGCATCTGAAAGGCGAAACAACTTCCACCAACTCTGTGGCGACCATCTTTGCCTGGACAGGCGCGTTGCGAAAGCGGGGCGAGCTGGACGGGAATACCGCCCTTTCCGATTTTGCAGACAAGCTGGAGCGCGCTACGCTGGACACCATTGAGAGCGGCACAATGACCGGCGACCTGGCAGCTATGTCTACTCTGCCAGAGATCAAGAAGGCGGACACCGAGGGATTCTTGCAGGCGGTTCAAGAGAATTTGGAAAAGCTGTTGTAATATCATTATAAAGAGGTTAAAAACGGCAGAGCGGTGAATATACCGCTCTGCCGTTTTTTCTCGTTTCACACGTTAATAGGTTGTAATCTCGATCTTCTCGATCACCACACCCTCCAAAGGCGTGGTACCGTCTGTCCCGCCAACCGGAACTTTTGACAGCTTGATCACGTCGTCCATGCCCTCAAACACCTGGGCAAACACGGTGTGCCCAAGACCCATCGTGGAATAGTACCCGTCCAGATGGGGATTTCCGCCGTGCTCGTTGTAGAGAGTCTTCATCTCTTCGGGAACAATATCCATCTTGATCCACCTGCCATATACAGAGGAGAACCCATCCGGATCTTGTTGATAATACTTAAAGCCCTCTTCATAATTCTCCCAATTCACCTGCGCGCCGTCAGTAGCGTTGATAAAGAACTGGCTGCCGTTGGTGTTTGCGCCGCTGTTTGCCATGGAAACCGCTCCGTCGATATTCAACAGATTGGAATTGAATTCATCAGCAAATTTACCGCCCCACACGCTTTCTCCGCCGGTACCGTTGCCGTCAGGATCGCCGCCCTGGATCATGAAATTGGCGACGATGCGATGGAAAGTCAGACCGTCATAGTAGCCGTCAAGAGCATGGCGCTTGAAATTGTAGACCGCCTTGGGCGCTTCCTCGGCAAAGAAACGAAGTTTGATGACTTCGCCCGATTTCATGGTGATCACGGCAATTTCTTCACCCTTTTCGGGAAGCTCCAGCTGATAACCGATCTTATCGTGGCTGGCAACGGGCTTCAGCTCTTCCATACTGACAAGATCTCCCGACTGGCGCACATTGGCCGCCGGAGACTGCTCAGAGGAGCATCCGGTGCAGGAAATGACAAGCAAAAGCACGGCGCAAAAAAGACAAAACTTTTTCATAAATAAACCTCTCTTTCAAGACAAGCTGTTGTTTGTCCTTCCAAATTGTACTGCAAATTTCAGAAACTTGCAACCCCTAAGAGGCAAAGGAAGCTGTTGCCCAAAGGCTCGGAATGTTATGTTCCTTTCTTTCATATATTCTTTTGTAGTGAAACAGGATGGTCGTTTTCCACCTAAGAAAGGAATGGTCAACAAGATGAATTTTTATCCGGAAGGTCATTTAATAGACACGTTTGAAAATAGAGCCTCGTTAGAGTCTCCCGCTGCTCTGTCGGAAGCCATGCGGGACAACAAAATACTGGAAGCCCGCGCCATCATGTGTGACAGCGATCACAATCTGATCGTCGATTTCGGCTTTATGCGGGGCATTATTCCCCGGGAGGAAGGAGCCATCGGCATTCGGGAGGGAAATGTGCGGGATATTGCCATTATTTCCCGGGTCAACCGCCCGGTGTGCTTTTTGGTGCAGGACTTCATCCGGGACAACGAGGGCAGGATCACGGCGCTGCTGTCCCGCAGAGCAGCTCAGGAAAAATGTCAGCAGGAATACATAAACTCCCTTTCTACCGGCGATGTCGTAGATGCGCGGGTTACCCATATGGAGCCTTTCGGGGTCTTTGTAGATATCGGCTGCGGCGTTGTATCGCTGATCCCCATCGACGCTATCTCTGTTTCCCGCATCGAACATCCAAGAGAGCGCTTTTCCGTGGGCATGGATATCAGAGCTGTGGTGAAATCCAAGGAAAATGACCGGGTCACTCTGTCCCACAAAGAGCTTTTGGGAACGTGGGAGGAAAACGCAGCGAATTTCTCACCCGGCGAAACAGTTTCCGGGATCATCCGCAGTATCGAAAGCTACGGTGTGTTTGTGGAGCTGACTCCGAACTTGGCGGGACTGGCGGAAGTACGGGAGAATATCAGTCCCGGCCAGCAGGCCAGTGTGTTTATCAAGAACATCCTGCCCTCTCGAATGAAGATTAAGCTCATTATCATCGATACCTTTGACACAGAACCCGAAAAACCTGCCCCGCCGGAATACTATTTCCATGGGTCTCACATGGATGAATTCGTCTATTCTCCGGAAGAAAGCGAAAAATATGTGGCGACAAAGTTTGTAGAGCTATAATAAATATCCCCCCGCTTCGCGGGGGGATATTTATTGGAGGTGACACCCGGATTTGAACCGGGGAATCAGGGTTTTGCAGACCCACGCCTTACCACTTGGCTATGTCACCATATGGAGCGGACGACGAGGCTCGAACTCGCTACCTCCACCTTGGCAAGGTGGCGCTCTACCAGATGAGCTACGTCCGCATAGTTACGCTGTCCATAACAGCTATATCATTATATGCGGTTTAGGTCAATTTGTCAACCATTAAATAGAGGAAATACGTGAAGTATTTCGGTTAAAAATGTGAAGTGCCGGTTGCACAGCCGTGAAGTTTTGCGCTAAAGCGCAAAGTGAAGTTAATTGTCTCTTCATCTTGCACGAAGCTTTGCTTCGCTGTATACTTCACGTGCGAAGAACACTTCACTGCATTAGCAACTTCATGTTTCGCCTGCGGAATACTTCGTTTAAAAAAGTCCTGTTTGTCTAAAGACAAACAGGACTTTTTCGTGGTGCCTCCGATCGGAATCGAACCAATGACACGAGGATTTTCAGTCCTCTGCTCTACCAACTGAGCTACAGAGGCATATTGGCGACCCGGAACGGGCTCGAACCGTCGACCTCTAGCGTGACAGGCTAGCGTTCTAACCAACTGAACTACCGGGCCAAATGTATCTATGTGAATCAACTAGGAAATAACTCTCTGGTGGGGACAACAGGACTCGAACCTGTGACCCCCTGCTTGTAAGGCAGGTGCTCTAACCAGCTGAGCTATGCCCCCATGCTCCACAACACATACGCCATTCAGCGACTTTTATATTTTACAGGATTCTTTTCCTTTTGTCAAGCTCTTTTTCTCTAATTTTTTCCTGCTTCTCCCCTTGCCGTTTCCGCCAGCTCCTCAAGTTCATTCCGGGTGAAATAATATTTTCTGCCGCAATACTGACAGATAGCTTCCACCATTCCCTCCTCATTTGGCGGCAGGGATAAAATCTCCTCAGTACCCAAGGTCAACAGGGCTTTTGCGAATCGTTCTTTGCTGCACGGACAGGCATAATGCACTTGAAATTCATCGAGAATTTCCATGGAAAAACCATCTAATGCCATTCTGCACATATCCTCCAGGCTGATCCCTTTTGCCAGCATGGTGGTAACAGACTCCAGCCTCCCCACGTTTTCCTCCAACTTGGCAATAGCGGAATCGTCTGCTCCGGGAAGCACTTGAATCAGCAGACCGCCGGCAAGCATGGACTTTCCCGTCTCTTTATTGACCAGCACACCCAGGGCGCACACGGTAGGGACTTGCTCACTCTGCGCATAATACCGGGTGATATCCTCGGCGATTTCTCCGCTGACCAGCTCCGTCTGCCCGATATAGGGGTCTCGCTCACCGAAATCACGCATCACGGCCAAGCGCCCGTCAACACCTACCGCGCCGCCGACATCGATTTTGCCGTTTGCTCTCAGAGGGAGCTCCACTTCCGGGTCATCCACGTAACCCCGTACATTTCCCCTATCGTCGGAGATGGCAACGAGATTTCCCAAAGGACCGCCGCCGTTGACCTTCAGCGTCAAAGAAGCCTTGTCGCTTTTCAGCATAGCGCCCATGAGAGAAGCGCCGGTCAGCAGCCTTCCCAAGGCGGCACAAGCGGTTTTTGACAACCCGTGGAGCTGTTGGGCTGTGGCCACGATTGTAGTAGAATCAATAGCGGAAGCCATCAGGCTGCCGTCAGAAGTGATCGTACGAATAATTCTGTCCATTTTTATAATCATTGCTTTCGCGTTAGCGAAAGCCTCCTTTCTTCGGGAATTGCGACTGGTTTTGCGAAGCAAAATTGCCGCCATCATATATGGCGACAAAAGTCGCAAAACCGGAAAGTTGAAAACCTGTTTTCAACTTTTCTTCCTCTGTTTTCTTTTCTCTTAGATATTATCGTACTTTCTGCGCCGCGTAGATCAGGCGCTGACTTGTTTCTTGCGGCGGTTCAAATGATAGTTCGTCAAATATTCTGCAATTTCCAAAGCCGGTTTTTTCCAACATGGCAAGTATCGTCTCTGATGAATATGCCCGTTCGGAAAAGCTTTCAGTGCTGCGGAAATATGCTTCATCCTCTTGCTGAAAAAAGTCAAGCAGAATATCCACCCTGCACTCCGGTGCGGAATAGCGGTTCTGCCACACACAGTACACTTGATCTGTGTCGTAAACAAACACATTGTCACCCAGCACCTGCTCGTGCTTATAAGGTGTGTTCATGTCAAAGAAAAACCACCCGCCGGGATTCATAAAGAGGGAAACGCGGTCAAAGACCTGCTGTACCTCTTTCCCGCTGTGCAGATGATTCAGACTGTCCAGAGTACACAGCACCGTGTCCACTGTGCCGTACAAGTCAAGCTGCTGCATCTTCTGCCGCAGGAACAGAATGTCCGCCCCAACGTCCGCGCACTTTTCCCTTGCTTCCGACAGCATTTCCACGGAGGCGTCCACGCCGTATACGTCTACTCCCCGACGAAACAGCTCCAAAGTCAAAGACCCAGTTCCGCAGGCCAGATCCAATGTCAGGCCGGGCTCATGACCTAGCCGCTTCATCAGTTCCAAAAAATAGTCTGCCCATTTTTCATACTCTACATTTCCAGTGAGAATATCGTAATACTGGGCAAAAACGCTATAAGCTTCCATTTTTACATTCCCCTGCACGTTGTTCTATATATCATTCCTCAGCAAGTCATCATAGGTCTCCCCTTTGATCACGATGCGGGATTTTCCTTCTGACACCATAACGCAGGCTGGCCGCACATTTCTGTTGTAATTGGATGCCATAGAGTAATTGTACGCCCCTGTGGACAGTACCGCCAGAATATCGCCCTCCTCCGGGCGCTGGATAGACGTGTGCTCTTGAATTAAATCGCCGCTCTCGCAGCATTTGCCCGTCACGGTGGCGATATAATCAGCAGGCTGATTCGCCTTGTTGGCGATCAGGCAGGTGTACTGCGCTTGATACAGCGCATACCGGGGATTTTCGTACATCCCGCCGTCGATAGACACATAATTGCGCACAGTGGGAATTTCAAGGATATTGCCAACGGTATACAGGGTAATTCCCGCTTCTCCCACAATGGAACGGCCCGGCTCGATGTAAATCTTGGGCAGAGGCAGTCCCAGTTCCCCGCATTTTCTATGTACTGCTTCCGATACGGCAGCCATGTATTCCTCATAAGGAATGGCGTCATCCTCTTCCACATAGTGAATGCCGAAGCCGCCGCCCAGATTCAGGAAATCAAATTCCACAGAAAGCTTTTGTTTGATCTCCGCAAAGAAGTTCAACATCACCTCTGCCGCATGGACAAAGGGTTCTTTCTCAAAAATCTGGGAACCCACATGGCAGTGCAGTCCGCGAAGGGAAACTTCCCTCATCCCTGCTGCCATTTTTACAGCTTCCAGCGCCTCGCCGCTTGTCAAATCGATCCCAAATTTGGAATCAATTTGTCCGGTGCGGATAAATTCATGGGTATGGGCGTCAATGCCGGGTTTGATCCGCAAAGAAATGGGAACGATTGTCCCCTGCTTTGCGGCAATTTTCTGAAGCTTGTATAACTCGGAGAGGTTGTCTACCACAATATCTCCCACACCGCTGTTTACGGCAAATTCCAGCTCGGAAACAGTTTTGTTGTTCCCCTGAAAATGGATATTTTCAGGGGAAATGCCGGCCTGCAACGCCGTGTACAGCTCCCCGCCGGAAACGACCTCCACGTCCAAACCTTCCTCGGTGACAATACGGCATATTTCCTTACAGCAAAAGGCTTTACTGGCGTATAACGCCTTGCCGTTCCCCTGGTAGTATTCCTCAAAGGAGGAACGGTAACGGCGGCAGACACTGCGTATTTCGTCCTCACTCATCACATACAGCGGCGTGCCGTACCGCTCCGCAAGCTCTACGGTATCACATCCACTAATCACAAGATGACCTTTCTCATTGATTGAAAGACAGGGAGAGATCATGCTGCACCTCGTTTCTCATTGTCGGTTTTCAAAATGCTCTACCGCACCCGTCAGCAGCGTTCTCAACTCCTCCACACCCTCGCCGGAAACAGCAGAAAAAGGGAGAAAGGGAATTTCAGCTTCCGAGAAAATTTCCCGATAGCGCTCCAACTGTACCGCTGTTTCTGTTTTGTTCAGCTTGTCGCATTTGGTACAGACCACGACAAAAGGAAGCCCGGATTCCTGCAAAAACCGGATCATATCAAAATCGTCCTCAGTAGGATCACGGCGGAAATCAACCAACTGAAATACCAGTGCCACCCGACGGTTTTGAGCAAAATATCCCTCTACCAGATCGGCCCAGCGCCCTTTTTCCGCTTTTGACACCTTGGCGTAGCCGTATCCGGGCAGGTCCACAAAACGGCAGGTATCCACCTGAAAAAAATTGATGGTGGCAGTCTTGCCAGGGGTGGAACTGGTACGTGCCAACGCCTTGCGGTTCACCAGCTTATTGATCAGGGAGGATTTCCCCACATTGGACCTGCCGGAAAAAACGATCTCCGGCAAGGTGGATGTAGGAAGCTGCTCCTTTTTCCCTGCAGAAAACTCAAAGCTCACTTGTTGAAAATTCACGGTTTCCTCCGCACTTTATTGGTACAGTCCCGGTTTGTTTGCGCCGGGCTTTCCCGATTCCTGAGACAAAATTCTGTTGTTTTCCGTAAGTTCGGGAGACGGTTCTTTTGTCAACGCCGCCTTCAGCACGGAATCGATCTTCTTCACCGGTACAAAGGTGACATTTTCCTTTACGATTTCGTCCACCTCCGCAAGATCCGGCACATTGTCCGCCGGGAAGAGCACGGTTTTAATCCCGTTTTTGTAGGCGGCCATTGCCTTTTCCCGAAGTCCGCCGATGGGCAGCACCCTCCCCTGCAGCGTGATCTCGCCGGTCATGGCGACGTCGCACCGTACCGGAATATTGCACAGCGCGGAAGTGATGGCCGTAGCCATGGCAATACCGGCAGAAGGGCCATCCTTGGGGACAGCACCCTCCGGCGCGTGGATGTGAATGTCGCAGGTTTCGTAGAACTTGGGAGAAATTCCAAGAGCTTTTGCTCTGGTGCGGATACAGGTGATGGCTGCATTGGCAGATTCTTTCATCACATCTCCCAAAGAGCCGGTCAGTTGTATCTTCCCATTGCCCTCCATCACCGCGACCTCAATAGGCAGCAGCTCGCCGCCCACGCTGGTCCAGGCAAGGCCGTTGACCAGACCCACAGCATCTTTCCCCTGCAGCACGTCACGTTGGAATCTTCTGGGACCCAGCAAGGTCTCCAGCAGTTCGGGTTTGACGGTATAGGACTGGAAATTTTCTTCGGTCACTGCCATCTTGGCAACCTTGCGGCAAATGGATGCAAGAGAGCGCTCCAGATTGCGCACACCGGCTTCTCTGGTATATCCGTCGATCATTTCCCTGATAGCAGACTTTGTAAATTTCAACTGATTCGGCTTCAGACCGTGATTTTCCAATTGCTTTTTCACAAGATGCCGTAGCGCGATATTCTGCTTTTCGTCCAACGTATAGCTGCCCAACTCGATAATGTCCATACGATCGTAAAGCGGCGCGGGAATACGGGAAGCATCGTTGGCAGTGGTGATGAACAGGACCTTGCTCAAATCAAAGGGCATATCGATGTAGTGGTCGCAGAATTCCCTGTTTTGCTCCGGGTCCAGCACCTCAAGCAGCGCCGAGGAGGGATCTCCCTTAAAGTTCTGTCCCAGTTTGTCGATCTCATCCAGCAAAAGCAGCGGATTATTGGTGCCTGCCTGCTTCATGGCATTGATGATACGCCCCGGCATAGAACCTACATAGGTGCGGCGATGCCCCATGATCTCGGCTTCGTCGCTGACGCCGCCCAGAGATACCCTGACATATTTCCGCCCGGTAGCCTCTGCAATAGACCGGGCAATGGAAGTTTTGCCCACGCCGGGAGGTCCTACCAGACAGATGATCTGTCCGGTATTCTTCGGAGACAGACTCTTAACTGCCAAAATCTCTAGGAAACGCTCTTTTACTTTCTGCAATCCGTAATGGTCTCTGTCCAAAACGCGTTGGGCACGCTTTAAATCCAGCCGTTCCTTGCCGGCAACATTCCACGGCAGCTCCAGACAGGTGTCAAGATAGACTCGCAGCACGCTGGCCTCGTGAGAGCCGTAGGGCATTCTGCAAAGCTTGTCGCATTCTTTCAGAAGCTTTTCCTCGCAGACCTTGGGCAGCTTCATTCCCAGAATCTTTTCTCTGAGCTCATCGGCTTCCTGCTGGGGATTGTCGTCCTCCCCCAGCTCGCTGCTGATGGCGCGGAGCTGCTCTTTCAGGAAGTATTCCCGTTGGTTTTCATCGATCTGCGCTTGTGCTTTTTGATTGATCTCCTCCTCCACCTGAAGGATCTGGATCTCCTCGGTCAAAAGATCGATCAGCTTTTGCAGGCGCCGCAAAGGACGCAATTCATCCAAAATGTACTGCTTGCGCTCGAAGTCGATGGAAAGATTGGACGCAAGATAATCCGCCAGCCGGCCGCAGTCTTTTTCCTGAAGCACGCCCAGCAATACGTCCGGCGGAACACGCTTGAACAGTCCCAGATACTGGTCGAATTTCTCGTGAATAATACGGGTCAG
>JAFLRP010000174.1 GCA_022511515.1 Acutalibacter sp.
TACGGCGTGGATAAGGACAACGACCAGAAGGTCATGGTGTACGATTTGGGCGGCGGCACCTTCGACGTGTCCATCATCGAGATGGGCGACGGCGTTCAGGAAGTTTTGGCCACCGCCGGCAACAACCGTCTGGGCGGCGACGATTTCGACCAGCGGATCATCGACTGGATCGTCCAGAACTTCAAGGCCGAGCAGGGCGTGGACCTGTCCGGCGATAAGATGGCCATGCAGCGCATTAAGGAGGCAGCGGAAAAGGCCAAAATCGAGCTGTCCGGCGTGACCAGCGCCGCCATCAATCTGCCTTTCATCACCGCCGACGCTTCCGGCCCCAAGCATCTGGACATGACGCTGAGCCGGGCCAAGTTCAACGAGCTCACCGCCGATCTGGTGGAAAAGACCATGGGTCCCGTCCGTCAGGCGCTGCAGGACAGCGGGTTCTCCATCAATGATATCGGCAAGGTGCTGTTGGTGGGCGGTTCTTCCAGAATTCCCGCCGTGCAGGAGGCCGTCAAGAATTTCATCGGCAAGGAGCCTTTTAAAGGTATCAACCCCGACGAATGCGTGGCCATCGGCGCCGCCATTCAGGCCGGCGTGCTGGGCGGCGAGGTTCAGGGCCTGCTGCTCTTGGACGTTACCCCCCTGTCTCTGGGCGTGGAGACCATGGGCGGCGTGATGACCAAGATCATCGACCGCAACACCACCATCCCCACCAAGAAGAGCCAGATCTTCTCCACCGCTGCCGACGGGCAGACCCAGGTGGAGGTCAACGTTCTCCAAGGCGAGCGTGAATTTGCCAGAGACAACAAGCAACTGGGCCTTTTCAAGCTGGACGGCATCGCTCCCGCGCCCAGAGGAATCCCTCAGATCGAGGTCACCTTTGATATCGATGCCAACGGCATTGTGAACGTGTCCGCCAAGGATCTGGGTACGGGCAAGGAGCAGCACATCACCATCACTTCCAGCTCCAACATGAGCAAGGAGGACATCGACAAGGCCGTGAAGGCTGCCGAACAGTTTGCCGAGGAAGACAAGAAGCGCAGGGAAGAAGTGGACACCAAGAACAACGCCGAAAACCTGTGCTATACTGCGGAAAAGCTGGTCACCGACAGCGGCGACAAGCTGCAGGAAGCGGATAAGACAGAAATCAACAACAAGGTGGCCGCTCTCCGGGAAACCATGCAGAACGGCACGGTGGATGCCATCAAGGCGGGTATGGACGAACTGCAGAAGGCGGTCTACGCCGTCAGCGAAAAGCTGTATCAGCAGAGCAATCCCGGCGGACCCCAGCCTCCCTACGACGGCGGAGCCGGACCTGAGGGCGGCAATGCCGGTCCCGACGGCAACGTGTACGACGCGGACTTTAAGGACGTAGAATAAGTAACGGCAAATAGCTGATCAATCAGCACCGAAACGCAGGGGAGAAAAAGACCCCTGCATTTCGGGCGCAAAGATATTGTTCCACAGACCGGGTAAGACCGGAGAGGGAGTGAAGGAGCTTGGCGGAAAAAAGGGATTATTATGAGGTTTTGGGCGTGCAGAAGGGCGCTTCCGAGGACGAGATCAAAAAGGCGTATCGGCAGCTTGCGAAAAAGTATCACCCGGACCTGAACCCTGACAACAAAGAAGCGGAAATGAAATTCAAAGAAGTCAACGAGGCCTACGAGGTGCTGTCCGACAGCGACAAGCGGGCGAGATATGACCAGTTCGGTCACGCCGGGGTAGACCCCAATTTCGGCGGGGGAGCCGGGGCAGGACCCTTCTCCGGCGGCTTCGATTTCACCGATATTTTCGACAGTTTTTTTGGCGGCGGTTTCGGCGGCAGCGCTCGCAGGGCGAATCCCAACGCTCCCCGGCGGGGCAGCGACGTGCAGGCCAATATTGTCATCTCCTTTGAGGAAGCGGCAAAGGGCTGCTCCAAAACCATACCCTATCAGCAAATCGAAAACTGCGAGGATTGCCACGGTACCGGCGCGGCGGCCGGAACTTCTCCCAAAACCTGCCCCAACTGCAACGGTACGGGACAGGTGCGCATCAGCCAGCGCACTCCCTTTGGCGTGGTGCAGAGCTCACAGACCTGTGACCGCTGCCACGGCACGGGGAAAATCATCGAAACCCCCTGCAAAACCTGCGACGGAAAGGGAAAACTCCGGCGGAAAAAGTCACTGGAGGTCAATGTTCCGGCAGGCATCGATGACGAGCAGATTTTGAACGTGGGCGGCAAGGGAAACGCCGGCACGAACGGCGGCCCTTCCGGCGATTTACATGTGTATGTTTCCGTTCGGCCCCATCCCATTTTCGAGCGTCGGGGCAATGATGTGTTCTGCGATATGCCCATCACTTTCACCCAGGCGGCTCTGGGCGCAGACGTGGAGGTCCCCACTTTGGACGGCAAGGTCAGCTATCACGTCCACGAGGGCACCCAGCCGGGAGATGTGTTCCGGCTGAAGGGAAAGGGCATTCAGAGCCTGCATTCCCGTGCCCGGGGCGATCAGTATGTCAAGGTCGTGGTGGAAATTCCCAAGAATCTGAACGAAAAGCAAAAGACCCTGCTTCGGGATTTCGACGCCGATACCGGCGACAAGAACTATCAAAAGCGCAAGAGTTTTTTCTCCAAGTTTAAGTCTGATTGAGAAAAGAAGCAAGGGCGTGGAATCCACCCCGGAATTTCCCAAGGCCTTGGGAAATTCCGCAATAAAAAGATCCCCGATCCGGTTTTCGCCGGGTCGGGGATCTTTTTGCGGGAAGAAGTTTCTTACTTCATGCCCTTTTCGTAGCTCTCGATCATTTTCTTAGAAATGTGTCCCGTACGACCCACGAGATTCTCCGCTCCCACAGCGGCCTTTTCCCGCAGCCGGGACAGGACCTTTTCGCAGCTTTCGCCGGTGAATAGCTTGACTTTCAGCCGTAAGGTATTGTCGTTCTCCGGCATCACATAGATACGGTCAATATAGCGGTCGATAAAATCCTTATTGATGATCCCGTCCGCCGCGTCCCGCTCTGCCGCTTCCATGGCCCTGCGCAGCGCATCCATCTGCTTGCGGAATTCTTCGCGGGAGTTGAGCTGATCTTCCAGCTCCGCAATGTCCTGAGTAAGTTGGTCGATCTCAGCGGTGGCCTCTTTGTTCATCTGGATAAAATCATGGTCGGTGATCTTGCCTTCCACATTGTACTCCAACAGCTTGGACTTTTTCCGGGTCAACACCTCAATGCGGGTTTTTGCTTTCTCTATCGCCTTACCGGTGTCCTCGCCCTGTTCCAATTTCCGGTACATCTCTGTGTATTCATCAATGATTCGCTGTACATCCCCGGAGGTATCCCGGAAGACTTCGTACAGTACCGGCTTTAACTCTTCTTCGTAAATGGCAAAAGAAGGGCAGGAATCCGCGCCATTGTTGATCTTCCCGCTGCACACCCATTTGGAGTTGACTTTCCCGGTTTTATCTTTGCTGTCCCTGCGATAGTAGGCCCGTCCACAGTGGGCACAGACGAGTTTGCCTGTAAGCAAGTTCGGGTGATTGCACAGGTTCTGTCGACGCTTCACATCTTTGCTGCGCCGCTGCAAAACCTCGTTTGCCCGCTCCCACAATTCCTCGCTGACGATAGCAGGGACAATTTCGCCGCTTTCGTCCTTGAACATCACCCATTCTTCCGGGGGAAGGAATTTTTGCTTCTTGGTAAACATGTCTACGATCTTCACCTTGTTGCCCACATAATAGCCCTTGTACTTGGGATTGGCGATGGTGTTGGACATGGTGGAATGGCTGATTTTGTTGCCATTATGGTTGCGGTAGCCCCTTTCCCAGAAAATGGTCTCGATCTGTTTCATGCTGTATTGGTCAGTAGAATAAAGTTCGAACAGTTCCCGCACCATGGCGGCTTCACTTTCATCAATGACAAGTCGCTTGCTGTCCTTTCGATACCCCCAAATACGGCTGTTACCCAGCACCACGTTCTTTTTGATGGCCTCCTGGTGGCCGAATTTAATGCGGCTGGAGAGCTTTCTCAGCTCGTCCTGGGCAATGCCGGACATGATGGTCAGGCGCAGTTCTGAATCCTCATCTAATGTGTTGATATTGTCATTTTGAAAAAAGACGCCAACACCGTAAGACAGAAGTTCCCGCGTGTATTGAATAGAGTCCAGCGTATTTCTGGCAAACCGGGTGATCTCCTTCGTGATGATGAGATCAAACTTGCCGAAATGAGCATCCTCCACCATATGATGAAAGTTCTCTCGTTTCAAAGTACTCATACCGGAGATACCTTCGTCGATATACCCCTCAACAAAGGTCCACTTGGCATTGCTCTGGATGAAATTGCGATAGTAAGAGATTTGATTATCTAGTGAGTTGAGCTGCTCATCCTTTTCACTGGAGACCCGGGCATAAAAGGTAACCCGAAGTGGAATCTCGTAAATACTTTGAAAGCGCATCTGCTGGCGTATGCTGTGGATATCCATAAGTTTGTCCTCTCCATAATTCGTTATATCATTACTTATTGATATTGGAATTATATCACGAAGCCTAAGGTTTTTCAACCTCCTATTCTTTTTACGACATTGCCTTCCAGCCGAAAACAAATATGTAGAGCGCAGAATCTGCGCCCTGCAAAGGAAATTACCGCTCTCGATCCCTATCCGCCTGCTTGCGCTTGCGGTTGCATCGGAAGGTGATCTCGTTACGCATTTTATTGCGCTGCTCCTCCGTGATCAGTTTGTGCTCATAGAGATACGTGTTGAAATAGTTGAGCCATATTTCCTCTGCCATAATGTTTCGCTTCTGCTGGTTGTCCATTACGGCTCCTTTCCATGTTTCTTTTCGGCTGGTTACTCAGTCATCTGTTCTATATTGTTCATTATTGGTATTGGTCCGTGGCTTTACACTGCTGGAAGTTCGTTTTTCTTCCCGTCCATTTCAGCTTTTTGAAAAATGGCAGCTCCCTCATCAGTGAAGGTATACCAGGTTGTACGGTCGTACCCGGTCTTGTTGTAATTGCCTTTGAGCAGGATTCCGCCTTTCACCAGCACGTCGATGGCATGGCGAATCTGATACTCTGTCAGATTTGGAAAAGTCTTATGGAGACTACTCACGCTGTTATAGACCCAATAGCGGCCGTCGTGGAAATTCTTGCCGGTCTTGCGGTTTTCTTTGATCCAGTACCAAAAGTTCTGTCCGATCAGTGCTGCATTGGTTCCGTAGCGTACCGCAATCTCCAAATTGAAAAACATCAGCATTTTGCTTCTTCCATTTCCGAAATCAACCTTCCTCTCTCCAAAGTTGCTTTTACGTTGGCCTTTTTAGGTGCCTGCTGCTCTGTCAGAAGCAAGATTGTCTTGCTGAAATCCCCCAATGCCTCCTCCAGTTTTTGCGCGTGCAGCCAACCTTTCGCATGTGCTATTGCTGATAGCTGGTTTAGATTGTTGCCAATGCGATAAAGTGCTTGCAGTGTCTGACGATACTCCGGTGGCGGCGCATCTTGAGGAGCCAATCCCTCTATCATAAAACGCAGATAAGTGGACTTGGGCAGACCTGCCCGGTTGCACTGTCGACACAGCAGATCGTACTCGCGCTGACTCAGCCGTATATGAATGCTTACATTTCTATTTCTCATGTGTGACACTCCTTTCGATTTTTGTGGTATGTACCGCGGGGGTGCAGGGGCTTCCCCTGTAGTATCTGCCTTTGTGGGGCTACAAAGGCGATGCTTGCTGGTATAATGCATTTCGCAATCGAAAAAGGGCCGCTACACATTGCATAATGACCGACCGCCTATCTCTAACTCTTAGAGAAAAATCGGTTTTCCATTATGTATTGTGCAACGGCTCTTAACAGAGTCACTTATGTGACAATAGTATACCAGATTGCAGAAGTTGTGTCAATATTTTTCACTATAATTACGTGCTGTTTTTTGAAATAAAGTCAAACTATTTGTGATTTCTCTTGCGTTTCTCTTTCAAATAGCATATAATAATGGAAAAATGTGAAAAAGCAATGCGATTTCCTTTATAAAAGTGTGATGAGGTATACTATGGAACGATTGATTTTAAAAGATTTATTGAAATGGAAAGAATCCAAACATCGCAAGCCCTTGATTCTGAAAGGTGTACGGCAAGTGGGCAAGACTTGGGTTCTCAAGGAATTCGGCAAGCGGTGCTACGAGAATGTCGCCTATTTCAACTTCGACGAAAACGAGGAATACAAGCAGTTTTTTGAAACCACCAAAGATGTGGAGCGAATTCTGCAAAACCTAATGCTCGCCAGCGGGCAGCGCATTCTGCCTGAAAAGACACTGATTATCTTTGATGAGGTGCAGGACTGCCCTAACGTCATCAATTCGATGAAGTATTTCTGCGAAAACGCTCCCCAGTATCATATTGCCTGTGCCGGTTCCCTGTTGGGTATCGCTCTGGCAAAGCCTTCCTCTTTCCCGGTGGGCAAGGTCAACTTCCTGCAGATCGACCCCATGACCTTTACGGAGTTCTTGTTGGCCAACGGAGATGACAATCTTGTAGAATATCTGAACAGTGTAACCACCATTGAGCCGATTCCGGACGCCTTTTTCAACCCGCTTACGGAAAAACTCAAGATGTACTATGTCACCGGCGGTATGCCGGAGCCTGTGTCCCTGTGGACACAGGAGCGAGATGTGGAAGCGATGCAGGAAGCGCTTTCCGGCATCATCGGTGCTTATGAGCGCGACTTTGCCAAGCACCCTGATATCAGAGAATTCCCGAAGATTTCCATGATCTGGAAGTCGATCCCGTCCCAGCTTTCCAGAGAAAATAAGAAATTCATCTATAAAGTGGTAAAAGAGGGGGCTCGCGCCCGGGAATACGAAGACGCGCTGCAGTGGCTGGTGGACGCCCGGCTGGTGCATAAGGTCTATCGCAGCACCGCACCTCGGCTGCCAGTGTCCGCATACGATGATCTGTCTGCGTTCAAAATCTATCTGGTGGATGTAGGACTTCTGCGGCGTCTGGCGCAGCTTTCTCCTACTGCTTTCGGCGAGGGAAACCGGCTCTTTACGGAGTTCAAGGGCGCGCTGACTGAGAACTATGTGCTGCAAACGCTGTTGACGCAGTTTGAAGTCATGCCCCGGTACTGGAGCCAGACCAACCCGCCCTACGAGGTAGACTTTCTGATCCAGCTTGAGAACGATATTTTCCCGGTAGAGGTTAAATCCGAAACCAATACTGCCAGCAAGAGCCTGCGAAAGTTCAAGGAACTGTTCCCGGAAGAGGTCAAGCTACGTATCCGTTTCTCTCTGGATAATCTGAAGTTGGACGGCGATGTGCTGAATATCCCACTCTTCATGGCGGATCAGACGGAGAGGTTGATTAGGGAGATAATGGAGCAATAGGAAAGCGATTAATTGAGAAAATGGGCTGTTCAAACGAGTCATAGTGTTAAATCTACTTTCAAAGGGGGGCAGCGTTATGATAATTGATAAAAAGGCGTTGTCAGAGGCCGATATCAGGACTAAATTTGTTACTCCAGCAATAGAACAAGCAGGTTGGGATAGAATGTCTCAAATGCGAGAGGAATATTCAATTACTGCTGGTCGTATTGTCGCGCGTGGGCAGGTGTGCAAACGAGAGAAACCATTAAAAGCTGATTATGTCCTATTTTGCAAGCCCAATAAGCCTATCGCTATTGTAGAGGCGAAGGATAACAACCACTCTATGTCTGATGGTATGCAACAGGCACTGAATTACGCTCAGATGATGAATGTACCTTTTGTGTTTTCGTCAAATGGCGATGGTTTTGTGTTCCATAATCGCTATGTGACAGAGGGCGATAGGGAAACCGTTCTATCCCTCGATGCATTTCCGTCACCAGAAATGCTCTGGGAAATGTACGAGGCACAGAACAACATCGGGCCAAATCAAAGAAAAATAATCGACGAGCCTTATTATGTCGATAACCCCAATAAGCAACCTCGTTACTATCAGATTAACGCGATCAATAAGACCGTAGAAGCTATTGCTGCAGGACAGGATAGAGTGTTATTAGTAATGGCCACAGGTACTGGCAAGACATATACGGCGTTTCAAATCATCTGGCGTTTATGGAAAGCTGGAATCAAAAAGCGGATTCTATTTCTTGCTGATCGTACTGCGTTAATATCGCAAACCTTTACAAATGATTTTGCGCCATTCAAAGATAAGATGACTTGGGTGACAAAACAGAACTTTGATACTGCCCACGAAATTTATCTTGGCTTATACCAAGGATTGACTGGCGAAGATGAAGATGCCAACAGTCTTTTCAAGCAGTTCAGTTCCTCGTTTTTTGATTTAATCGTTGTGGACGAGTGCCATCGCGGCAGCGCGAAGGCAGATAGTCAATGGCGCGAAGTTTTGGAGTATTTTACTTCGGCAACGCAGATTGGTCTTACTGCAACTCCGAAAGAAACCAAAGAAGTTTCCAATATCGATTATTTTGGCGACCCAGTTTACACATATACGCTGAAACAGGGCATCAATGACGGGTATCTTGCTCCTTATCGCGTTATTCGTGTTTTCTTTGATAAAGATGTCGAGGGATTTGTACCGTATACTGGACAAACAGATGACAACGGCGAAATCATTGACGATAGGATTTATAATGCGCTTGATTTTGACAAGAATATTGTGCTTGAACAGCGCACCAAATTAGTTGCAAAGACCGTCTCCGATTATTTGAAAAAGTATAACTGCCGAATGGATAAGACCATTTTCTTCTGTGTCGATCAAGAACACGCAGATAGAATGCGCAGGGCGTTGGTGAATGAAAACGCTGATATGATGGCGGTCGATGAACGCTATATCATGCGCATCACTTCTAATGATGAAGCAGGGGTCGATCAACTTGATAATTTCCGCAACGTAGAAAGCCAGTACCCGGTATTAGTTACAACCTCTAAATTGCTCTCTACCGGCGTTGATGTCCAAACAGTCAAATACATTGTGTTGGATTCCAACATCCGCTCTATGACTGAATTCAAGCAGATTATAGGGCGCGGTACGCGTGTGCGTGAGGACCTTGGCAAATTATACTTCACTATTTTCGATTTCCGCGATGTAACTCGTCTGTTCTACGATCCCGAATTTGATGGTCCTTGTGAGCAGGACGAAGATTTTGACCCGACCAAAGGGCAGCACGGTGATCCTCCACCCAAGCCGCCAAAACCGGCCAATCCGCAGAAGAAATATATGGTCAGCGGCGAACCGGTTACCATCCTCAAAAAGATGGTGCAGTATATGGATAAGGACGGGAAGCTTATCACAGAAAGTCTGATCGACTATACCAAAAAGAATGTCCTTAATCAGTATGCTACACTGGATGACTTCCTGTCCGCATGGGGCGCAGCCGAACGAAAAGAAGTCATCATCAAAGAGATGGAAGAACACGGCATTTTGTTCTCTGAGCTATGCGAGCAGATCAATCAGGATTTGGATCCGTTCGATTTGATTTGCCACATTGTATTCGACCAGCCACCGCTTACAAGACGTGAACGCGCGAATAATGTTCGCAAGCGCAATTACTTCTCCAAATACGGAGAGCAAGCGGCAGAAATACTGGATGCACTGCTCACCAAATATGCTGACTCTGGCTTATCCGATTTGGAGAATGTGGATGTGCTGAAGGTTGATCCGATTAAGCAGTATGGCACTCAAGTGTATATCGTCAACACCATTTTCGGAGGGATTGCAAAATTCCGACAGGCGATCAAAGAATTAGAGGCTGCAATCTACGCGGCATAAAGGAGATAAATCACTATGGCGATGTCAGCAATGATAAAATCACTGGAAGATATCATGCGTAAAGACGCAGGTCTGAATGGTGATGCACAGTATATTGAGCAGATCACTTGGCTCTTGTTTTTGAAAGCCTTTGACGCGAAGGAAATGGAATGGGAATTCCGTGCGGATTATCGAGGCAGCACCATTCCGGAAGATTATCGCTGGCGAGACTGGGCTGATGATAAAGAGGGTATCACCGGCGATGCCCTGATCAAATTTGTGGACGAGTTGTTTGACAAGCTGAAAAAGCTGGATGTTTCTGATGGAGACCTCCGCAAATTTGTTGTACGAAATGTTTTTGCTGACATCAACAACTACATGAAGTCCGGCATCTATCTGCGTCAGCTCGTCAATCGCATCAACGAAAAGGTTGACTTTATCGACGCTACGCAGAAGCATACGTTCAATGACTTGTATGAGGGCATGCTTAAAGATTTGCAGAGTGCAGGACGTGCCGGTGAATTTTATACTCCCCGTCCTGTCACGAACTTTATCGTTGAGAAGATTGATCCGAAGCTGGGTGAAACCGTGCTCGACCCGGCCTGTGGCACCGGTGGCTTCTTAACCAGTACGATTGCACACATGGGGAGCATCACTACTACGGAAAAGTTGAACACCTTGCAGACCACAATTTTCGGTTGGGAGAAAAAGCCGTTACCGTATCTGCTAGGAATGACTAACCTGATTCTGCATGATATTGAGGTGCCCCAAATTCGACACCAGAACTCCCTCAACCGACCGCTCTCCGACTACTCAGCAAAGGATCGAGTGGATGTGATCGTCACCAATCCTCCCTTTGGCGGTGCGGAGGACGTAGCGATTAAGCAGAATTTCCCGTCAGAGTTTCAGACCAGTGAAACGGCAGATCTTTTCATGGCACTCATCATGAACCTGCTAAAAGACAAGGGCCGGTGTGGTATTGTTTTGCCTGATGGATTTATGTTTGGAACAGAGCCTGAAAGCAAAGTGAAAAAGACGATAAAAGAAAAATTGTTAACGGAATATGGCCTACATACCATCATCCGTTTGCCTCAGGTGTTCAAGCCTTATGCCAGTGTAAATACGAACCTGCTTTTCTTCCAGAAGGGCGTACCCAGCCGCGGCGTGTGGTTTTATCGCTTGGATTATCCGGAGGGCGTTAAGAGCTTTACCAAAACTAAGCCCATGCAGGACAAGCATTTTGATCCCGTGCGTGAGTGGTGGGCCGACAAACAGCCTATTGTGGTAGGCGGTAAAGACAAGGCCCGCTTCTTCACGGCAGATGAATTGGTTGAGCTGAACTATAATTTCGATAAATGCTGTCCCTTCCCCCATGAGGAAGAAGAAATACTGGAACCTGCTGATTTGATTACCCATTATCAGGCGGAGCGCGCCGAGCTGAATGCTAACATTGACCATATTTTAGCGGACATTACCGCTATGCTGGAGGTAAATGAGCTATGACCGCACAGGATTTGAAAAACTCTATACTTCAGTGTGCTATTCAGGGAAAACTGGTGCCACAAGATGATATGGACGAGCCAGTAAGTGAACTGTTAAAGAGACTACAGGCTGTAAACGGGATAATTGCCCCTTCATTACTAGAAGATATGCCTTTTGAAATACCCACGACATGGAATTGGGTAAAATTAGGCAGCCTAATCGAAGTAATTGGTGGAACTACATATAAATCTCATGAAGTAAGTAAAACGGGTATTCGTATTTTTCGTGGTGGCAATTTGCAAAACTCCAATCTAGTGTATTATGATAACGATGTTTTCCTTCCACCGACGTTTTATGCCGAAGAAAAAACTTTACACTATGGGGATGTTGTAATAGTCGCCTCAACAGGAAGCAAAATAGCAATTGGAAAACCGGCATTTGTAAGAGCAGATGACAGAAACACACAAATTGGAGCATTTTTAAGAATAATACGTCCTAAATTTGCAGAATTCATTCCTTATTTTTGGGCTTTATTTGATAGCGAGTTTTATAGAAAACACATAAGAGAATCTGTTCAAGGGATGAATATCAATAATGTTAAGGCGGAATATTTAACTGAATTTATAATCCCTATACCACCGCTTGAAGAACAAAAACGCATTGTTTCCAAAATTGGGGAACTGTTGCCGATAGTCGCAGAGTATGGCGAAGCGGAGCAAAGACTATCTGCACTGAATGCTGAATTCCCGGACAAGCTCCGCAAATCCATTTTGCAGCAAGCAGTACAAGGAAAACTCACTGAACGCGATCCTGCGGACGAACCTGCCTCGGAACTTCTGAAACGTATTCGAGAAGAAAAAGTCAAACTCATTGCTGAGGGTAAGATTAAGAAAGAAAAAACCATGCCACCCATATCTGAGGATGAATGTCCGTTTGAAATTCCCGATACATGGACATGGGTCCATTTGCAGGATATTTGCAGCTTGATTGGTGATATCGATCACAACATGCCCAAATCTGTAAATCCTGAGGAAGGTGTTCTCTTTTTATCTGCGAAAGATTTACTTGATGATGGAACAATCAATTATACAAATAATGTGAAATACATTTCTCAAAATGATTTTGTGCGTTTATCTAAAAAGGTATTGCCATGCAGGAATGATATCATTTATTCCCGTATTGGCGCAGCGTTGGGAAAAGCTCGAGTTGTAGAATCAGATATTACATTTTTAGTGTCATACTCTTGTTGCGTTATTAGACCATTGTATGTGGATATATGGTTTTTGCGCTACTACTTGGAAAGCCCATATATACTGTCATATTCTGTTAAGGCAAGGCAATCAATTGGCGTTCCAGATTTAGGAATGGGCGAAATAAAGAAATATCTCGTTGCGCTTCCTCCGCTCGCTGAACAAAAACGCATCGTTGACCGAGTGAATGAACTATTATCCGTGTGTGATGGTTTGAAATAAACCGGAAAGAGGAAAGATGCCAAAAAAGTATGAGATCAAAAAGCCGAGCAGATGCCATAGCTGTGATAAGGCGTCAGACTGCGAGTATCTGAAACAGCTGTTTCTAAAGCCATCTGACGCCGGCGGTATCATTCTTGATTGTAAAGCGTTCTACATAGTCTTTTGCGAACTGGAAGAACGGGATCGCATTCCGTTTGATGATCCGGAGAAAATGAAACAGTATCACGAGGAAAAAGAGGCGGGTAAGCGACCCTATCTCACGCCTGCCATAGTGACAAATGGAGTGCTTGCGGCAGAGTTGGCATTAAAGGCATTGACCTTGAAGGAAACAGGCACTTTCGACTGCGTCCATGAAATAGACAAGCTGTTTTACGCCCTTCCGGACGATCATAAGACAGCTCTGTCTGCCGTGTTGAAAGAAAAAACGCATCAGAACGATGAGACGCTGAAAATCAACTTGGAAACGATCGGCAATTTCTTTGTGCAATGGCGATATTCCTTTCAAAGTGAGGCCATCGGTTATAGCAATTTTCTGCCGGAATTTATCCATATCGTCTGTGATTATGCGATTGACGATATCGGGAAAACCATGACAGAGGTGAGCGAGTGAGTCACTATTTCGTTTTCACAGATGAAGCGGGAGCATATAAAGCACAGACAACGCCGGAATTTCGCAAACGCCATCCTTTCTATATTCGATCTAATGTGATGATCTCAATGGACGATTATCGGGATTTTCAGAAAGAGATGCAAACTCTCAATGGGATGTATGAAATCCCCGTTGGCGAAGAAGTCAAGTGGAGCGACCTCTGGGAGAAAATGCGTAACCGCCCCCGTACCCCAGCCATTGCTGCCATGAGTAATGACAGGCTAAAAGGATATTACAGGAAAGTCCTTGAATGCGCCGCACAGAAAGAATCCTTACAATACATATTCACGCTGACAAATGTGTACGAGCAATACAGCTTGTTGGCAGAAAGGCACATATATAAGTTCCATATGCAGGAGGCATTTCAACGTGTTCAGATGGATTTGAACCGACAGAGCGGGTTTGCCGTTTTTGTAATGGACGAGCTGAATCCCGAAACGATGAAGCAGATCAAATCTATATGCCATGAATTTACGGTGAACGGCGATTTTATTCGCAATTACGATAATGTTTACCACAGCGTATTGACCGAGTGCAGTAATCAAAGTACCGGTATCCAGCTTGCAGACTATGCTGCTGGAGTAATGTATGGATATTTGAGGAAATCTTTCATAGCTCCCCAAAACTATACTTTTGCGGCGGATATGTATACGGCTTATATTGCTGGAAAAGTTCGACATGATGCAACTGGTAATGTCATGGGTTTTGGGATTCGTGAAGTACCTTCTCGCCCAACATATCGTCAGACATTGGCTCCCTTTTTCCATAATAATAGAGAATAATGGCTACACTATAGCCCACCGATCTTTGCAGATCAGTGGGCTGCACTATAATTTCCTCAGTCTATCAACCGATGCTCCGCTGTCCCCTGTATGTACCCCTCCAAATCTCCACCCAGGACAAGCTGGGCATACTCCAGCGGTTTATTGTAGATCAGCCAGTCCAGCTCACCGCGCTGGTACATGTTATCAGCGATCTCATTCTCCACGCCTACAGTATCAATATCAATTCGGCAACCATCGGAGAATCGAAGTTCCACGCAAGCGGTGTCAATGTTGAATTCACATTTTATCAGCCTTTTCATTGTCTTTCTCCTCCTATGCCGTAAGATGCGCTATGTAGGTAATCTTTACTGAATGCCCCAGTGCAGTGCGGTCATTTCGATAAAAACTCGTCTTTCGTTCGGACTTCATGTCTTTGACCATCTGGCCGCCGATGGAACCGGCCTGGCGGGAGGTCAGGTCGCCGTTGTAGCCCTGCTTCAGGCTGACACCCACTTCAGAGGCAGCCTCGTTCTTGAAACGCTCCATAGCGTCCTTGGCTTCGGGAACCATACTACTCTTCATTGTTCTCTCTCCTTCAAAAAAGTTTTTCGTTTGCGTTTGCAGTAAGTATTCTGGCACGAACCTGTGCGCTTATGAATGACAATTTTTGCTATTTTTCCTTGCAGCCTTCCAATGGGGAAACGTGCCGAAATCACGGATCATCCTTGCAGAGCATTCCTTTGGCACCGGCGGGCGGCGAGATGACAAAAAATCACTATCAAAAGCCGGACGTTCACGCCAAAGACTGCGTCAAATGCGGGCACTGCGAAAGCCGCGGTCCATTCCATACCAAGCAGGAAACCGGAATGGAAGAAATCACGGAATCTTTTAAGCAATGCAAGCAAAAAAAGAGCAGCCGTATTAAGCGACTGCTCCTTTTAAGTTGTACAGCTATTTATCCCGCTGCGGCCTCGTTGATGATCCGCAGGGCGTTCAGGGTTCTTGGATAACCGATCTGGGGAATGTTGGCGGAGATAATCTTGATCAGCAGCTCCTTGTCGTTGCCCACGCCGAAATTGGCTTTTGTGTGGGCTAAGAGCTGGGGCTCACATCCACCCTGCGCGTAAAGGTAGCAGAAGGTGATCAGCTCCCGGGTTTTCACGTCCAACCCGGTGCGGGTGTAGTAATCGCCGAAGCAGTTATCCGCCAGCCAGTAGTTGATGTGGGCGCTTTCCTGCGGACCGCTTTTCCAGCTTTCCAGCATTCCCTCGCCGAAGATGTCCGCCTGTACCCGGTTGCCTTTTTCCAAGCGATCTTCCATGGTGGTGGTCTCCTGGCTCTCTAAGGGCAGAGAAATGCCCTGCTTTGCAAAAACCTCATTGGTGGCGGCGATAAAGGGCTGCACCCGGCCCATGCCGAGATACGCCACCGCTTGGTACACAATTTCCTTTGCTTCCACCGGCGTCACGCCCATGTTGAGCGCAGCAGGCAGCATGATTTTGAAATTGTCCACGCCCTGGCAGCCCAGCAGTACCGCCAGATGGGAAATGAACCGGGTCTTATCACTCAACTGCACCGCAGGGTGATTGATCACCTCATCAAAGGCGAAGTTGTCAAACCGGCTGATAAATTCCGGGTCGGTCTTCTGCAGGGTGGATTCCCAACCCGGCAGCATTTTTTCGTGATAGTTTTTTGCAAATTCCGTTAATGCCATTGTAATATCCCCCTTTATGATCAGTGGCCATAGTGTGTTGAGACTTTCTTCAAGGTCTCGGTAATCGGCATCTCTGACCTTGCTGTTGTTTCGTGACATAATTATAACAGATGATCCAATCGATTTCAAATGCCTATTTTGAATTGCAATCCATGCCTTACAGGAATGGGTTGCAAAGGAGTTTATGCTTCAGCCGCGCTATTTGCAGCGATTTGGAAAAATCCAGAATATTTCGTGTCACGATCCAAAGTGATACTTGTAAAATATCACGGAATATGGTATGCTTTACACGTTTTCGTTTCAAGGTGGAAGACCTTAATTTCTCTTTTCGGGAACTCGAAACGGGAAGGAAACTTTGATAAAATAGGGAATAGAATGCGAAAGGAAGTATCGCAAAATGGGTGAAACTGCACGGACTGAAAACAAAATGGGCACTGCGAAAATGCTGCCCCTGATTTTGAGTATGGGACTGCCTGCCATGCTTTCTATGCTGGTTCAGGCTCTGTACAATATTGTGGACAGCTATTACGTCTCCCAGTACAGTGAGAAGGCTCTGTCTGCGGTATCCCTTGCCCTGCCCCTGCAAAATTTGATGATCGCTTTTGCGGTGGGTACTGCTGTGGGCGTCACTTCCTTGATTTCAAGGCGCTTAGGGCAGGGTAGAAAAAGAGAAGCGGATTTGGCCGCCGCCCACGGCATCGTGCTGGGCGTGCTGACTTCTCTTGTTTTTGCCGTTTACGGCGGGTTTTTCACCACGCCGTTTTTCCACCTGTTTGAAACGGATGCCGAGATCATCGCCATGGGGGATACCTATCTGTCTATTGTCTGTATTTTTTCTGTGGGAATGTTTGTATCTGTCAGTTTGGAGAAAACATTGCAGGCCACGGGGAACATGATTTGGCCCATGATTTTTCAACTGATCGGCGCCGTATCCAATATTGTTTTGGATCCCATCTTTATTTTCGGATATCTGGGTTTCCCCGCCATGGGCGTCGCCGGCGCTGCCGTGGCTACCGTTGCCGGGCAGTGGATCAGCATGATCGTGTGTATTGTGGTGGTGACGAAGGGCAAACATGAGATCCATATCGGCTTCAAAGGCTTTCGCCTTGACGGAAAGACCGTGAAGGATATCTATCAGGTGGGTCTGCCCGCCATCGTGATGCAGGGGATCGGCACCGTGATGAACATTGGCATGAACGCCATTCTTTCCCGCTTCTCCACGGCGGCGTACACTGTGTTCGGCCTGTATTTCCGCCTGCAGAACTTTGTATTCATGCCGGTATTTGGCTTGACCCAGGGTTTGCTTCCCATCATGGGTTTCAACTACGGCGCCAGGAATAAAAAGAGATTGTTATCCGCCCTGAAAAACGGCTGTATGATCGCCCTGATCATCATGGGTCTGGGAATGCTGACTTTCCTGCTGTTCCCGGGGCAACTGATCGGAATCTTCAATCCCACTTCTGAAATGATGGAGCTGGGCGTGGCGGCTCTGCGGATCATCTGTATCTGTTTTCCTTTTGCCGCCCTGGGCATCGTGAGCTCAACTTTGTTCCAGGCGATGGGCAGAGGCACATACAGCTTGATCATTTCTCTGATGCGGCAACTGCTGATCCTGGTTCCCACGGCTTGGCTGTTGGCGAAGCTCACCGGGTTGGTGTCGTCGGTGTGGTGGGCTTTCCCCTGCGCAGAGCTGGTTTCTCTGGTTTGCAGCATCACCTTTTTCATTCACCTGTACAGGGCCGAGATCAGTCATCTGGAAACAGTGCAGAGCCGGTAAGGATAGGCAATAAACAGGGGATGGAAACTTACAAATTGCATAATATCGTTCGACTTCCCAAGTCAAGGCTGCCCCTTTTAAGGGCGGCCTTGACTTTTTTGTCCCCCGAAAGCCCCGACATATGCGGGGGATTTTTATTCGCGCTCTATTTTGTCAGGAGCACTCTCCCTGGTAGACTTCCTTCATTACGGCGATTTCCCTAGCGTAACCGGGGAGCTCGTTGGGCGTTTCCAGATAGAAGGGCAGTTCCCGCAGAGCCGGGTGATTGACTATCGCCGTCAGCGCTTCCATGCCAATATTGCCCTCGCCCAGCTTTTCGTGGCGGTCTTTATGGCTCCCCAACAGATTCTTGCTGTCGTTCAGATGAACCGCCCGCAGCCGGGAAAGCCCGATGACCCGGTCAAACCCCTCCAACACGCTGTCCAATTCGGCCACGATGTTGTACCCGCCGTCAAACACGTGGCAGGTGTCCAGACAAACGCCCATTTTGTCATTCAGTTCCACTCTGTCTAAAATGGCCCGCAGCTCCTCAAACCTGCCGCCCACTTCAGATCCTTTTCCCGCCATGGTTTCCAGCAGGACGGTGGTGCTCTGATCCGGGGTCAGGATTTGATTCAGCAGATCGGAAATCAGCTCAATACCTTTTTCAGCGCCCTGCTGCACGTGGCTTCCGGGATGGAAATTGTACATGCTCTGGGGGATGTGTTCCAGCCGGGAAAGGTCGTCCGCCATGGTATTTTTGGCAAAATCCCGCAAGCCCTCATCGGCAGCGCAGGCGTTCAGCGTATAGGGAGCGTGGGCGAGAATGGGGAAGAGGCTGTGCTCTTGCGCAAAGGAGCGGTAAGCCGCCACGTCTTCCAAATCAAGCGGCTTTGCCTTGCCGCCCCGGGGATTTCTGGTGAAAAATTGAAAGGTATTCGCCCCGATCTCCACCGCCGTTTTACCCATGGACAGAAACCCCTTGGAGCTGGAAAGATGACAACCGATTTTCAGCATTTTTTCTCCTCCCGCGCGTAAGCGTCCTCGTCCCGAAGGCACTTCAAAACCGTTAAATCCCGTGTGACCCAGGGTACTTCCGTTTGCCCTAAAGCTAACCTGTTCTTTTCAATGGCTTCCTCCAAGGTCAGCCACACCGGGGCATATTCGTACTCCCTTTCATAGGTGTCAAGCTCCTGTTGTGTCTGCGGGGTCTCCGTGAGTCGGCAAAAAAAGTAATGGGAGACCATCTCTGTCACGTCGGCGGTGACGCCTTTTCTGCGCTCCGTGACTTCGCCCCATTTCCGCAGGGAGCAAGGGTCCAGCGTAAAGCCCGTTTCCTCCCGGATCTCTCTTGCAAGGGCTTCCTCTAAATTTTCGCCGCTTTCCACGCCGCCGCCGGGGAATTTGCAGTCGCCGTATTTCCCGGAAATCAGCAGGTATTTGTTCTCCTGCCGAATGATGCCCCGCACCGCTGCGCGAAAGTACACCGTGCCGTTTTCCCGGTAGTCCTTCAAGTCGATGGTCAGCCTTTTCACGGTTCAACCTCACCCTCCAAAATGTTGGAGGTGATGAAATCCACGCCCCAGCCAATGAGCCGTTCCGCGTCTGCTTTTTTGTCCACCGTCCAGACGTTGACCAGAACCCCGTTTTCGTGGCAGAGTTTCAAGTCTTTCTCAGATAGGGCAGGGTAGTAAATGTCTAAATCGATATTGTCCTTTACAAGGCGTGTCAACAGGGTTTCGGAGAACCGCTCCGTCAGAAATTGGCAGCGCTGCTCAGGCTTCACTTTCCGCACCTTCACCAGATTTTCGTAGTCAAAGGCGATGAAGATAACTTCACTGAGCCAACCAATTTTTTCGATACGGCCGATCATTTCCCGGATTTCTTCCTCGGTAAAGGCGCTTTTTAGCTCCAGCACGGAGGTTTTCCCGTACCGCTTGCAGATGCCGATGTATTCCTCCAGCGAGGGTAGACGCAGATCGGCCCGGGTGTGACTGCCGTCCTTGTCGCGGAGCCGGAATTCCTGCAGCGTGGAAAAATCCGTCTCCTCCACCTTGAGCTTTTTTCCGCCCACCCGGGAAGTGTCCGGGTCGTGGTGAATGATGAAATTACCGTCAGAGGTCCGGTGAATGTCGGTCTCAATGCCGTAATAAGAAGGCCGATTCCCCGCCGCCACAAAGGCCGCGCAGGTGTTCTCCGTTTCCAGCCCGCTGAGCCCCCGGTGAGCGATCATGAGAGTTTTGCCGGATTTTACTTTGACTGTGTCCATTTTGAAACCTCCTCATTTGAAAAAAGAGTCAGAAATCTCTTTTCTGCCTTGCTCGCCAAAAGTCAATTCTGTTTTCTCCCAATCGTACACCAGCAGCCCTTCCTTGTTTCGCTCCAATTCGGCAAGCACGCCGCCGGAGCGGTCGTATAGTGCGGTGGGGGCGGTCTGATAGGGCCTAATGGTGTCCACCGTCAGAATAGGGCAGACGTTTTCCACGGCCCTGGTGCGGATATGGGAGCGGATCAGGTCGTATCTGTCCACGTTGTCGTTGTCGGCGACATCGTAAAACAGGATAATGTTCAAATCGGTGTTTTGCGCGTACAGTTCTCGGAAATACTCCGGAAATCGTACCTCAAAGCAAATTCTTACGCCGATTTTCACGTTGCCAAGCTGAAACACTCCACCGCATTTGAGGGAGAAATTCTCCGGAACGGTTGCTTCGGGATCAAGTTTTTCGCCAGAAAAATTATCTCTGTCCCAACCCCATAATGCTCGCTTATAATAGATTTCCCGCTTTCCGTCCGGCAGGAAAATCACAGCGCTGTTGTGGGGGTTGCCAGGGGCCTTGCTTTCCGTGATCGACCCGATCACGGTGCAGATGCCGTTGCCTGCCGCCAAAGTCTGTATTTCCTCCAGCGCGGCATCGACTTCCTCAAAATCTACCGCACGGGAATCGGGAATGTCGTGGGGCGGGTAGCCGGTCAAAGCGCACTCCGGGAACACCAGCAGTTCTATTTTTTGCTCCGCCGCCAGCGCTATGGCCTTTTTGATGGTCTTCAAATTCTTCCGTATATTCCCGCTCACCGCGAACTGATACGCTCCGAGTTTCATAGGCTTTTTCACACCTTTTCCTAAAGTGACAATTCCATAATTCCGACCGTGTAACTGACCTTTTCAAAGTTTATGAGTTTAACAACCTCAAAACCTCGGTTTTGATACCACTTTCTCAAAGGGATATTGTCATGCACCATCCCCAGCGAAATCTTTCGGCAATTTGATTTTGCGGCGACCTCTTTTGCAAAAAGGAGTAATTCATTGCCATAACCCCTGTCCTGATACTCAGGAAGTACGGCAAGATCTTGGATATCCCATTCATTTTCCTTTTTTTGCATGGACAAAAAACCTACCATTTGATCGTCATGCACATACCCATACATGAAATAGCCGTCATCAAATTCCTTTTCCATTACGCCCAAAGGCAAGCGGGTTCTTCCCCTGTAAGGGCAGTTTTCCTCGGTCATCCCAAAGGTTGTGGCAGTCTTTTCATAACTTCTTTTGAGAATTTCAAGGCATATTGGAAGCTGTTCTCTCCGAATCGGCTTTATCATATGTTCTCTTTCCTCTCCATTTTTACCGCACATTCTACATGGCTCGTCGCGGGGAACATATCCACCGGGGTGGCTTCTATGGGAGGATAGCCCAATTCTGCAAAACGCTTCAAGTCCCGCGCCAGTGTTGCCGGGTCGCAGGAGACGTAGACGATGCGCTGAGGTTGGAAGTTTGCCACCGTTTCGATGAGCTCCGGGGCACAGCCCTTTCTGGGCGGGTCTAAAATCACCACGTCCGGGCGCTCGCCCCGGCGGGACAATTCAACCGCCGCTTGCGCCGCATCGCCGCAGAGGAATTCCGCATTTTCGATCTGATTGTCGGCGGCGTTCTGCCGGGCGTTTTCGATGGCCTCCGGCACGATCTCCACGCCGATGACTTTTTTCGCCTTGCCCGCCATGGAAAGCCCGATGGTCCCTGCGCCGCAGTACAAATCCAATACCGTTTCCTGCCCGGTCAGGCCCGCGTATTCGGCGGCCTTTTCATATAATCGCTCCGCTTGCGTGCGGTTGACCTGATAAA
>JAFLRP010000175.1 GCA_022511515.1 Acutalibacter sp.
AGCACATCGGGAAACAGGAGGAATTCTGAATGGCAAGTGTAACTCTGAAAAACATCTATAAGATCTATGCAGGCGGCGTAACGGCAGTTACCGACTTTAACCTGGACATTGAGGACAAGGAATTTATCATTCTGGTCGGTCCTTCCGGCTGCGGCAAGTCCACCACCCTGCGTATGATCGCCGGTCTGGAAGAGATCAGCAAGGGCGAACTGTACATCGGCGACACGCTCTCCAACGAGATCGCTCCCAAGGACAGAGACATCGCCATGGTGTTCCAGAACTATGCTCTGTATCCTCACATGACCGTGTATGACAACATGGCTTTCGGCCTGAAGCTCCGCAAGACCCCGAAGGATGAAATCAAGCGCCGCGTGGAAGAGGCTGCCCGTATTCTGGACATCTCCCACCTGCTGGATCGTAAGCCGAAGGCTCTGTCCGGTGGTCAGAGACAGCGTGTTGCTTTGGGCCGTGCGATCGTTCGTGACCCCAAGGTGTTCCTGCTCGACGAGCCGCTCTCCAACTTGGATGCTAAGCTCCGTGCTCAGATGAGAACCGAGATCGCCAAGCTCCACAAGAGACTGGGCACCACCTTTATCTATGTTACTCATGACCAGACCGAAGCTATGACCATGGGCGACCGTATCGTGGTTATGAAGGACGGCTTCATTCAGCAGGTCGATACTCCCCAGAATCTGTATGAGTATCCCATCAACGAGTTCGTGGCCGGCTTCATGGGTTCTCCTCAGATGAACTTCATCGATGCCAAGCTGGGCAAGGATGGCTCTGATTACACTCTGACCTTCGGCGGCTGCACCATCAAGGTTCCCGCCCACAAGGCTGAGGGCACCACCATTGCCGATTATGTCGGTAAGGAAGTTGTGTTCGGCATCCGTCCTGAGGACGTTCATGACGAGCCCGAGTTCATCGAGAAGGTCGGCGGCGCACATGTTACTTGCGACGTGGAAGTTACCGAATTGATGGGCGCTGAGACCTATCTGTATCTGAACTGCGAAGGCAACGCCGTTACCGCTCGCGTGGAGCCCACCTCCACTGCTAAGTCCGGCGACAAGAGCTCCATCGCTTTCGATCTGAACAAGATGCATCTGTTCGACAAGGAAACCGAGAAGACTTTCCTGAACTAATTCACACTTGCTTTTCAAGGGATACCGCATTTGCGGTATCCCTTTCCTTTTGCAAAATATCAGTCTTTCTGTACGTTTTCGTTACGGATTTTTCAGGAATTTTCAAAAAAAGGTTGAAATTTTCCTGCTATTTATGTAAAATAATTCTAATAATACCCCTTATTTGTACCGGGGTGTTTCAGTTAGGAGTTTATCAAGAGGAGTTTTCAATAAGCTTTGCAAGTGCTTTGCCGAAGATCGTATTCTTGGGCGTTCACTTGTGCCGCAAACGAGGAAAGGGGAAATTTTATGTCCAACAGACTGTTTCAGGGAGTGATCCATCAGATGGGGGAGACCATCGACCGTGTGATCGGCGTGATCGATGAGTCGTCCATTATCATTGCGTGCAGCGAGTTGGGAAAGGTCGGAGAAGTCTTTGAAAGCGTCACGTCGGAGGACATGGCTTCTTCCGAAACGTTCCAGGCAGAGAATTACAGCTTCAAGGCTTTCGGAACCCGCCCCAGCTCTGGATATGCCGTATTTGTGGAGGGGTCCGACCCCGAGGCGCAGAAATATGCCCGTGTGCTGGCGGTTTCTCTCAACAGTATCAAGCAGTATTACGACGAGAAGTATGACCGCGGCAATTTTATCAAAAACGTGATCTTGGACAATATCCTGCCCGGAGATATTTACCTGAAAAGCCACGAGCTCCACTTCGATTCCGATGTGAGCAGAGTCTGTATGCTCATCAAGATCATGGACAAGAACGACATCTCCGCTTATGATGTACTGCAGAATCTGTTCCCGGACAAGAACAAGGATTTCATCATCAATATCAATGAGACGGACATCGCCCTTGTCAAGGAGATCAAGCCCAATATCGATGAAAAGGATATTAACAAGCTGGCCAGTTCTATTGTGGATACTCTGTCCGGCGAGTTCTATACCCACTGCACTGTGGGTATCGGCACGGTGGTCAACAGCATCAAGGATCTGGCCCGTTCCTTCAAGGAAGCGCAGATCGCTCTGGAAGTGGGGAAGGTTTTCGATACGGAGAAGCCCATTGTCAGCTACAATCATCTTGGCATTGCCCGCCTGATCTATCAACTGCCCACGACGCTTTGCGAGATGTTCCTGAAAGAAGTGTTCCGCCGGGGGTCCATCGATTCGCTGGATCATGAAACGCTGTTCACCATTCAGCGGTTCTTTGAAAACAACCTGAATGTGTCCGAAACTTCCCGGAAGCTGTTCGTTCACCGCAATACGCTGGTGTACCGCCTGGAGAAGATCAAGAAGATCACCGGGCTGGATCTGCGGGAATTTGAGGATGCCATTGTGTTCAAGGTTGCCTTGATGGTGAAAAAGTATTTGTCGAGTAATCCGAATAAATTCTGATTTGTTGGGTTTCTCTTGGAATTTTCGCTGGTCCTGTCGACGAAAATTACAAATTGGTTACAAATAAATTCTCTAAAAGAATTAAATTGCGGGCACCCATTGGTATAATTGCGTTGTACTGATGGGTGCTGTTGTGTGAAAGCAAAACAGAAAACGGTATGGCTCCCGCTTCGCTGTTTTCTGAAAAAAGGAAGTCATAAGTTCCGGACGTTTTATCGGGTTTGATTTGGAGGGATAGTCTTGATTGAATTTCGCAATGTAACGAAGGTGTACAATGACGGCACGGAAGCGCTTCACCGGATCAATTTGAAAGTGGACAAGGGAGACTTCGTTTTTATCGTCGGCTCGTCCGGCGCGGGGAAGAGCACGTTTTTGAAGCTCATCACCTGTGAGGAACGCCCCACTTCCGGGCAGATCATTGTTGACGGACAGGATGTTTCCCATCTGCGGAAAGGGAAGATTCCCTACGTTCGCCGGAAAATGGGCATGGTGTTCCAGGATTTCCGCTTGATCGACCATATGACGGTCTATGACAATGTGGCCTTTGCCATGCGTGTGGTAGGCGCGCCGCCTAAAGCGATCAAAAAGCGCGTGCCCTATATTCTCAGTTTGGTAGGACTGCAGCACAAGGCAAAACATTATCCCACCGGGCTTTCCGGCGGAGAACGGCAGAGAGTTGGTTTGGCGAGAGCGCTGGTGAATAACCCGTCTATGATCATCGCCGACGAGCCCACGGGTAACATTGACCCGGCGCTGTCTTTTGAGATCGTGGACCTGCTCAGCGAGATCAATCGCCGGGGCACCACCATTCTGATGGTCACCCACGAGCATTCTCTGGTGAAGCACTTCCACAAGCGCATCATTCAGATCCACAGCGGCGAGGTGGTGGCCGATACTGCCGCCATGCAGGACAGCTATGCGCCGCCGGAGCGGTTTGTCCCGCCGGAGATCGCGGAGGATGACGATTATGCCGAGTACGACAATTCCGAGCCCTATGACGGGCAGGAGCCGGAAGAAGTTCCTGCGGAAGTCGAGCTGGCGGAGGAGCATATCCCCGAATATGATGGGGAATATGAGGAAGAGTATGATGAGGACGTCAGTGAACCGGATGAAGGGGAGGTGGAGTAATGGGACTGCATAATACCGGATACCTCTTTCGGGAGGGTATCAAAAGCTTGTGGAAAAACAGGACGATGAGCATCGCTTCCATTGCAGTCCTGATCGCCTGTCTGCTGCTGACCGGCATTGCCGCGGCTATGACCGTCAACCTTTCTGCCATGATGGCGATGATCGAGGGCAATAATACCATTACCGTGTTTTTGCAGGACGATCTTCCCTCGCTGACGGCTGTCAAGATAGGTGAGGAGATTCGGACGATCGACAACATTTCCGAATGCACATTCAAGCCCAAAGATGTGGGCTTGAATGAAATGATGCAGATCATGGGCGGCGACAGCGGCGACGGTATGCTGTTCAATGCCCTGCAGGGAGTGGAAAACCCCCTGCCGGACGCCTATGTGCTTTCTCTGGCGGATCTGAGCAAATACGACGAAACCATCAATGCGATCAAATCAGTGGAGGGCGTGGACCGCATTTCCAATTATAAGGATATTGCCGACAAGCTGAGCAACCTTGACCGGCTTGTCAGGTATTGCAGCGTGGCGCTGGTGGCCGTGCTGGGTGTGGTGTCCCTGTTCATTATCTCCAACACCGTCAAGGTCACCATGTTCTCTCGGAGAATGGAAATCATCATCATGAAATCGGTGGGCGCGACCAACGGGTTTGTCCGAATTCCCTTTATCGTGGAGGGTTTGGTCATCGGCGTGCTTTCGGGTCTCATTTCTGCCACAGTGTTGTATTTTGCCTACGACAAGGCGGTGGAGGTGGTGTACAATATCGCGCCTTTCCTGACCATTGTAGATATCAAGCCTTATGCGGGTTTGATTTATCTGGCATACATTGTGGTGGGGATGCTGTTCGGCATGCTGGGCGGCGTGATCTCTATCGGCAAATATCTGAAGAAAGAGGGCGAGGACGCTGTTGTTTAACTCAAGAAAGCGGCTATATCAATTCCTTTGCGGGATGCTGGCCGCTGTGCTGTTCCTAAGCTTTCCCGCTTCTGCTGAAACTCTGTCGGAGCTTCAAAAGCAGCAGGAAAGTTTGCAGGCACAAAAAGAGGAGAACGATGCAAGACTGGAAACACTGAGGAACGATACCGAACAGAAAAAAGCATATCGGGACACTCTGTACGGACAGATCGACACTGTGCAGAGCCAAATCGATCTGCTTCGCCGGCAAATTGCCGAGCTGGACGATAAAATAGCCGCTTCCGAGGATCGGATCGCTTTGAAGCAGGATGACGTCAACAGGAATACCGATCTTTTAAAGAAACGGATCAAAGCGCTGTACGTGACGGGAGACGCCTCCACCTTAGCGGTGATCCTGAACAGCGAAAATCTGGTGGATTTCACGGAAAAGGTGCAGTTTTTGCGAGCCGTGACCCGCCATGACCGGGAATTGATCGACAATTTGACAACTCAGCTTTCCGAGCTCGAGCGGGAACTTGCGGACATTTCTGCGGACAAACAAGAGTTGAGCCGAGAGAAGAAGACGCTGGACACCAAAGGCGCAGAGCTGACAAAGCTCTATGAGGAAGCTCAGCGGGCCGTGGAAAACGCGGAAAACGAGGAACTCAGCGCCTTGACGGATTCCGAACTGCTGAGCTCTCAAATCGAGGAAAACGAAGCCGCCATTGCCGAGCTGGAAAAGCAGCTCCGGCAGCAGCACACTGGCAATGCCGGCACTGCCCCAAGCACCGGCTATGTGGGCAGCGGCAGCTTCCTCTGGCCCATGCCGGGCTACACCTATTTGACCTGTTATTTCGGGGAGAACGGCCACCGGGGCGTTGACATTGCCGGAAGCAATATTTACGGCAAACCCATCATCGCGTCTGACGGCGGCTCTGTGATCTACGCCGGCTGGAACGACAGCTACGGCTACTGTGTTTTTCTCGACCACGGAAACGGCTTTCAGACCCGGTACGCCCACATGAGTGCCCTGGCCGTAGAAGCCGGGACTGTCGTGGAGAAGGGTCAGATTATAGGCTATGTGGGCAGCACCGGAAATTCCAGCGGGCCCCACCTGCATTTCGAGGTGATTTTGAACGGCGGGCTCACGAATCCCATGTTCTATTTCTGAATTCTCTGTAAAAATTCCGGTTGTTTTCGGTTTTTCATTGACAACTTGGAAAAATTTCACTATAATCAAAAACAATGTGGCTGCAAGATGCGCCGCAAACTTTGCAATGCAAAGTAAACAAAGGATGGAATCAGTATGGCAGAAAAACAGTATTTTGTAACAGAAGAAGGTCTGGCTTCTTTGGAAAAAGAGCTGGAATATTTGAAAAGTGAAAAACGAAAAAGCGTGGCTGAAAAAATCAAGGTCGCTCTATCCTTCGGAGATCTTTCCGAGAACAGCGAGTATGACGAGGCGAAAAACGAACAGGCCATCGTGGAAGCCCGTATCGCTGACTTGGAGGTCATGCTCAAGGGCGCTGTGGTCATCGACGAAAGCGAACTGAACAACGAGACGGTACACATCGGCTCGAAAATTGAAGTGAATATCACCATGCCGGGCGGAAAAAAGTCTTCCCGTGATTTCAAAATCGTCGGCTCCAACGAGGCCGATCCCAGAAACGGAAAAATTTCCGACGAATCGGCAGTGGGAAAGGCTCTTTTGGGCGCAAAGGTCGGCAAGACCGTCCAGGTGGAAACGCCGTCGGGCATTGCCAAGTACAAAATTGTGACCATCTCTCGGTAAACAGTACATTGCAGGGAAAAGGAGCAGCAAGGAAGCCGCTCCTTTTTTGAACCGTAAAAGAATCTGGAAAGGATGAGGAACATGGCGGAAGATCAAATCAGAGACGCACAGCCGGAGGAAGAGCAGGACCAGAGGGAAATTCTGCGGATTCGCAGAGAAAAGCTGCAAAAGATGCGGGACAGCGGCAGCGACCCCTATCACATCACTTCTTTCCCGGTGAAAGAAAAGGCCCAGGAGATCGTGGACAATTTTGAAACCGAGTATGAAGGAAAAGAGGTCACCGTTGCCGGACGTATCATGAGCTGGCGGGATATGGGCAAGGCCGCTTTTATGGACCTGCGGGATGCTTCCGGCAGAATTCAGCTCTATGTGAAGATCGATATGCTGGGGGAGGAGGCTTATCGTGCTCTTACCGCCTCTCTGGATATCGGCGATATCGTGGGCGTAGTGGGCGAGGCCTTCCGCACCCGCCGGGGCGAGATTTCCGTCAAGGCCAACAGCGTGATGATCCTTTCCAAGGCTCTGCTGCCCCTGCCGGAAAAGTACCACGGCTTGAAGAATACCGATTCGAGATACCGTCAACGGTATTTAGACCTGATCGTCAACCCCGAGGTCAAGGACGTGTTTGTCAAGCGCTCTAAGATCATCACCGCCATTCGGGAATATCTGGACAATATCGAGTTTTTGGAAGTGGAGACTCCCGTGCTGCATACACAGGCAGGCGGCGCCGCTGCCAGGCCTTTCGTGACCCATCACAATACGCTGGATTTGGACATGTACCTGCGCATTGCGCTGGAGCTGCACTTGAAGCGCCTGATCGTGGGAGGCTTTGACCGGGTGTATGAGATCGGCAGAGTATTCCGCAACGAGGGCATGGATACCCGGCACAATCCGGAATTTACCGAGTTGGAGCTTTATCAGGCCTACACCAATTTAGAAGGCATGATGAACCTGACGGAGGAAATGATCCGCACGGTGGCCCACAAGGTGCTGGGAACCGGGCTGGTGGAGCGAAACGGTGTGGAGATCGATTTGGACAAGCCTTTTGCCCGCATCACCATGTTGGAGGCCGTGAAGCAGTACGCCGGGGTGGACTTCTCCCAGGTGGAAACTTTGGAGGAGGCCAGAAAGCTGGCGGACGAGCACCACATCGAATACGAGCAGCGCCACAAGAAGGGCGAAATTCTGAATCTGTTCTTTGAGACCTATTGCGAGGACAAGCTGGTGCAGCCCACGTTCCTGATCGGACATCCGGTAGACATTTCCCCGCTGGCGAAAAAGAATCGGGAGAATCCCGAATACACGGAGCGGTTCGAGCTGTTTATCTGCGGCAGTGAGTACGCCAACGCCTTCAGCGAGCTGAACGATCCCATCGACCAGCGGGAAAGATTTGAAGCGCAGGCCGCCCAAAAGGCGGCAGGTGACGACGAAGCCTGCGATGTAGACGAGGATTTCCTTACCGCGCTGGAATATGGTCTTCCGCCCACCGGCGGAATGGGCATGGGCGTAGACCGCCTGATCATGCTCCTCACCGGCGCCCAGTCCATCCGGGACGTGCTGCTGTTCCCGACGATGAAGCCAATCGACTGAAAAAGCCCGGGAAATCGGGACTTCTGAGGTGCTTACGGCAAAACTTACGACCAACTTACGACCAAAATTGAGGAGCATGTCAAAATACAACAAAGGGATATTCTGAAAGCAAAATCAGAATATCCCTTTTTTCTTTATTTCATTGATTTTTCTGTTGCTTCGTGGTAAGATGAATATGCCAAACAAGTTGAATAGTGTATACCTAAGCGTGCGTTTTTTTATCTTGGTAAAAACGCAGGCTCATCAATGCGTGCTTTGGTTGCACTATTTGAAACTTGTTTGGCGACAACGGAGCAAGGCGTTTTTCGGCGCATGGCTCTGGCTGTGCGCTTTTTTTGTTGCCTAAAAGCTGTTCGCTCTGCATGGGGAGAAGAAAAGCGTGCGTTAAAATCATCTTATTGGAGGAATGGGAAAATGAAAAAGGTAATCTGCTTACTGTTGGCGTGCGCATTGATGCTCAGCATAATGGTGGGCTGTGGACAATCCGACAGCAATGCTCCGTCAAGCAGCACAGACGAAGAAGCTCTACAGTCTTCCAGCGATATTTCAACGGTTAGCACAGAAGGAGAAGCGACAACATTGACCGGCAGAGTCACGCTCAAAGAATTTTTAGACAGCGGACCGAAAGTTGGGTTTGTAGCAGGTGCATATCATAAATCAGTAGAGCTCGATAAAAATAATACCCCACTTGGAATGTATCTTTTTGAAGATGGAAAAATCTATTATGTGCTGTCCTTTGATGAGAACGGAGAGACTACTGACGATTGGAGACTAACATGGGGCGAATTTTCTAAAATGTCCGATGAGGAGTTGGTAGAGTACGCAAGAAGCTATAGGACGCTGCATTATGGTAAATCAGCCGAACGCTTTGAATTTGATCCCAACGATGCAAATGCAAATATCTTTTCAGACGACTCGCGTGAATCGGTAAAGAATGTCGGCGATGTTGCAGTGGTACCTCAACGAACTCTTAATGTAGAAGGCGAGTACATAGGTGCAGATTATTATTACGATCTTGACACATCGAAGCCGCTTGCTCCGGTGTCTGTTTACTATGGCGTTGAAATAGAGGGTGGTATCTATGCAGGTTTTTACCCTTATCAAATTCGCTTATATGTTGATGAGAATGGAAATTTGTATTTTTATCCTTCTGATGGGGATTCTTCTACAATGTATCCGAAAAATATTGAAAGGAAATTTGCCGCAAATGAATATCCTTATCCACGTAATCTTGATGAAAACGAATATGACAAATTTGATGAATTGACTCCTTATGACGGTCGTTATGGAGAAATAGAGTTTCCGGCGTTCACATATGTTTATAATCATCAATGCGAAATGCCAACTGGTGACTATACGCTGCATCTGATATCAGACCGCAGCGGTAATCAGGTGGAAACGGAAGAGATAATTGTTGAACTGTCAGAATACGGGCGAGAACCTGAACCGACGCCTCTGGTCTATCTGCCTAACATCCGCTCTGGTCAGACAACAATATATAATTCAGCGTTCACCCTCCTCTACAGAGCGGAAGATTATAGTTATGCCCTTGTGTTCCGTACCGATCCAGACCTGACAATTACCTTAGACAATATCGGCGACGAAGGCGTGGAGGTAGACTGATGATGAAAGAAAAGAAATCCATAAAGAAAATCATTTCCCTTTTGCTGGTGCTTTGCGTCCTGTGTGCCAGCCTGCCGACAACGGCTTTTGCCGCCGGGACGGTGGGGAAGTTTAAGGACGTTTCTGCCACTGCCTACTATGCCGAAGCGGTACAGTGGGCGGTGGGAAAGAATATCACAAGCGGCACGACAGCTACCACTTTTAGCCCCAATCAGCCCTGCACACGGGCACAGGCAGTGACATTCCTCTGGAACGCCAAAGGAAAGCCGGAGCCCACAACGACAGCAAATCCGTTTACTGATGTAACCTCTGATAAGTATTACTATAAAGCCGTTTTATGGGCAGTGGAAAACAAGGTGACAAGCGGTACTTCCGCCACTACATTCAGCCCCAATTCCACCTGTACTCGGGGGCAAATTGTCACATTCCTCTGGAACGCCGCAGGAAAACCTACAGCAAGCGGAGCAGCTTTCAGTGATGTGCCGTCTACTCAGTATTATGCCACAGCCGTGGCGTGGGCAGTGGGAAAGAAGATCACCAGCGGCACGGGGAACGGAAAATTCAGCCCCAATGCGTCCTGTACCCGGGCTCAAATTGTCACGTTCCTCTATAACGAAAGCGGGGAAAAAGTAGAAGTAGAACCGACCTACGGTGAAAACACCCGCTGGACCGCGGAATTGGCCCCTGTCCAGTCTCCCAGCAACAAGATTTACCGCCAGCAAAAAATCTGGACAGGCCCCGGTTGGCTCTATGGAGCAAACTGGACACCCACCTACACGGAAAGTGAAGAATGGATTGCATTTGCAAACTACGACCCCGGCGCAAACATGTTGCCGTACTTCAACGCTGATGAAAAAGACATTCGCCCTGTTCCGTCTGATGCTGTCATCAACAACGGAAACGGCTACTGGACTATGATTGGATATATTCCCCACGGTGGCTACGTTGAAAACAACCGTATCTATGTCAAAATCTACGGCGTAAGCTGGTGGTCTGGCAAAGGCGTCGCCGGCCCCAACCCATATTCCATGGAAACACTGTACGACTGGTACGATGAAGACCTGTATGATTATTGGCGTATTGACGTCACCAGTGTCGACGGCAAAATGACCGCCGAAGAAAAGAAAACATTTGACTTATTCAACACGGCCAGACTCAACGCAGGGTTACAGCCCTACAAATACGATGAAAAAGTACAAATGGAAGCTGAATTCAAAGCGCTTATCCAAGCAACCAGCATCAAAGCAAAAGCGGACGCATATGTCTATGGCCTTGCCGCTCCGCGTGCAGGATTTCAAGAAATGTTCAACTGCGGTATGCACAACATTCAACTCAACACAATACCCACAGAGTACAGTGGAAAAGTCACCTTCAACCCCATGATATGTGGTGAAATGGAAAACGGCGACTGCTTCGGCGACGCGTACTTGAACCTCAGTAGCAACCACGGATACCGAGGCTCAACCTACCCGACCGACGGTTACGGTACAACCAGACAAGCCCAAGAAGTATTTGACGGAATCAAAGCATCTGCCGGCCACTGGAACAACAGCATGTCCCCCAGCGCCGTATCCTCTGGTTTCAGCTTTGTCGGTGGCAACGCCGTCCAGACTGTCAAGTAAATCACCCAACAAACCCCGGCACCCAGACTTCGCTCTGGGTGCCGCTGTATTCTTGAAAGGAACATACGAAAACGACCCCCGCAAGATCACTCCTGCGGGGGTTGTTGTTTTTACTGCATGAAATCTCAATTCTTCCTAAACACCGTATCATTTTCCCCTTTTTTTAATGCGTCCTGTATTTCCTGTAAGGCTTTTTGGACAGCTTTAAGCCGGGCGCTGATTGTGGAAACGTTTCGCTTTCTCTTGCCAATGTAATTGTTGTAGTCTTTCAAGTGGTCCTGCGCCCTCAACGCTTCTCTTGACATTACATTATTTTTTGCAAGTGCTATTTTCATGCTCTGAATGTCACATGAGAGGGCTTCCCAGTTAAAGCCTTCAAAAAGAAAGTCATAGATGGCTTCTATCATCATGCCGTGCCCTTTTCTATCTATTTCTTCTGGACTGACAAATGTTCTATTATCAAAAATCTCGTTTTCATCAACTTCTCCTGCAAATCTATACCTCATTGGTTTAAACAGCTTCAAACTGCGGAGATAATCTTTCGTCAGTTCCACAGAAAGATCATGATATTTTTTTGGTTCTTCGACCTCATGGTAATGCCGTTCTTTGTCTGCAAGGTAGTTTTCATTCTTTTTGATTTTTGCAGTCTTGTCAATGAGATATTTTGTCCATTTATCAAAGCAGTATCTTTCAAATTCCTCAACGGAGATTACTCGAGCTCCTTTATCTGGTTTGATTATTTCATATAGGGACTCATCCCCAACAGGAGTATGCTTAAGTAAACGTTCCATCTGCTTTCTCATGGCTTCTTCATCATTTTCAGATATTCCATATTGGCTGATATAATGTTTAACGAGTGCTGCAATTTTGATTTTTTCTTTCCTGTTCACTTCCATTTTTCGCAGTCCTTTCTCAACAAATTTCGGGGCAAAAATAACCTGTCTATGTTTTACTGCAAATTGTCCATAAAATCAATAGTTTTTCGACTTTTTGTCCAGATATTGAGGGGTCGTGTCGTTGCCCGTATTACCCACCCTATGGTACCATATTAGTGGCAAGACAAAAGCAGGGCCCTGCGATTTCGTCTTCCTTTACATATATAAAAAATGAAAAACCCGTGGGGCAAGACAAACCCCGAAAAATGTGGTCGTTTTGCCCCACGGCGGAAAGGAGTTTTATTAATGAAAGAAAATAACAGTATTAGCGAGTTCATTAAACAAATGTTCTTCGACTATAGCAATTCGATGTACTTGTGTGTGTCAGGTGAGCGTGATTACGAATCTGTGCGTGGCACGGAACTGTGGAAGTTGTGGTACGGTAGAGAAGGTCTAACAATGTCCACCATGGAAGCAGAATACTATGCGTATCGACGCGGCGAGTACACGGCAGAACAGTTTTATCGCCAGTTGAAAGACTTGGAGCAAAATCTGAGTCGCGAGTTCAAAAAAATAGAAAAGCGGGGGACTTTACAATGATTAATCAGTGGTTTTTTTCGAAGCAGATCGTTTTGGGCGAAGAATTTCTCAAAGTAACGGGAAACCGCTATGAGTTTGTCGCTCAACGCCCGTACACTGATGCAAAGGGAAAACTTCCTAACGGTGTTATTCTCACCCTAAGAATTTTGGAAGACACAAAGGATTACGGCATCGACAAGAAAACAGGAGTTCGGCGTCTGACTAACCGGGGGCAGAATTTCGACGCCACAATCCTTTGCGACAAAACTGAACTTCCTCTGGAGTTCGGTGATATTGTCGCATTGGAAAATTTCGATGCCGAAAACAGCTTCGCGGTCAACTTTGATTTATTTCTGCGCTTCAAGGGAGTAAAGAAGCTGTCTGGAACAGGAGCTGGAGGTGACAGCAACCATGCTCAGCCGTCGCGATAAATACGCAGCGGCATTTGTAGGTTCTATTGCAGTTTTGGCAACCGTCGGCGGTCTTTTGATCGTCGTCGGTAGCCAAGACGGCCTACAATTCAATACCACTATTACCCAAATTGGCATAGTTGCATTGATTGCCGCAGGAACTATTTTTGCAATATCAGCGGGTATCTTTCTACTGCTTCACGGTATTTCCCATGGATTTCGGTATTGCATACGTCATATTTTGATCGTGAGAAAGATACGATCTGAATTGCTCGACGCCGGTATCTACCTAAAACGTTACTTAGGGAAAGATGAAGTCGCCGTTCTTCCGAAAATACAAGTAACTTTTGACGATAATCTCATGACAGGCGAAGTAAAAATCCAGCGCCATCTAAAGGAAGGGAAAAAACTTGAAGATTTCGATATTTCTTCTGCCTTGGGAAGATATATCGTAGAGCAAAGCACCGTTTCCCTCGATGGCAACTATTACGTCTATGATATTTTTGACGCTGGGTTTGACCGTCAGCTTGTATTTGAAAACTGCGCGGAATTTACAGCGGCATTAGAGGGTTTGGACGATTATACTTTCTTGGTCGATTCGATCACTACAATTCCGCTACACCACAGCCTTATAAGCGGGCAAACGGGCAGCGGAAAGAGCTTTTTTGTTCAAGAACTGATATGGCAGATGTTGAAAAAGCAGATGAAATACATTTTGTATTTCTGTGATCCTAAACAGGACGATATTTCCCGGCTTGGCAACAAAATAGCACCTGAGAGAACCGCTGATACACCAGATGGTATTATCGAATTGCTTCGTTCAATTCATGCTCATCAAATGGAACGCAGGGGGCAAATGAAGCAGTTGCTTGCTGAAACTTCGCAAGCGGGAAATGACTTCAAAAGCCTAAACCTTCCGCCGATTGTCGTTATTTTTGACGAGTTTTTAGCGTTTTCGCAGTCCTTGGCGAACTATGACAAGAAAACTCGTGATGAAGTGACCTCTATACTTTCGGATATCGTGCTCACGGGCAGATCAACGGGCGTATTCCTATGGATTGTTGCTCAGGCTACTCAAGCAAGTAACATTCCGACATTTCTCAGAGACCAAATGATTTTCCGTGCGGTTATGGGGAATAGCGATAGCAGTGCCTACTTGGCGCTTGAATCGAGTGTAGATATCCCATCGATGAAATTCAACAAAATCGGGTACGGCGTGTATACATACTCGGGAAAGACGAAGAAGCCCAAGATAATGGCTGCACCGCTGATACGGAATTTTGACATCTTTGACGCCCTGTCTGGGGGTGTCTGAGACCGTCCCTCCCCGTCTTGTAAAGACAGGGAGGGAACATCAAAAAAACAGAACACCTCAAAAATAAGGAGTAATTATGATGAAAAAATCATTACGGGTTGGCGTGGACGAATTTACCGTTGTGTGTCGTTCGCCATCTCCCGTGTATGCAGCAGACTGGTACATCGTTGCGGGTGAAATCATCGACGAATTTCTGCAAAAGAGCAAAATTGAAGTCCTGTTTGGCAAGGTTGTTCCTGCGGAATCCGCAAAACTCGCAGGGTATACTCATAGGTGGACGATTGAAAATGTCCCATGGTACTTTGCGATAGGAGCCCATGAGCATCACCAAGAAATGGGAATATGCGTCCGCTTTTCTGCTGAAGCATGGGCATGGTATCAGAAAAAGTATCGTGAGCAGTTCAACAGTCCCATGAATGTCGCTATTTTCATTCAGATGATACAAAGCGGTAACTATATTGCTCGTATTAGTCGTATAGACCTCACTGCTGATTACTTCAACTACGGCCGGAAATTTACGCCTGATACATTATATAATCATTTGATAAAGAAACAGGTCATAGTAGTAGATCACAACGACCGAGAGGCGAAGCGAAGAAAATCACATCGCGGTGAAGAGGGGATAGTTGAGACAGTATACATTGGAAGCAAAAAGGAAAACTCCAAATCTCTTTGCCGAATTTATGACAAGAAATTGGAGCAGATAGAGAAAAGCGGGTTTAGGCTTGACGAAGCATTAACTTGCGACAATTGGACAAGATTTGAAGTTTCCTATCGTGGCGATTATGCCCATCAAGTCGGCGAGGAGTTACTTGCAATAAAATCCGAGATGGAATTATCTCAGTTTATCGCCGCGAAGATTACGGACAAGTACCGATTTCTTAATGTGTCAATTGAAGACTATACGGAATACACCAATGACCTGTTAGATATTGCTAAGAACTCATCATTTTCCTTCCTACGTTCTGAAAATCCTAAAAACAATACCCTTGCTGAGTCAATTTCCCATTTGATGAAAGGGTCAGGTTTATATTCAACCTTGTATAAAGTGGGAAGCATTTGGGGCGAAGACGCCGAAACTGAATTGTTAGGTTTTCTATACCATACTTACAGAGAAAATTATGTACCAGAAGCGTACACAGATAGAAACCTTGATGCTTGGCTTAGAGCCAATTACAATAGCCTGAAGCAGCAGAAATTGTCGGATTCATTCTTTACACATGGCACAGGCACATCGAAAGGAGATGGTGATCATGCCGAAAACTGATATACCGATATGGGAAAAGGCAAATTTGACGATTGAAGAAGCTGCCGCCTATTTCAATATGGGGACGGACAAGATTCGTGAATTGACAGATGACAAAAACTGTACCTGCGTTCTCTGGAATGGCACAAAGAGGTTGATCAAGAGAAAGCCCTTTGAGGACTATCTGAATCGTCAATTCTCGATATAGGTACGAAAGTCTTGAAATGGGAGCACGCTTCTGCTATAATCGTAGCAGACGTGCTCCTCTGTCCAAGAAAGGAGTAGCAAAATGACAGAGAAGCGAAAGGATAGCAAAAAGAGAATACTAAAAGAGGGCGAACACCAACGACCTAACGGTACATATGAGTATAAGTGGCGTGATCGCCGGGGAAAGAGACATTCAGTCTATGCCAAAACGCTCGTGGAGCTTCGCGAAAAAGAACTTGACGTATTGCGTGATGTTCTTGACGGGATTAGGGAAGATAAAAAGGATTTAACTATCAATGATCTTTACCATCGTTGGGAACAATTAAAGCGGGGGCTGAAAGATAACACCTTTCAAAATTACCGCTATATGTATACGCAGTTTGTTGAGCCTGATTTCGGCAATTCGCGGGTGGTAGACTTGAAGCGCACCGATGTAAGAGCGTTCTATAATTGCCTTGCAGACGAGCGGCATTTGAAAACCTCGACGATTGACAGCGTACACACGGTGTTACATCAGGTACTGGAACTTGCCGTAGAAGATGACTATATCCGTTATAACCCCTCGGATAACGCGTTGAAAGAACTTAAAAAAGCCCACTGCAACGATTCCGAAAAGCGGCGAGCGTTAACGCTCGCAGAACAGCAGCTTTTTGAGGACTTCTTGAAGCAGCCGGGGGAATATAACAGATGGTATCCGATTTTCATTGTTATGCTTTGGACGGGTCTGCGTGTTGGTGAAGTGACGGGCTTGCGGTGGTGTGATATTGACCTTGAAAATGGCACGATTGACATTAACCACACGCTGGTCTTCTATAGCAAGGGCGAAAAAGTGGGCTGTACTTTTGCAATCAATACGCCCAAGACGGAAGCTGGAAAGCGTATCGTACCTATGCTGCCGAAAGTGAAAGAAGCCTTTTTACAGGAGAAACAGTTGCAGGAAGACTTCGGCATTAAGTGCAGCGCTACCGTTGATGGATACACCGATTTCATCTTTGTAAACCGTTTCGGCGGTGTTCAGCATCAGGGAACGCTCAACAAGGCGTTGCGGCGTATCATTCGTGATTGCAACTATGAAGTGTTTGATAAACATACGGGCAGCAACGAGCCTGTATTGCTCCCGAGATTTAGTAATCATTCGCTGCGGCATACCTTTACAACGAGAATGTGTGAGGCAGGGGTCAATATCAAGGCTATGCAAGATATTCTTGGCCACGCAGATGCAGAAACTACGATGGACATTTACGCCGAAGCCACGCACGACTTGAAGCGTACCGAAATGATTAACTTTGCTGATTATTTTATTAGTGTCAAAGCCGATCAATCTGTTGCCCTCTAACTTACGACCAACTTACGACAGATTTACGACCACTTATCGAGATTTGTAGAGACTTATGAGAAATCTGTTGTAAAAATAACCTTGAAAAATAGGGTTATAGAGACTTATAGAGGGTTGTGGAAAATTCGGAAGGATTTCCCGACAATGAAGCCCATCGAATAAAGTATTCCAACACCCGCCGGCTGTGCCGGCGGGCGTTGCTTTTTGCGGCATGGTGTAGTAGAATAAAGCAACGGCAAGTTGGAATTTAAGGAGTTGCCTATATGACGATCGATGATTTGTGTATTGTCAATTACTGCCATCGTAACTGTGTACCCTTACAAAATATTATGCGACTGCCGAAAGAGGAAGCATTTAGGCTCGCATACGAAATGGCGGCACAGAATAAGGATACCACCGCATTCTACAGGTTTGCGGATTTTGAGAATTATTATCCCAGACGCTTGGAAACAGATATGCTATTACATACCCGCTTTATAGAACTCGGCGGGAAGCCTTTGCAGGACCACCCTCTTTCATTTGTCTTGCAGGGAAGTGATTTTTTAGATAATTGGTTTAACGGTGGAATTGTCACTACGATACCATTAAGCCGTATTCATGCGGATTACATCAGCTTTACATATGGTGACAGCATGAGCACTCTCGAAAAACAAGGTGCTTTTACTATGCTTACGAAAGATATGCTATTTAAGGAAATATCGGACTATAATGGTACGCTAGAAAAGTTCTTGGAAAATGTTGCTAGTCAGTATCATTATATTGAAGTGCAAGTTTGGGATGACGAATGTTTATAAATTCGTATAAATTTGATGTTAATAGGTGCGAAAAACGTTGATATATCAAGGAAAAATGATGTTGTTATGGTTCCCCACAATGAAGCCCATCGAATAAAGTGTTACAACACCCGCTGGCTGTGCTGGCGGGCGTTGCTTTTTGTGGCATGGTGTAGTAGAATAGAGCAACGGCAAAACGCCATTTGCGGAGGAAAATAGAATGAATATCAACGAGTATCAGAAATTGGCGATGACGACCTTGAATCCTGAACTGGATCAAAAAGACGTATTGATCAATGGCGTCATGGGTTTGTGCGGCGAATCCGGGGAAGCGATAGACCTCGTCAAGAAACATTTGGCCCAAGGGCATGAGCTTGATAAGGAGCGCTTGGCAAAAGAGCTGGGCGACATAGCATGGTATCTCGCGGAAACCGCCACGGCGATCGGCTATGATTTGGAAGAGATTTTTCAAATGAACATCGAAAAGCTGAAAAGGCGCTACCCGCAAGGATTTACTGTCAATCATTCCGTAAACCGGCAATCCGGTGATGAATAATTGCATGGGCTGAAAATCTGCAAAAAATGAGGCCTCTTTTTGACTTCTCCGAAATTCTTATTGTATCTATTGCATAGATATGGTATGATATGGAAATAAAAAGGAAACATCTTGGAGATGTTTCCAAATTATGGGGGTATTTTTATGCAGGAATATCTGGCAATGTGGAAAAATTACGCGAACTTTTCGGATCGGACCTCGGTGCGGGGCTATTGGATGGCTTTTCTGTTTAATTTCCTTGCCGCTCTCGTATTGGGTATTGTGGTAGCGATCCTTCCGGTGTTGACGTTCCTTCCCGGTCTGTATTCGTTGGCTGGCTTAATTCCCGGGCTGGCCATCTGTGTTCGCCGTCTTCGCGACGCCGGGAAGCAGTGGTATTGGATCTTCATTGGCCTCATTCCCTTAGTAGGCGGAATTATACTTATCGTCTTCCTTTGCCAGCCGACAGTCAGCTCTGAGGGCGCACAGGTCTGATCTGTCAATGTTTTTCAGAACGAAAAAGCAGGCTGATGATCCGTCAGTCTGCTTTTTAGATTTTGTTGAGAAATGAGGTCGTGCTCGTCGAATATGAAAACCGTTTTCTACGTCATCTGTCAATGCACTTGGGGCGTTTTGCAGACCCTGTTGGGCGCCTTCTTTTTCCTGGCACATATTGGAGAAAAGCATTATTTCTATCACGGCGCCATCGTGACGGGCTGGAGCTATCCGAACAGCGCTTCTCTGGGGTTGTTTCTGTTCATTGCCGACCCGCAAAAATCCGACAAAAAGGAAAAGAAGAATTCTTCCCTCGACAAGTTACCGGAGCGGCTGTTACTCCACGAATACGGACACACCATCCAATCGCTGATCTTAGGGCCGCTGTATTTGCCTTTCATAGCGCTGCCGTCGGCGCTGTGGTGTTCTTTGCCGTACTATAAGAAAAAGCGGGAAAGAAAAGGAATTTCCTACTATTCGTTCTTTCCCGAAAAATGGGCGGACCGGTTGGGTGAAAAGGTGTTGGAAAAAAGCCTGTAGAAGGAGGACCCCATTCAAATGTTTACGAAGAATTCTTTACGGGAAAGATTGAAAGAACTTCCCTTTCCCGAGGCGGAATACTGGGTTGTTGCCGGCGCGGCCATGGTCCTGCACGGCTTTCGCCCGGAGACCCGGGATATCGATTTGGGATGCACCACGCAGTTGGCAGATCAGTTAGAGGAGCAAGGTTACCCGGTTTTTCATTTTGACGACGGGACGAGGAAAATTACATATTCTGAGGATGTTGAGCTTTTTGAAAACTGGATCGAGGGTACGAAAGAGACCGTCGGCGGCGTTCCCGTTGTCTCTGTGGATGGGCTGATCCAGATGAAACGGGCCCTCGGCAGGGAAAAGGATCTCAAGGATATCGCGCTGATTGAAAAGGTTCTACGGCAATGAAAGAGGTGTAAGGAAATGAACAGAAAGGAAATGCAAGATATCACCCTGCAATACTATTCTCAGTTTTGTGGGGTGGATTTGGCGGAAGTAAAATCGGGCCTGTATTTTGTCTGCTCTGCGGCACGGGATCAGATGTTAAAAGGCTATGGATGTAAGTATTCGCTGTTCCTTCTGAGGAGGGATAGTTTTACTATTGCCGCATATTCGCCGAAGCACAAGGAGTTTATGGAAAGCCTGAAAGGGCGGGGTGTGGAAGAAGTCCTTGCGGCGGCGGAGCAGAACTTCAAATTGAAGCACACAAGCCTGTTTCTGTTTTGCGGAGAAACCGTCACGGACTACGACAGCGCAAGAATATTGGAGCCTGCGGACTATTCGCTTTACGAGACCTTTTTCCGGGTGGTCAATCCCGGGGCAGACCCGGAGGGATGGCTGCGGGAGTATTTTACAGAGAAAGCGGAAAAAGGATATATGACGGGGTGTGTCAGGGACGGCCTTCTGGTGTCTGTTTGTGATGCGCCGGACATGCCCTATCTGGAGGGGAAAATTCAGCACACGGGCATTCAAACCCTGCCGGAGGAGAGAAGAAAGGGGTATGCCAGATGTGCCGCCGGACTGGCCACCCACCATTTGATCGAAAGCGGCATTTGCCCCCAATGGGAATGTAATGCGGACAATGACGCATCCGTTGAGCTGGCAAAGTCCATAGGATATGAAATGTTCGGACTTGCCTACATTTTGGAGGAGCAATGATGAAGATTGGTTTAGCACCTTACAAATTCAAAAATAACGATATTGCGTTTAACCTTTCCCAAATCGAAAAAGCCATGCAATCCACGCAGGGAAAGGCGGATCTGCTGTGCTTTGGAGAAACCTTTCTCCAAGGCTTTGACGCGCTGAGCTGGGATTTTGAAAAGGACAAAGATATCGCAGTTTCGGTGGGTTCTCCCATTATGCTTCAGCTTTGCGAGCTGACCCTGCGGTATGGGGTGGACCTGCTGTTGGGATATTTGGAGCGAGACGGTGATTCCATTTATTCTTCCTGCGTCGTTCTGGTGCAGGGGAAAATAGCGCACAATTACAGGCGAATTTCCAAGGGCTGGAAGGAGCCCATTGCCGACGGGCATTACCGGGAGGGAAATGATACCCGGGAATTCCTGTACCGAGGGAGACAGTTCCAAATTGCCCTGTGCGGCGACTTGTGGGATTTTCCTGAGCGCTTCCAAACTGGCCATGTTTTGATTTGGCCGATTTATGTAAACTTCTCATGGGAGGATTGGGCGCAGTATGAACAGGAATATGCCGCTCAGGCACAGCTTGCCGCAAGGCGGACTTTACTGGTGAATTCCATTTCAGACGACCCTATAGCTCACGGCGGCGCATTCTGTTTTGTTGACGGCTGTATTGAGAAACGGATCGATTACGATCAAGAGGAAATTCTGATTGTCGAGGTGTAAAGAGGAAAATGGTAGAGCTGAGAGAAATCACACAAGAAAATTACGAGGAATGTCTCAATCTACGTGTGGCGGAGCACCAAAAGGCCTTTGTTTCCTCGACAGTCCACTCGCTGGCACAGGCGTGGGTGTCTCGTGATACGGCGTACCCCTTTGCCATCTATGCGGACGGCGTGATGGTCGGCTTTGTCATGCTGGGGTATTACGAGCGGAAAAATCAGTACACCCTGTGGAAATTCCTGATCGATGAACGCTAT
>JAFLRP010000176.1 GCA_022511515.1 Acutalibacter sp.
TTCCAAGGCTACCATGCTCTGCTCGGTAAGCTTCAATGCCATCAATGCGCTGCTCCCTGTATCCGCCACCTCCCTGCATCCCAAATACAATGGGGTCAAGCGTCTGCTGGAGGACAATGTAAAGGCATGCGGCGCAAAAAATGTTTACATCATGCTGGGCATGAACGGACTTACCTATCCCGTTGACTATACGATGGAGCGGACGGAGCGGGTGGTGGACAATATCTTGAAAAAGAATCCCACCGTCAACATCATCATACAGTCTGTCACGCCAATCACAAACAACAGCTACCTGATTGCCAAATACGGCTATAGCAATGCCAGGATCAATCAGTTCAACGAGCGGTTAAAGCAGCTCTGCGCTAAGCGAAAATGGTATTATGTTGATGTCGGGTCTGCCATGAAGGACCAGAGCGGCGCACTGCGGACGGATTTCTGTTCGGACAACTATGATATGGGCATTCATGTGACAAACAAAGCCTGCGCGGCTTGGGTGGAATATCTGAAAACCCATGTACCCGACGCCATCCGCTGACGCGAAACAAGAAATACCCTGGGGGCAGAAGCTCAGCTTGATGCCTCCAGGGTATTTTTATTCGTTAAAATTCCATCAGGCTTGGGCAGTCAGCCAGCGGCCGCCGCTGCGCAGGATGATCTGTACGTCCCCGGCAACTTCTTCCGGCAGCCAGAGGCCAAAAGCCGTCCCCGATTCCTCGTTGTCCACGGCGGGAAAAGCCTCGTAGATGATGCCGCCGCTGCGGACATACACCGGGCTGTCCGGGTCACAGGGGGAATCCACCCTGCCGTTTAGCTGTACATATCCCGGCAGGTTTGAGGCAGGGGAAATTTCCACTTCGGCCGTGGCGTCGGCAGGAAAGGTCTCATCTGCAAACTCCACACGGGGTGCGGGCATCAGGAACGGCGTCCGAGCCAGCAGGTTTAGGTTGCGCTCTACAATTTCCACCACGACATAACGCGCGGCGGTCTGATCCATCAACGTCAGGTTATAGGGCATGGCCCGGGAGAAAACAGCCGATGAAAAGCTCTCGGCCATCAGGCTGTGCAGCGCGTTGCCAAAGGAATCCCGGAACATGACAAGCGGCTCATTCTGCGAGCTGCTGGCGGTCATAATGCGCAAGTCATCAACACCACGGATGGGGGTGGTATAGGTAAACTCCGGCGGCCGGTCAAACTCAAACTGACTGTCCAGCCTGCTTGAAGCGGGGTACAGCATTTCGTACAGATCTCCGCGGTGTGTGTCCTGATAGGTACCCTCTTTTTCGTAAGCGCTGCCCTCCAGTCCCAGCCCGGCCAGCAGCAGGTCGTGGCCCAGAGCCGCGCCCTTGTTGGTCCAGTGGGAGTCCAGCTTGTGGTACAGCACCTCGTTCTGATCCTGAATGGGCTGAAACAGGTCGGTGTAACGCACCCCCTGAAACTCCAACTGCTCTCGCATCAGATCGACTGAGGTGATCTCGGCCGGGACCAGCCCGCGCGGGGCAAATTGGGGATATAGGGATATCTTGTTTGGCGCGATGGTAAAGGTAAACACGCCGCCATGCTCCTCCACATATCTCTGGGCCAGAGCCAGTGAGCGCGCCGCGCACCAGGTCTGCCGCTGGGTGAGGAGATCAGCGCCGGTGTAGTCATCCAGAGTCTCGGTATAGTACAGCCAGCCGTTTTCACCCAAAGTCACGTCCGGCTGGGCAGAGGTGTGAAACAGCGCCGACTTTATGACAGAATCAGCCGTCACCAGTTCCTGCCGGAAAGCGAAACGGTCGGAAAACCAGTCGGCCGTATCCGAGAGTAAGTCCAGGTTAAGAGAGCCATCCGGCTTTGCGGCCCTGGGCGGAGGAGAGAGCACTTCATTTCCGGCGGCCTTACTTGGGCCAAGAAAGATCATCCCCACAGCGGGGACAAGGCAGGTTATCAGAATGGCTGCCGTAAACAAGATATGACAAAACTTCTTCATGGCGCACCTCTCTAAAACCGGAAATAGATAAACGGGTTAAACTGACTGCCCGCCAGATTCATCACGCACAGCGCAAACAGCGCCGCCGAAATCCCATAGGAACCGATCCGCAAAAGCGCCGGAACAGTGCCGGAGCCATTGGCAAAGCGCTTTACCCGGGGCAGCAGCGGCAGGGAAAATACCGCGCTTACTCCCAGAATGAAACCATGATAGGGCGTCAGCATGGACCGCAGCAGCGCGGCGCTCTGCAGGGTGATTTCGGTCCCGGCAAACATCTTTGAGAATACCAGCCCGGCATCTGCCAGAGTGTCCGCCCTGAAAAGCACAAAGCCCAACAACACGATAAGCAGGGTGGTCGCATGGCCCAAAAGGCGCCGCACCTTGCCGCCTTTCGGCAACAGGTCCTCAAGGATGATGAACAGTCCGTGCCAAAGGCCCCAAAGCACGAAATTCCAAGAGGCGCCGTGCCAGAGCCCTGTGCAGAAGAACACGACGCATTTATTCAGCTCGGTGCGCAGCTTTCCCTTGCGGTTGCCTCCCAGCGGAATGTACAGGTAGTCCCGAAACCAACTGGACAGAGAGATATGCCAGCGCCGCCAGAATTCCTGTATGGACGCGCTGGCGTATGGGTGGTCAAAATTTTCCAGAAAGCGGAAGCCAAACATGCGCCCCAGTCCGATCGCCATATCGGAGTAGCCGGAGAAGTCAAAGTAGATCTGAAGGCAATAACATACCGCCCCCAGCCATGCCGTGCGGGCGTCCAACTGACTGGAGCCGGCGGTAAAGACCATATCTGCCATCTGACCCACCGTATTGGAGAGCAGCAGCTTTTTGGACAGCCCCAGGATGAACCGGCGCAGCCCGTCGGCGGTAAGGGCGGGACAGGTCTTGCGCCGGTCTATCTGCAGGCTTACGTCGTGGTACTTCACGATCGGTCCTGCGATAAGCTGCGGGAAAAAGGAGATGTATAGGGCGAGCTTCAGAAAATCGCGGCTGACAAGGGTTTCGTCCCGGTATATGTCGATCACATAGGACAGCCCCTGAAAGGTGAAGAAGGAGATCCCCACCGGCAGGGCAATACCGGGCAGGGTGAGATGAAGCCCAAAGGCATGGTTTACCGTGGAGACGGCGAAATCCGTATACTTGAACACGGACAAAAGAGACAGGTTTATCACCACGGCCAGAACCAGCACCAACTTCTTCCGCGACCGTCCTGAAGCAATGATCCGTCCGCAGAGGTAATTCACGATCACGGACGTCAGGAGCAGAAGCACATACACCGGCTCGCCAAAGGCATAGAAGACCACGCTTACCAGGGTGAGCAGGAGATTTTTTGCCGTCAGATTCGGCAGCAGCCGGTACAGGAGAAAGCATACCGGAAAAAACACAAACAGAAACGCGGGAGAACTGAATACCATAGGGATTACCCGACGCTCAGGACGGTCTCATTGCCGCTTGAATCCCGGTATGTAACTACAACAAAGCCGTTGTAGTACAGCAGGCCGTCCTCTCCCCCCTCCCCCATACAACTGGGGGCGTAATCCGCGCCGTTGGGATAGCCGAACACACTGTAGAACGTATTGATATCCACACCCACATAGTCGTAGGGGCTGGGCGGTACCGGAGTAGGCTCCAACGTGGGTTCAGGCGTAGGAACGGGCGTTGGCGTCGGAGTCGGAGCTTGCGTAGGGGCCGGCGTGGGTTCCGGAGTTGGTGTCGGGGTAGGCGAGGGCGCAACTGTAGGCTTTGCAGTAGGTTTCGTCGTAGGCTTTGCGGTAGGTGTTGCCGTAGGCGAGGGCAAAGCAGTCGCAGACGGCGACGGCGAAACATCTTCCGGAAAGGAGGCGTCAGCCTCCTCTGCGGAAGAACCGCAGGCGGCAAAAATCAGCATGCAAAGCACAAGGCTCAGCATGGAGCACAAAAACTTTTTCATTATAAACCATTCCCATCCTGTAAATAATGTGTATCAACACAATGAAAATAATACAACATTTACACCTAATGGTCAAGGGAAACCCAACAGCGGTACAAATTTAGGAAGTGTGAAACGAGGCAGGGATCCACTAAGCATTTGTCAAGAAAAAAGGGAAAAGAAACAGGCCTGAAACCAGATAAAAATCGGTCTCATTCCTTTCTGAACACAACAAACCCCACAGCCTTTTTCAAAACTGTGGGGCCTTTGCTTTTACTTTTTCGTGAAAAGCGATCCCTCTATGCTAAGCGGGATTCCGGATAACTTTGAGAGAGAAAGGAAAAACCGCCCGAGGTAACCCGGGCAGTTCTCTTGCGCCTCTACTTTTTAACGCCCGCCGCCTGCGGCAAAATGCTTGGGATACCACTTCTGAAACCATGCGGTAAACAGACCCATGACAGCCGGCAAAACGGAGTTGAAAAGACCCGTCCAGCTTGCCAGAGAGGTGTGCAACAGGGCATAGGTCCAAATCGGCGTCAGCAGGTACAGCACGCCCCAGCAGGCGGTCAAGATCCGGTTCGTCCGCATAAAAAGGGGATTTTTCAGCGCTTTTTCCGCGCCGTAATCATTCATGGAGTACCGGGCGGAGAGCGGAATTTTCATAAATGCTGTCACTGTCCACATAAGACCGAAAGCCAGATAGGAAGCCGGAATGAGCAGGTCCACAGGATGGCCCAGCACGGACAGCAGGCTTACCAACGAGACAGCAAATACGCTGATGTATTCAAATATGGTAGGCTTATATTTGAGAAAAGCAAAGGGTAAAGCGGCGCACAGCACAATGCCGATGATCCCGCCCCAGAAACTGTTGATGGAGATGCCCACCCAGATGGCGATCCAAGGCAGCAACATTACGTTCATATTTGTCTGTTTTGCGGGGGCAGACGGTACAGCGGGTCCTTTTTCCTCCGTCTCGCCGTTCCAGCCAAAGTATTTGTCCCAGTCCATCATGACGCTGAAATCGCCGGACACCGTGTACAGGCGCTCCATCATGGCCTGCTGCCCGTCGATCTCGCCCTGTCCGATCCTTTCCCAAACCGTCAGCGGCGTTTCGATACGGGTGGTAACCGGCATAAAGTTCTCTGTGAGAACGCTGTGACCTTCTTTACCTAAAACAATCTGATAGGTTTCCTGCACATCAGTGTAGGAAAATTCCACTACGATATCGTGTCCAGGCCAGGAGGACTTGTTATACAAGGCCGCCATCTGGCGGGTAAAGGTCAGCGCCGGACTGACCTGCTTGGAACCCTGCTCTGTATGCTCAACACCCCAACTGGCGTCAGCCATCTGTTCAAATACCTCTCGGGGATACAGCAGTTCATTCAGCTTGGCCTGCGTTGCGGCAGTGATAGTTCCGGCGGCAAATTCTACGCCGGCCTGCTTGACATACCCCAGATATTCATCTGTCCGCGCGCTTAACTGAGGCACACGGAAAAGTTCCCCCTGTCCGCAGTAAAGAGCGGTGTAGCCATCCTTGCCATACAGCCGGTCAAACTGAGCGTTTACCGCAATGTAGTTTTCCGCGGCAGTATAGAACCCACAGGTAGAAATGACCACGTTCCGTCTGTGAGACATATCGTATCTGGGCCTGTGTCCGCCGGCGCCCGCGTCTCCGTCCATAAAAGGGAGGGTCAGCGGCAATTGCCGGTCGACGACCATTTTCAGCCGTGAGGGCAGACTGTAATAGTAAAGAGGAAAGCTCCATATGACCACGTCGGCCCGCAGCAGCTTTTGCAGCAGTTCCGTCATGTCATCGGTGACAGCGCATTTGCCGGGGGTTTTGCTCCAACAGACAAAGCACCCGAGACATTCGCGGATATTCAGCTTGTAGATGTCCACGATTTCGGTATCCGCATTCTGATTTTGGGTAAAGCCCTCCAGAAAGGCCTTTGTCAGCTTCAGGGTGTTGCTGCGCTCTCCCTTAGGACTGCCGTTAAGTACCAAAACATTCATGATATCCCCTCCAGTTTTTCAATACACCGCTCTGCCCATTCCATGCACATTTTCAGGTAGCTGTATCCAAAATCAGCGTCAAATTGCCAGTAGAGCGGAGCCTCTGCCGGAACTTCCGGACTGTATCGCTGAACGCTGCCGGGAATGGAATTCATGGAATCCAGAACCGAACGGCAGTCGTCCAAAAAGGTTCTGAACATAGCAATGTTCTCCGCAGGAGTTCTGTTGCCGGAGAAAAAGACTTTCATCAAAAAGGCACTCTTAAACTCCGCCGAAATGCTTTCGTTGGGCGCGGCAAGCCAGTGAAGGAATTCCACTTTACCCGCATCCGTGATAGAATACAGTTTCTTGCTGGGTTTATCGGTCTGAATGATCAGCTCGTGAGTGACAAAGCCCTGCTTTTCCAGCTTATCCAGCACCAGATAGATCTGGCTGTTCTGTGCGTTCCAGAAAAACTGCACTGAAGAACTGAACGCTTTGGCCAGATCATAGCCGCTCATACTCCCGTAATTCAAAAAACCTAAAACGCCATGGGGCAATGACATCGGTTTCACCTCTCAATAATTATAGTATAATATTATGATATATAAAGATTATACTATTATGGATTCAAGTTGTCAAGCCGATATGATACTTGCAAACTCACTTTGTCATGTGCAAAGCCCACTTCATGGGCTCTGACTATTTGCCATAAAAAAAGCATCCTTTGTTGTCCAAACCCGCAGGGTTCAGATTCCAAAGGATGCTTCTTTTTTCCTACTCAGAGGTCTTTTTTGTGCTGTCCGTACATTCTATGGTGGTTCATAATTCTGGGCGGTCACTTTTTACCGATTATGGAGTACCCTCTGCGCCAGCATGGGCATCAGTACACCGCCTTGTACACTGCGGGCAATAAATTCGACAAATCGCCCGGTTTTGGTATCATACCAATCCGAAAAAGGTACGCGCGACGGTGATTGCCGCAAATAATCAGCCACAGGCTTCAACAGCGCTTTTCGTACCGCTTCTTCCGGAGCCATTGCGGCGCACCAGCAGATCCAGTCTGACTTGCTGTAATCTGCTCTGGAATCCAGCGGCAGACCATAAACATTCTGACGGCAAAGATAGCTTCCGGTTTCTTTTTGGTAAAAGCTTTCCGGTAACAGTTCCAGATTCAGTACTCTGTCCCACACCAAATTGTATTTCATGCTCCAACCCTGTCTGTCAAAGGTCAGATAGCTGCCCTCCGGTGAATCGGCGCGCTCCAGCCATTGCTTCGCTAATTCCCTGGCTCGGCTGAGATATCCTTCTCCTCGGGATTCATTTCCCAAACGAATCTGCATCCGTCCAAAACAGGCAATGCCCACGATCGCCTTCGCAGACAAATTCACATTATGAGCCAAATGTCCGGCAAAGTCATCGGTGCACAACTGCTCGCCCGGATCCTCACCATGGGCCAGTAAATACCCGGCCCACTTTTCAAGCAAAGGATAATACTTCCGCAACAGATTCTCCGGTGCGCCAAAATGCATGGCAGCTTCCATCATCACCAGCATATTGCCGCATTCTTCCACGGGCATTTGATCCTCAAGCGCATACACGTCGGTTCCCGCCGGATACTGGTAGTAGGGTGGTACTGTCTCACCCGGAGCCAGCTTTCTCTTTAAGGAATACACCTGTCCCGTTGCGTACGGATAACGCCCAACATCATGGGGCGCAAAATCGTAGGGCCACACCGGCATGGAGGCAAATTCCAGCACAGGACGGCACAGCGCATTTACCAGTTCGGGGCAGAATTCCAGGAACAGCGGCGTGGAAGGGTAACTGACGTCCACTGTACCGATACAGCCGTTAGAGTCATTTTCTTTGGACAGCAGTACCATCTCTCCATCAGGTGCAGCGATCAGTTTATGCGCTGCAAGAGTTTGCCGCCAAGCAGCCGCTGTTAAGAGCCGGTAATCTTCCCCTCCGATTTCCAGCGCGCGGGCAATCAGCCGATTATCCAATTCATCGCACCTGGCGATCAGCTTTTCATGGTCCGTAAAGAACTCAAAAAGCGCTGTGGAAAAGGGTTTCCCCCGGCGGGCATACCAAGCTTTACAGAGCGATCCGAAATAATTGATATCTGCAATGGCGTCATACCCCAGCAGAACAAATGCCGTCGACGGCTGTGCGCCGACATGCTGTTCCCATATGGTTTCTACCTGTCCGCCTTTATAAAACACCGGGCAGGAGGAAGCCATGTAAAAGTATCCCCAGTCTATGGTAATATGATCGGCGGAATGATTCAGCGGGCTCTGCTGTTTCTTACCGACATAGACCGTCCGCATATTCCCGATTTGGTAGCTGTCAGAAAACATTTCGGGTGCGGCCGCTCCGTCGTAACAGATCTGATCCGACACTTGCAGGGAAAGGGCAATATCGTGTTCCTGTCCATCGATAGCCGTCGCTTCATAATCTACAATTGTGATGGGAGTAGACAGCACGTCCAGATCATCCGGCAGAGCGGGTGAACAAAAAACAACTTTTAAGCACACACCGTCCACCTGATACGTAAACTCTGTCTTTGTAGGCGTAACGGCAACACCGGTCGTTTCTGCGGGCAGGCCGCCGCCTTGGCCCAGAAACCGATATCTCTTTCCGTCCACCGCGACAACGCCGCGGATACGTTTGTCAGCTCCTGTCCAATGGACCGTATGGGCATAAGTGGGCAGATCATCCGGCAGCCAAACGGAAAAATAAGGGTCGTTGGCTATCAGGGGAATAGCGGGAAGTCTGTCAAATTCTTGCATTTTGATTCCTCCGTTTAATAACATATTCAGATCTTGCTTTTTCTCCTTTGTTCGAGTAAAAGTCCTGCTGCACCTGACAATATGACCACAATTCCAAGACTCTGGCTCACCTTTGGCACCTCAGAGAACAGGACTAAGCAGATTAGCAGTGAGACGATGGGCATCAGTAAAAGAAAGATTTTCACAAGCCACACAGGGTGTCGGCGCAAGTTGTAATAATAGACCAGATAGATCAGCGTCTGGCCCACGCCTGCCGACAAAACCGGTATAGCTGTTTCCGGAAGCTGCAAATCGAATTTTCTCCGGTATCCTCCTGTTATCAAAGACACGGTAACAAAAAGCAGCAGCGTTACAAAGTTGTTGTAGAAAGCGATTACATTATCTTCAATCGGTGTGCGCTGATCTGTCTGAACGCTTTTGATGAGGAAAGCATTCACAGAAACAAAAAATGCGCTGAGGACAAAGAACAGACTTCCAATCCCTTCACTCCATAGATGGAAAGGATTGACATCCAAGATCAGAAAGACGCCACCCAGCATGACAAACGCACAGCACCAATCTGCTCGGGTAAATTTTTCTTTGTATATGCATACCGAGATCAGATTGACAAACAGAATGTCACATTTGAGCAGCGCTGTACCGCTTCCGGCAGGTGAAAGGGACAGCCCAATAAAGGCTGTAAGATCCAGGAGAAAACCGAGAAGACCGATAAGCAATAACCGCTTCCACGCTTTTCCGACCTGAAACAACAGCCGTAGCTGCCCCTTGCCCACCATGATCGCCCCTAGGAGGATAAGGGCGATCAACCGTATGAAAACTCCTGCCTCAAAAACAGAAAGTCTCTCAATCGCTTTTTGACTGGCCACATAATAGCTACCCCAGATCAGCGCCAGGAGGAGCAAAGGGAAAAACCGTTTTGGACCCATGATTTTTTCCTGTCCTCTCTATTCTACCCAGTTCTGCGGCGCCATATATGCTCTGATCAGCCCGCATAAGTCTTCGTATCCGGCGATAAATCCGGATATTGTGGCACAGAAACCATGGCATTTTTCAAACTCATTCGGAGTCAATCCGTCCTCGTTGATCACCTTGCGAAATTCGGGAATTTTTTCTAATTGCTTAAGATGTTCTTCAGCCACCGGGCAATCCATTTGATCCCTGATTTCCATGTCACACCGATCCAGTCTTGTATACCAGGAATAATTGATGGTCTGTGCCAGATCTCCGCCGATCAGCTCGCTCCAATGGTAAACGTTTCGATTGGCAGCAGACAAAAGTTTTGTGCGATATCCACGTTCACGATAAATGCCGTACGCCTTTTTCATCACGGCAATTCCGGCCCATTCGAGGCATTCCGGATTGATAATCATCCCCGCGTGAGAAACGTAATCTTTCATCCAATCATCTGTACGGCCGATCATCAATGTGCAAACGGGGGACATGGAACTGATATCAAGCCCTTCACGTTCACGGCGTTTCAGCCCTCTTTCCACAGCCTCGGCAACTGCTACAGCCTGTGCTACTGTGAAAGAGACTGTGGCATTGATACTGATCCCCCTGTAGGTAGCTTCTTCCATGGCCTGAATCCCCGCCGCGCTGGCCGGAATTTTAACCTGAATGTTTTCTCCCAACGAATTGATGTGAACCGCCTGAGCCAAAATTTTCTCTGAGCTGCGGTAGTATTTTGCATTCGTCTGAATGGACATCCTTCCCCGCTTGCCATGATACGCACGAAAGATGGACAGCAGTTTTTTTGATCGCAAAGCGCCAATCTCATCGATCAAAGCCCAGACAATCTCATCTTCTGTAGCGTCCGGTATCTTCCGAATCAACTCCTGGATTTTCGGTTCCCACAAATCAATTTCTTTTTTTACAACCGCACCAACAATTACGGGATTGCTGGTAGCCCCGCTGATTCCCCGGGCCAGACCGTAATTTAGCTCTTCCTCACCGCAGGAATCCATCCAGATTTCTGTCTGAGGGAATTTCTCCGCACATTCATGCAGCTTGCCAAGATATTGCGACATCTTCCTTGCCCCCTTACTATTTTACGGTTTGGTCCCATGCTTCACAGAATACGCCGATACCGTATGTCGTGAAAGGATGCTCAAAACTTTCCTGGTACACGGAAAGCCCGCAGGTCACAATATCCGCACCCATGGCCGCAAATTCGCCGATCTGTTTGCCGTTGCGAACTGCCGCCACGATGATTTCCGTCTGATAATTGTGTTCCCGATAGATTTTCACGATATCCCGAATATAATCTGCCGTATCGCCGCTATTCTCTTTCCAGCCAACAAAGGGCGAGACAAATTTGGCGCCCAGTTTTGCTGCCGGAATGGCCTGAGAAGGAGAAAAGACCAGCGTAATGTTCGTTCTGATTCCTTCCTGTTCAAGCTTTTTGGCAGCAATGAGCCCCTGCTCACAACACGGGATCTTGATAACGTAATTAGGTGAATAACCGGCTATCTCTCGCGCAGCGCATACCATATCTTCCCAGTGCTGTAAATGGGGATCAATTTCAAAAGACACAGGGAAACATTCTTTCCCCTCCAGCCCCTTTTCCCTCAGCCATGCTGCAATTTCCTTAACGGTAGTTAAAAAGGGGGTTCCGCTTTGCCGGATATGCTTTGGATTGGTAGTCACTCCGTCAATGCAATAGTTTTGATACGCATAATCTATCTCGCTGAGCTTTGCGCTATCCAAAAAATATTTCATAATCCTACCCCATTAATGATACAGATCCTGCTCCAATTCTTTGATTTTTTCCTGAGCAAGCATCAGATTTTTAGCTCTCCACTCTTCCAGATCCTGTGTAAACTGTGTTGCAAGAAACTTGTCTGCAATAGCGCAGCCTACGGTTTCGCCGGTGATCCAGCCGCCCATGGTAAGCACATTGGCATTATTGATCGCGCGCGCTTTCTCTGCAGCATACGTATTTTCACATACCGCCGCATATACACCCGGGAATTTGTTTGCTACAATGGCCATTCCCATCCCTGTCCCGCAGATGAGAATACCGCGGCTGAACTTGCCCTCTGAAATTTGCCGTGCTGCCTTCTCTGCAGCCTGAAAATAGGTATATGGTTCGGCGGGATCTATGGTTCCTTGATCGTCAATCCCCCAGCCCATATCCTGAAGGTGCTTTTTGACCGCTTCTTTTAAAGAAAACCCGGACAGATCTGATGCCATGATAATTTTTTCCATATTACTTTCTCGCTTTCCGCATGATGCACTCTCTTGCCGCATCAGCAACTGCCGATGCGGTCAGCCCAAATCTTTCCTTGAGATAGTCCGTTAGCCCGACCTCTCCAAAGCTATCTTGGACCCCTACCCTTTTCAAAATGGTAGGTTCCTTTTCGCTCAGACACTCTGCCACGGCTGAGCCCAAGCCGTTGAGAATACTCCCATTTTCTGCCGTGACCACAGCACACGTCTTTCTGGCGCTTCTCAAAATCAGTTCTTCATCCAGCGGCTTTACGGTGTGGATGTTAATCACTTCGGCCGAGATGCCTTCTTTTTCCAACAGATCGGCTGCGTCCAACGTCTCGGCTGTCATGATACCACTGGCAACCAAAGTAATATCCTTTCCTTCGCGGAGAAGGACCCCCTTTCCAAGCTGAAAATCTCCTGTGCACTCCCTGAAAACCTTTGCCGCATTCCTCCGAAGCAGTCGGATATAGATAGGCCCCTGATATTTCAACAGGTGAGGAAAGGCCTCACGCAGTTGAGTGGAATCTGTGGGCTCAAACACTACCATACCGGGAATGCTCCGCATGATTGCGACGTCTTCCATACTCATATGAGTGCCGCCATTGAGCTCAGCGGTAATTCCCGGATCACTGCCCACGAGCCTTACATTGAGTCCCGTATAAGCCACAGAAAGTGTAACCTGATCACAAGCGCGTCTGGACATAAAGGGAGTAAACGTATGCGCAAAGGGAATCTTGCCCATTGCCGCCATACCGGCTGCAACGCCTACCATATTGGCCTCCGCAACTCCTACATCCACCATGCGCTCAGGGTACTGTTCCCGAAAACGCAGGGTTCCGGCAGCACGGGCCAGATCAGCCTCGACTAAAACGATTCTTTCGTCTTTTGCGGCATATTCCAGCAATAAGTCTACATAGGTATCCCGAAGCCAACGATCTTCAACGACCATTTATATCTCGCCCCTTTCCAGCATAGAAACCGCTTTTTTCCACATATCCCCGTCGATGTTCATGTTGTGGCTGGTCAGGAGATTCTCACAGAAAAAGGCGCCCTTGCCCTTGATTGTGTCTAAAATAATGACCGACGGGCGTCCTTTCACCTTTTTGGCCTTATCAACAGCATAAAGGATCTCCTTAACCTCATGGCCGTTTACCGTCTGAACATGCCAGTTAAAGGCTTCCCACTTGCGGTCCAGGGGCTCCAACCCATTGATCTCTTCCGTATAGCCGTCGATCTGCATTTTATTGTAATCAACAAAGGCAATCAGATTGTCCAGCCGTCTGCTGCCGGACAGCATGGCGGCTTCCCACACCTGGCCTTCCTGGCTTTCGCCGTCGCCTAGAATAGCATAGACCCAGCAGGGATTGCGATCCATTTTAGCGGCTACGGCCATTCCTACCGCCGCTGAAAACCCTTGGCCCAGCGAACCCGTGGTCATATCGATGCCGGGGGTCAACCGCATATCACAGTGACTGGGCAGATGGGTTCCCGGCTGATTGAGCGTACGTAAGTCCTCACAGGGGAAAAATCCCTTTAATGCCAGAGCGGCGTAAAGAGCAGGGCCTCCGTGGCCTTTTGAAAGGACCAATCGATCCCGGTCGGGTTTGGAGGGGTTTTTCGGGTCTACATTCATTACACCGAAGTACAGCGCAGATAGAACATCACAGATCGACAGCGCGCCTCCAATATGCCCAACGCCTAACCTCCCTATAGCCTCAATGGTAAGCTCCCGTATTTTATTGGCGTTATCTTCAATTACAGCTATGTTGTACATGTTGCATTCACCTGCTTTCAAAGAATGGTCCCAAGCAGCCTGCAGACGGTTTCCTGATCCATTTTCGCAGGGGTGAGATGAATGATGGCCGCACTGAGTCCGACCTCGGCAATATGCTCTATATCCGCTGAGGTGATACCAAACTGGTTTAAGCGGGTTGCCATGTCCATGCTTTCCATCAGTCTTTCCACCCGATCTGCTAAATCTTCAACAGAGCAGTCCCCCAAAAAGCGTGCTAAAGATTCCGTTTTTTCTCCTCCTTCACCCGCATTTAACCGGATAAAGGCAGGGAGTGTCACCGCGCAAGCAGCTCCGTGGCTCACACCAAATTCTGCGGTAAGCGGGAAACTGAGCGCATGAATTCCGGTTGTTCTTGTTTGGCTGAAGGCAATGCCGGCCAGCAGACTTGCTAACAGCATATTCCCCCGCGCTCCTTCGTTTTCAGGGGAAGCCCAGGCTGTTTTGATATTCTCAAGAATCAGCTTCATAGCACCCATGGCCAGCCAATCTGAAACAGGCTGGCTTTCCCGATTCCAATAGGCTTCAATGGCATGACAGAAAGCATCCATTCCTGTTGAAGCAGTTACCGCCGGGGGTAAGGTGTATGTTAATCTTGGATCCAACAGTGCCGTATCCGCCCAAAACTCATCGTTGACCATTGGCGCTTTGCGCCCTGTCTTCCGGTCTGTAAAAACGCCCACATTTGTCACTTCACTTCCTGTACCGGCTGTAGTGGGGATACAGATCAAACGGGTAGTCCTCCGGGGCAGTTGCTGTGTGCCGCCCGCATAATAGTCGTAGATGCTGCCCGTTGTCCCTGCCAGACAGGCTGTGATCTTACTGACGTCCAGCGCACTTCCTCCGCCGAGACCTATCACACAGTCAGCCTGCAGTTCCCGGGCTAAAGCAACCGCTCGGTCAACCGTATCACAGGAAGGATTTGGCTCGATCTCACTAAAAAAGTGTAGTGTGCATCCATCTATTCCCGTTGTAATACTTTTTGCCTTTCCGCTTTCATCCAAAAAAGGGTCGCATATTACTAAAACGTTTTGACTCTCTTTTAAGAAAAGGCCCAGTTTTTCCTCCACAATGCCCGTGCCGAAAAAGATATTGACCGGCATGTGATGATGAAACAGGTTGGACACAATGACTCCTCCTCGCTTTTTGCATGTTCCCCAAGGGGGATTCAAATAACAATAAAGCTTAATACCTGTAAACTTCTATTCCCAACTGTCGGCCAAGAATTTCGATTTCCCGGCAAACATCTCCGTAGATCACTACAAAATGCGGCTCCCAGCCGTCTCGTACTGAGCTTTCTACAATTTCCCGGCTGGAGGATTCCGTCTCGACTACGACCGTGGTGCCAGTGAACTGTTTGGGCTTATCCAAACTCTTGCCCGCAGTCAGGAAGAAGCGAAAACTGCCGTCCGGTTTTCTTCCGATGCGAAATACCGTTACACTGCTCTCCGGCCTGCATCCGAAGTCCATGGCCGGGCCTATTTTCCTGTTGGGATGAACGCCTATTTTTGCACCTGCCGCGGGATGCGCCAGAGAACATGCGCCCATGCCGCAATGCCAGTAAGTAATGGTGTTCTCCGCTTCATCCATGGAAACGGGATCGCCGAAAAATGCTGCTTTTCCCGTCAGCTCCATTCCGACATACATGGAAAGCGCTCCATACGTATCTGCCTCGCAACTGGCCGCTATTCCCCGGTCGTTGAGCATGGAAAGGACCGTACATACCGGTGTTCCGTAATTTGTAAAGAAATCAGGCCAGCACCGCGATGCTAAAGCGCCAATTTGATTTTTCGCCGCATACTCCAGATACGCTTTGTAGAGGCGTGCATGACCCAGCCGGTTTTTCTCCGGCGTTTGCTCAAAGCAGACGGTGCATTTTTCGGTCTCCTGCATAAACTCAACGCACTCTTCATCCGTATAGCTGTTGGCGAGATCCATCAGTTCTCGAGCCTCCACGCAAACAAGCTCTGCTCCGAACACACGCTGCATTTCCGTATCAAGCGCCCGGCCAAACCCAAAGCCCTCGGGCGTATGCCCTACAGAAGCGATTTTCAGGTGCTCCAAGTCTTTTTTTAAGCGGATTGCTTGAACTATGCTGCGTATTTCATTCTGGACATAAGCCTCCGAGGGTGAGCCAAACACGTACTCCATTTGCGTGTAACCATGGTTAAACAGCGTGTTCGATGCCGAATACGCACCGGTCAGGGAGTTTAACCGCAGCCTGCCGCCGTCGACAGCGGGTTCGCGCAGCGTCCATAGCAAAACGGGGCAGGTAAATTCATGAATGACTTTACTCACATAAGCGGCGTTTGCAAAAGTAATGTTCTGCAAAATGATCATATCGGGGTGGAGCTGGTCTAAGTAATTTTCAAGCAAATCCAGTGATAAAAGCATTTGTTCGGGGCAGATCACCCCATCTATGATCTGATGCAAAACTTCACAGGACTTTTCAAACTCCGCCTGTGCCGCGTTCAAATCAAATGTAGGTACTCCGATTGGGACGTAGACGACCTGAAATGTGTGATTCATCAAATAATCCCTCCGAATTGTCTTTACAGATCCAGCACATGCTCTGCACACGTACCGCCAAAGGGCGTGCGGGGCATTGCTTGCGGATGCTCTGTCTGGTTAACAATCTCATACGTTTTCCCTGTTTTTGTGCTTTCCCAGACACGGTGAATAACTTCAAAGGCGTGCAGCCCTAAAGAGGCATCCAGCCGCGGTCGGCGATGATTTTTGATGGCATAGGCCATATCGGCCACTCCAAGTCCACGGCGGTCTGTCTCAAAAAAGGCGTGAGTATACGGGATGACAAGCTCTTCAGAATTGCCGGAACGCTTTACCCTTATAGGACCGCCGAAATTGTTGGGATCATGAATGCTCAGCATTCCCTCCGTACCGAGCACTTCAATTTTCTGTACGGCATCGGCAGTGCACTCCGAAGTGACTAACAATGAGCCCAAAACACCGCTTTCAAACTGCAAAGAGGCACTCATGGTATTGATGCAGGTCTCTTCAAAGTCGTCCCCGTATAAAGGGCTGCGGGGATTCAGATACGATCTGTGGGGGTTGCGAATCTGCGCAAAGCCGGATACTCGGCTGATGGCGCCGAACAAATTGACAAAAGCATGAAGATAGTATCCGCCCATGTCAAAGGGGATTCCGCCGCCGGGCAGATGTACCATCCTCACCTCGGCATCCTCCCGGACAAGCTGGTAGCTTCGGGGGCAAAAGCCGGAAACCAGGATTGGCTCGCCGATCATTCCCGAGTCCACAATCCAACGTGCTGTCTGAATCCCGCCGCCAAGGCAGGTGTCCGGCGCAACTGTAAACTGCAGGTTTTTAGAACGCGCTAAACGGAGAAGTTCCTCTCCCTCTGCTAACTCAACGGCAATCATTTTTTCGCTGTAAACGTGCTTTCCGGCCAGCAAGGCCGCTTTTGTCACCTCGTAGTGGGATAGGGGATACGTAAGGTTGACAACGATCTCGATCTCGCTGTCGGCAAAGATTTCATCATTGGTCATCTGTCGTATGCCGAACTGCTCCGCCCTCTTTTTAGAGCGCTCCGGAATCAGATCTGAACAGCCAACAACATCAACGATCTTAAAAAACTCACACAGATTTTTCAGGTAAATTTCGCTGATTACGCCGCAGCCGATAACGGCCGCCTTGATCGGTTTCAGTTCTGCCATGTTATTTCTCCTCTCTACTATCCCTTTACAGCGCCCAGGGTCATACCCTTTACAAAGTACTTTTGCAGGAAGGGGTAAAGAATCAGCATAGGGACAATACTGACGACAATCGTCGCGTACTGAATAGAACGGGTCGCGCCCAGCATATCGCTCACATCCGAGGAGGGCACCATATCTTTCGCCTTGTTCTGCAAAAGCAGTTCTCTCAATATGATCTGCAAGGGATACAGTTCTCGATTTCGGATATAAATAAGCGCCTGTGTAAAGCCGTTCCAGTGGGCAACGCCGTAGTACAGCGCTATAACGGCAATGACCGGCATGGAGAGGGGGATATAGATCTGGAAAAGGACGTTTAGATCGGTCCCTCCATCAATCTTCACGGCTTCCGCCAGACTGTCCGGAATACCCTCAAAGAAGCTTCTCATAATGATGATGTTAAACGCGTTAACAGCCGTAGGAATAATCAATCCCCACAGAGAATTCGTTAAATGAAGGGCATCCACCACGAGATAGGTGGGGATCATGCCGCCGGAAAAGAACATCGTAAAAACGATCATCAGCATGAAGCCCTTCCGGAAGCAAAAATCCTTTCTGGACAACGGAAAAGCAGCACAGATATTCATAACCACATTGATCGCTGTGCCAAAGAACAACAAAAAGAGACTGTTCGCATACCCTGTCCAGATGGATTTGTTTTTCAGAATTTCCTGATACGCTCCGAAATTGATGCCTTTAGGGATCAAGATCACTTCATTTTTCATGACACTGACAGAATCACTAATCGACGTACTGATAATGTAAAGTACGGGATACAGAGTGATGACCGCTAAGAAAAAGAGGAAGGCGTAAATAAGAATATCTGCCGCTATGCTCGCAAACTTGCGTTTCCCAATCATATCCGGACCCCCTTTCTAAAACAGTCCTCTGCCGGAGAATCGTTTTGACAATCCGTTTGCCATAAACAGGAAGAAGCAGTTGATGACAGAATTGAATAGTCCTACAGCCGCACCGTAACTCAAATTGCCCGACAAAAGACCCACCCGGTATACGTAAGTGGAGATGACGTCTGCAGTAGCCATGTTGGAGCTGTTATACATCAGCAAAACTTTCTCAAAGCCGACATTAAGCATATTCCCGATCTGTAAAATCAGCAGAACAATGATCGTGTCGGCAATTCCGGGGAGCGTTACATGCCATATTTTCTGCCATCTGTTTGCACCGTCGATGGCCGCTGCTTCGTACAGGGCCTGATCGATACCGTTGATGGCTGCAATATAGATGATCGAACTCCAGCCGACGTTCTGCCAAATGCCCGATAAGACGTATAAAATCTTAAACCAGCCGGGTTCGGTCATAAAGCGGATCTGCTCGCCGCCAAAAGCCATAATAGCACGGTTTACAATACCGTAGTCGACCGCCATAATATCCTGCAGCATGCCCACTACTACCACAATGGAAATAAAGTGCGGCATATAGGTGATGGTCTGTACGCTCTTTTTGAATCTGGGATGCCGCACTTCGTCCAGCAGCAAAGCCAATATGATCGGCGCAGGGAAGGACAGCGCTAAATTCAGCAGGTTAATCCCCAGAGTGTTACCCAGAACCCGGGTAAAGAATTCAGAATTAAAAAATGTGAGAAAGTGCTTAAAGCCCACCCACTTGCTGTCAAACACTCCTATAAAGGGCTGGTAATCTTTAAAAGCAATCACCAAACCAAACATCGGTGTATAAGCAAAGATAAGATAATAGAGAAAGACCGGCAAAAAAATCAATAACAGGTATTTGTTTTTCTGCCACATTTTCTTGAAAGATTGTCTTTCTGTCCGGACCTTTCGCATTTTCAGCCCTCCTTTTTTGCCAATGTGCCGGAGACCCGTGTCTCCGGCACACAGCAAAATTCGTTATTCTACCTGCTTTAGCCCAACTTGTCGTATGCCTCGTTGAGGACCGCTAACAGGTCATCGATTCTCATATTTTTCAGAGTACTGACAAACTGATCATAATTGTTCTCCAGTGTCCATTCTCCGCGGATAAACTTTACCAACGACTCGTTGATATAGGTATCCAGATCCGCACTGACAGGGGAGATCTCATTGAGCTGCTCAGTGCTTACGGGCAGAGAGCTGAGGTTATACAGAACCTTCTCATGGTAAGCGCCGTCCGCATACTGGGTCTCCTTATACTTGGCCAGGGTAGGACCGTACAGGGAGCGCTCAAAATCATAAATTCTGGCAGTCGGGAAATCAAACAGCGGGAAGATGTAGTTCATAATGGCCTGGTTTGAACTCATTTCCGGGTCATTCATGATCCTGTCGGTGTACACATAGTGTCCGTCTTCAATCTCAAAGGTATCACCCTCAATACCGAAGTTGGACAGCTCCATGCCTTCCTGAGAGTAGAAATAGTCCCAAGCCTTAATGGTCTCTTCCGGATGCTCGTTGTTGATGGAAAGAGCAAGGCCGAAAGTCTTGCCCAGGCCGTCCGTGGCCGGATAGACCATTTTGCCTTCTTTGTTCTTCAGAGAAAGCAGCGGAACAAACTCATAGTTTTCAAACGTCGGGCCGGCCTTCTGGTTATAGGTGTTGATACGGCCCTGACCTACATAAGCGATACCGACACGGTTGTTGGTGATCTTTGCCTCAAAGGTCGCATCGTCCTTGTTGGCGTCCAAATCCGGATCCAGCAGACCTCTGCTGTACATCTCCTGCGCAAATTCTACTGTATCCTTAAATTCAGGCTCTAAAACGCCGTATACGATCTTGCCGTCCTTCACATAGCCTCTGGAGCTGAGCATGCCAAAGGGCCAGCCAAGCACATCGAAGAAGCCCTCCATATTGCCACTGACATAGCTGCTGTAGGGGATCATCGTCTGATCCGTCAACTGATCGGCATTATCCTTAAAGGCCTGCAAAACATCCAAAAACTCGTCGGGGGTTTCCGGTGCTTTCAGATCCAGAGCATCCAACCAGCCCTGCTGGATCAGAAGCATCTTAAAGCTGGCCAAACGGTAGTCTGCGTCCACCTGCGGGATCATAAACAGCTTTCCGTCTTCCGTCAGCATGGTCTGCAAAGTGGCAGGGTCCGCTTCCAGCGCCTTTTTGATGTTGGGACCGTATTCATCGATCAAGGGCATCAGATCGATCAGAGCGCCCTGGCCGCCGTACTTAACGGCGTCCGACTTGTTGATATGGGTATACAGTGCCGGCATTGCCTTAGACGCAAAAGAAAGATTGATCTGCTCCGCTTCGTTCTCGTCATTTGTCATGGTGGTCCAATCCAAATAGAGATTGGTCCGCTTGGAGAATTCCATCATACCCATGACGTCGTTGTAGTCCGTTT
>JAFLRP010000177.1 GCA_022511515.1 Acutalibacter sp.
TCTCCCGGGCGTATTTCCAGATTCAAATCCTCAAAGAGCTTTCGTTCCCCATATGAAAAGGAGAGACCCTTTACAGAGACGCATCCCTCGCATTTGGGTAAGATGTTTCCGGATTTCAGCCCGGCATCCTCTTTGACTGAAAGAAAAACTTCATACCGGCGGAAGGAAGCTCGATCCAATTTGTATTGAACGTAAATCACGTTGAAAATGGCAATGGGCGTGTAGGCATTGTTCAGTAAAGTGAGCAGCGCTACTGCTGAGCCGATGGAAATTTCCTCTGTCTGCCAGGCGTACACCAGGATCAAAACGTCCAACAGCGCCACCAGCAAGGCAAAAATCGTGAAGAAGGCTTCGTGGATCATGGTCATCTTTGTCTTGGCGCGTACGATCTTGCCCTTTGCCTTCTCCGCCTTGCGCATCTCACCGGGAAATTGCCGGGCCATGCGAAACACCAGCATTTCCATGAACCCCCGCACCAGAAAATGATTCAGCTTTTCTTCATTGGTCAGGATTCTTTCTTTGATCTTGTACAGCGACTTCAGCAGCAGATTGGTGATGATAAACACCACTACATAGCCCGTCAGTACGGCGTAGGTGATCGGTGTGCTGATCTGCCATATGAAGAAGACGCTGAACAACATATTCGGTACTTGCTCCCGAATGAGGTTAAACCAGAAATGAAAAAGAATATTCCTGCCGGCCTCCGAGCCGTTTTCGATGCGTTGGATCAACTGCCCCGTACCGAGCTCTTGATACGCCGAGTAGTCAATTCGACTGATCTTCTTCAGCGCCAGCAGCTTAAAGTCCAGGTAAATACCATGCTCCAGCTTCTTTTCGGGATAGTTTCCCAGATAATTTGCCAAGTAGAGCGCTATGAGAAAAGCGCCGTAAAGCAGGATCATACCTAAGGTAATGGTGCGGTCTGCAAGACCGTCAATGACAGACCGAAAATAGTGTGCCTGAAAATTCGTCAAAAACGCACAAAATATACCGAGAAGCAGGTAAAAGCAAACTGTCTTCCCGTTTTTTCGTAAAATCTCTTTTTGAAAACGCATATGCTGTACTCCTTATAAACTTTTTCTTTCGATGTAGTACAGCTGTGGCTGAAGGCGTTTTTCGATTGTTTTGCCGCTCAGCACGGTCCGCCTACAGCATCTCACAACTGTACTGAGCAGTTAATTCGCGGAGTTCGCAAAGCGCTCACATCCTTTTCGGAAATCAAAAATACAAAACTGCCGGAAGTCTGGCTTGACCTCCGGCAGTTGTACGGTCATTACAAATAATCAGCAGACTGTAAAAATCTGCAAATCAGGTCGCATCTTCTTCGTGGATCGTGTCCACGCTGCCGATGGCCCAGCGCTTAATGCGCATTCTGGACTTGTCGCTGCCGGTCTCGATGATCACGGAATCGTTTTCATCCTTAACGGCAACGATGCGTCCGCAAATACCGCCAATGGTGGTGATCTCATCCCCCACCTGGGCATTTTTCCGCATTTCTGCTTCTTTTTTCTTCTTCTTGTTTTGGGGACGGAAGAAAATCAGGTAAAGCACCAAAAAGAAAGCGCCGTAAACCAACAGCATGATCAGCAGACTGCCGCCGCCACCACCGGCAGCGCCGGCGCTCAAACGCATCAATGAGTTCATGTTTTTTGACCTCCTACTGTAAGTACAATAAATTCTAACATGTTTGCATTGCCATGCAATACCACCGTTGACACTTTTTCCTCTGAGAAGGAGATTCCCTGCGGGCATCTCCGGAAGAAATCCGTGAAGCGGCGTTCTTCTGAAAAGCGCAACAGTTTCAATGTTCTCCGAAACAGCCCAAATCTCTGATTTGGTTGCGGTTTCGTGAGGTTATTATACCAAGTCTGGAAAAAACTTGCAAGCCCAATTCCCGAAATTCACGAAAAACTTAGATCCTCTTTTCCAGATTCTCAATATTTTCCCGGTAAAATTCTTCAAAATTGCCGACGTCCAACGCTTCTCTGATTTTCAGTAACAGGGTATTATAGAAATAGAGATTGTGCATCACCATCAGGCGCATTGCCAGCATCTCCCCTGCTTTGAACAGATGATGGAGATAAGCGCGGCTGAATTTTTGGCAAGTCGGACAGTCACAGGTCTCGTCCAAAGGAGCTTCATCCAGCTCATACTTGGCATTCATCAGATTGCGGCAGCCTTCCCAAGTGAAAGCGTGACCGTGCCGGGCGTTCCGGCTGGGCATGACGCAGTCGAACAGGTCTACGCCCCGGCGAACTGCTTCCAAAATATTGGCAGGCGTCCCCACGCCCATCAAATAGCGGATTTTCTCTTTTGGCATATGGGGCTCCACCGCTTCGATAATGCGGTACATCTCCTCGGTGGGCTCCCCCACCGCCAACCCGCCGATGGCGTAGCCGTCCAAGTCCAGATCGGCAATTCGCTTCATATGTTCAATGCGCAGGTCTTCATAGGTACAGCCCTGATTGATTCCAAACAGGAGCTGCTGGGGATTGATCGTCCCCTCCTGAGCGTTCAGGCGCTTCATTTCCCGTTGACAGCGCTCCAGCCAGCGGGCAGTGCGCTCACAGGAAGCCTTTGCATAATCGTAGGCAGCGGGATTTTCTACGCATTCGTCAAAGGCCATGGCTATGGTAGAGCCTAAATTGGACTGGATCTGCATGCTTTCCTCCGGCCCCATAAAGATCCTGTGACCGTCGATATGGGAGGCAAAGGTCACCCCTTCCTCTGTGATGTTTCTCAGCTTTGCCAGGGAAAACACCTGAAAACCGCCGCTGTCTGTCAGCACAGGACCGTCCCAGCCGGTGAATTTCCGAATGCCTCCCAGCTTTTTTACAGTTTCATCGCCGGGTCTCACATGAAGATGGTAGGTATTGCAAAGCTGCACTTGGCAGCGCAATCCTTTCAGATCATAGGCGGAAACCGCTCCCTTGATCGCCCCTGCAGTGGCAACATTCATAAAAGCCGGAGTCTGTATTGTTCCGTGTATGGTCTGAAACTCTCCCCGTCTGGCATTTCCTTCTGTTTTTAGAAGCTGATACATAGTTTTCTCCGTTCTGTTTTAATATGCTTCCTCATTGTTTTTGAGGTTCTTCATCGGATAAATGTGGCATCTCCAAAGGAGAAGAATTTGTAGCGCTCCCGAACGGCTTCTCGATAGGCGGCAAGCACATTTTCTCTCCCTGCCAAAGCGGATACCAGCATGATCAAGGTGCTTTCCGGCAGGTGAAAATTGGTAATGAGGGCGTCCAGTCCCTTAAATTCATAACCGGGATAGATAAAAATGTCTGTCCAGCCCTCGCTTTCCCGGAAACAGCCCTCTTTTTGCGCCACAGATTCGATGGTCCGGCAGCTAGTAGTCCCTACCGCCACGACACGGCCGCCGTTTCGTTTTGTCTCATTGATCAAATCTGCTGTTTCCTGGGGCATGTAGTAATGCTCTGCGTGCATTTTATGATCGGTTATTATCTCCGCACTAACCGGACGAAAGGTGCCCAGTCCCACGTGCAATGTGACGAATCCAAGCTTTACGCCCTTTTTCCTTAACTTTTCCAAAAGCTCCGGCGTGAAATGCAGCCCAGCGGTGGGAGCGGCGGCAGAGCCCGTTTCCCGGGAATATACCGTTTGATACCGTTCCTGATCTTCCAGCTTTTCCTTGATATACGGCGGCAGTGGCATTTGACCGATTTTATCCAGCAACGAGAAAAATTCTCCCTCATACCGAAACTGAATCAGCCGGTTTCCGTCTTCCTGCACCCCCACCACTTCGCAGCGCAGCAGGCCGTCCCCAAAGCTGAACGAAACGCCCTCCTTTGCCCTCTTTCCGGGCTTTGCAAGGGTTTCCCAGATATCGTTGCCCTTGTTTTCCAGCAAAAGAAATTCCACGTGAGCGCCGGTGTCCTCTTTAATTCCGTAGATTCTGGCGGGCAGCACCCGGGAATCGTTTAAAATCAGACAGTCTCCCGGGGAAAGCAAGTCGAGAATATCTCGAAAATGATAGTGCCCGATTTCACCGGTGTTCTTATCCAGCACCATCAGCCGGGAACTGTCCCGGGGCTCTGCAGGTGTTTGGGCGATCAGTTCTTCCGGCAAATCATAATAAAAATCACTGGTTTTCATCGAGTTTTCCATGAGGAATCCTTTCTTTGCTTAGGAGTCATAAAAATATTTCACGCTAAGGGAGAAAAATTCATAGAATGTAAGACGAAAAATGAAGCGTGCCAAAAAGTCTTTTGCCCCGCTCAGAAGTTTTCCAAACTTTTTGAAGTTTGGAAAACTTATTGATTGAAATATGAAAGACAACCCTGACGGTTTTCTTTCACACTATCTTTCCCTCCGCAGCCAATAATTGGGGTCTTTTCGACAGTCTGAATTGACAATTAAGCGAAACTGGGGTATCATAAATGGGAAAGAATGGCGCTGCTTTTCTATGGAAATAAACTGCGTTACAGCATTTCAATTATAAGAGATTCCAACCGGGTTTTCAACCAATTTTTTCCGTTACCCAGTCTATCGCAGAAAGGAACTGTCAAATATGAAGCAATATCGTGTAGGGATCATCGGATGCACCGGCATGGTGGGACAGCGTTTCACCACAATTCTGGAGAATCACCCCTGGTTTCGGGTGACAGCCTTGGCTGCCAGTGCGAATTCTGCCGGAAAAACATATCGGGAAGCTGTTGCAGGGCGCTGGGCTATGAAAACGCCCATCCCCGCCGAAATGGCAGAGCTGCCTGTTTACGATGCGGTAAAGGACATGGATACCGTTGTATCCTTGGTGGATTTTGTCTTTTGCGCGGTCAATATGAAGGCGGAGGAAATTTTGGCTTTGGAAGAGGCTTACGCCAAAAAGGAATGCCCGGTGCTTTCCAATAACAAGCAGCACCGCAGTTTCCCCGACGTGCCCATGATCGTCCCTGAGCTCAATGCCGACCACGCTCAGGTCATCGAAACACAAAGAAAGCGCCTCGGCACACGCAAGGGCTTTATCGCCGTGAAGAGCAACTGCTCTTTGCAGAGCTATGTACCGGCCATTCATCCCCTGCTGGACCTGGGCGTCACCAAAGTGCTTGCCTGTACCTATCAGGCGATTTCCGGCGCTTCCAAGACCTTTGAGACCATGCCGGAGATCGTGGACAATGTGATCCCCTACATCGGTGGCGAGGAGGAAAAGTCCGAGCAGGAGCCCCTGAAAATTTGGGGCAAGGTGGAAAACGGCCTGATCGTCAACGCCACTTCCCCTTCCATCACTTCTCAGTGCCTGCGTGTGCCCGTTTCCGACGGCCACATGGCGGCAGTGTTCTTCTCCATGGACAAGAAGATTTCCAAGGAGGAGATCATTCAGCGGTGGAATGGATTCAAAGGCCCTGCTCAGGAGTTGGAGCTTCCCAGCGCGCCGAAGCAGTTTATCCACTACTTTACCGAGGAAAACCGTCCTCAGACCCGCTTGGATCGTGATTTAGAGGGCGGCATGGCTATTTCCGTGGGACGGCTTCGCCCCGACACCCAGTATGATTACAAATTTGTCTGCTTGTCCCACAATACCCTGCGGGGCGCTGCCGGCGGCGGTCTGCTGATGGCGGAGCTCTTGTGCAAACTGGGATATCTTGACTGATAGAATTTCAGAATTCTTTTTGGGAGGTCACCTCTATGAAAGAACTGCTTTTTTCCGGTGCGGGCACTGCCCTCATTACCCCCTTTGACAAGGAAGGGAATATCCAGTGGGAAGATCTGGAACAACTCATTGAATTCCAAATTGAAAACGGCATCGACGCTATCATTGCCTGCGGCACTACGGGCGAAGCTTCCACAATGACGGCCGAGGAGCGCTTGAAGGCCATTGAATTTATCATTCAAAAGGCACGCGGGCGTGTGCCTGTCATTGCGGGCACGGGCACCAACAATACGAAAAACAGCGTGGAGTTGTCCCTGAAAGCAAAGGAACTTGGAGCGGACGGTTTGCTGCTGGTCACCCCCTATTACAATAAAACCTCCCAAAAGGGACTGGCGGAGCATTACAGCTATATCGCAGATTCCGTAAAGATGCCCTGTATTGTGTACAATGTTCCCGCCCGTACAGGCCTCAATATTCAGCCTGCCACCTATCAAAAGCTTTCCAAGAATCCCTATATCGTAGCGGCGAAGGAAGCAAATGGCGATATTTCTTCTGTGGCGCGGACCTTGGCCCTTTGCGGAGACGACTTGGCTGTCTATTCCGGCGACGATTCCCAGACGCTGCCCATCATCGCTTTGGGCGGCAAAGGCGTTATTTCCGTCTTTTCCAATGCTTTCCCCCGAGAGATGCACGATCTGGCAATGGCCGTTTTGAACGGTGATTTACCCACGGCACGGAAACTCAACCGGGAATACATCGATCTCTTTGACGGCTTTACTTTGGACGTGAATCCCATTCCCGTCAAGGAAGGCTTGTATCAGATGGGCAAAATCGGCACGGATTTTTGCCGAATGCCCTTGACAACTATGGCAGAGGAAAACATACAGAAGCTGATTTCCATCTTGAAGAATCACGATATCCCTGTTATCGAGTAATTCAGCAACGGAACCGGCAAGGAAAGGAAGTCAAATATGACCGATATCATTTTGTGCGGGTGTAACGGGAAATTGGGCTCGGCGATCCAGGCGGCGATCAAGGAACAGGAAGATTGCCGCATTGTGGCAGGCGTGGACATTTCCGGAGAAAATCATTCCGATTTCCCGGTCTACACTGATCCGTCGGAAATTCAGGAAAGCGCCGACGTTCTTGTCGATTGCTCCCACCCCACCGCCTTGAAGCCGATTTTGGACTATTGTTATGCCCATCCGGGACTTGCCGCTGTGCTGTGCACCACCGGCTATGATCAGGAGCAGACATCTGCCGTGAAAAAGGCATCTGAGGTCCTCCCCATTTTCCGTTCCGCCAATATGTCCTTGGGAATCAATCTGCTGATGGATCTGGCAAAAAAGGCAGAATCCGTGCTGGGAGACGCCTTTGATGTGGAAATCGTGGAAATGCACCACAATCAGAAATTGGACGCTCCCAGCGGGACGGCGCTCATGCTGGCCGATGCCGTCAGCGAGGTGAGGGATGACCAGATGAAGTACACCTATGACCGGCACTCTCAGCGAAAAAAGCGGGAGAAGCACGAAATTGGGCTGCATTCCGTCCGGGGCGGCACTATCGTGGGAGAGCACCAGATCATTTTTTCCGGGCCCCATGAAGTCATTACTCTCTCCCATTCCGCCCAGTCCAAAGAGCTGTTTGCTTCCGGCGCAGTCCGTGCCGCTTTGTTCATGAAACAGCAAAAACCTGGTTTGTATAATATGTCTGATTTAATTTGAGGTGAGAAAAATGGGAAAAACTACGGTCGTCAGCACAGTTGACAATATCACCCTGATCACACTGCAGGGCTTCCCTGCCAGCGCCGAGTCCATCGCGAAGATTTTCGACGCTATTTCACAATACGAAATCAACATCGACATGATCTCCATGGCGCCTACCCACGGCGCTTTGACCGGGCTTTCCTTTACCATTTCGGACAACGACCTGATCGACATTCTTTCCTTTATCTCTGCATTGAAAAAGGAAACTCAAGTCAATGCCATTGTCAGCAGCGTCAATCATAAAATCTCCGTGTATGACCCCGAGATGAAAAACACCCCCGGCATTGCGGCCAAGGTGTTCGGCGCGATCCGCAATACGGACGCTGATATCCGGCTCATCACCACCTCTGAGGTGGAAATTTCTCTGCTGGTGACAGAAGCGGACTTTGACACTGTCTACAATGCTATTGTAAAGGCAATGGCTTGATTTTCTTAAATAAACAGGAAATCCCCCGGCGGCAGAACCGGGGGATTTCCTGTTGGAATTTTAGCCCAAAGTGATCTTGTGGAACACTTTTTTGCCCTTTTTGATGATAAGCTCTCCATCGGCAAAATCATCTGCTGTAAACTCTTTGGCAATATCGGCGATCTTTTCCTCATTGACACTGACGCCGCCCTGCTGGACAAGCCGTCTGCCCTCACCTTTGGAGGCAGTCAGACCGGCCTTCAAAAGCAAATCGAGAATGCCGATTTTTCCGTCGGTCAGATCTTCGGCGGAAAGCTGAGTGGTGGGCATGTTTTCGGTGTTTCCACCTGCGCCGAACAGCGCCTTTGCCCCGTCCTGCGCCTTCTGCGCTTCTTCCTCGCCGTGGACCATCTTGGTCAGCTCAAAGGCGAGGATTTCCTTTGCCGTATTGAGCTTTTCTCCCTCCCAGTGATCCATTTCGTTGATTTGCTCTAACGGCAGGAAAGTGAGCATTCTGAGACATTTCAGTACGTCGGCATCCCCCACATTCCGCCAGTACTGGTAGAATTCAAAGGGAGAAGTCTTGTTGGGGTCGAGCCACACGGCGTTTCCGGCAGTCTTTCCCATCTTATGGCCCTGAGAATCGGTGAGCAGCGTGATGGTCATGACGTGGGCGTCCTTCCCCAGTTTCTTGCGGATCAGTTCCGTGCCGCCCAGCATATTGGACCACTGGTCGTCTCCGCCGAACTGCATGTTGCACCCGTAGGTCTGGAAAAGGTGGTAAAAGTCATAGCTCTGCATGATCATATAGTTGAACTCCAGGAAGGAAAGCCCCTTTTCCATGCGCTGTTTGTAGCATTCGGCCCGGAGCATATTATTGACGGAGAAGCAGGCGCCCACCTCACGAAGCAGGTCCACATAGTTCAGATTTAAGAGCCAATCGGCGTTGTTGACCATCATGGCCTTGCCCTCGCCGAACTCGATAAAGCGTTCCATCTGCCGCTTAAAGCACTCGGCGTTGTGGTCGATATCCTCTCTTGTCAACATTTTGCGCATATCCGTACGTCCGCTGGGGTCGCCGATCAGCGTGGTGCCGCCGCCGATCAGGGCAATAGGTCTGTTTCCTGCCATTTGCAGACGCTTCATCAGAGTCAGCGCCATGAAATGACCGGCAGTCAAGCTGTCCGCAGTGCAGTCAAAGCCGATGTAGAACATGGCCTTTCCGCTGTTGATCATATTGCGGATCTCTTCCTCGTTTGACACTTGGGCAAGCAGTCCTCTTGCCTGCAGTTCCTCATAAATTTGCATGTTTTTACTCCCTTTCATTGACTATTTTTTCATAGGTGACCAATGTGAGCCGGCTCAGCTTTTTCGCCGCGCCTGTTTGACGGTACCCTAAATTTTCATAGAAATGACAGAGCCTTTCTTCCTCGCCGATGGTCTCCAATTCCCAGCGCCGGATATTCGGATGTTTTCGCTCTGCCATCAGCATGGCCTGTTTTGCATAACCGTTGTTCTGATACAGGGGCAGAATGAAGATAGGCGATACACGGCAATAGTTCTTAAAAATACCGATCCGGATCCCGCCGATCCGTTTCCCGTCCAGCAAGATGAAATAATACTCCGAATTGTTCTGGCGCAGCCGTTCTTCCGTCCGTTGTAATGGTTCGGCGGCAGGATTTGTCGTATAATCCTGATACTTCAAGAGAAGCGGCAAAAAGGCTTGCTGCTGCATCTGAAACAGCGCCGGAGCATCCAATAGATCGGCACGGCTTAAAGAAATGCTCAAACAACTTTCACCCCCACAACAGAAAACGCCCCCTGCATATTGCAGAGGGCGAATTGATCGCGGTACCACCTCTATTTACCGCAAGCCTCGCAGCTTACGGCCTCAACAGGCACAAATTATGCCTTTGCAGTGTAACGCCTGCCGGACGGCTGTCTCTACTTGCCATAGGCGTTCCAGACAGCGGCTCAGGAAGGTAACTTCGGCGTTGTTCCGGTCCTGCTTTCACCAGCCGCAGGCTCTCTTTACCGGGAAATCAGCGCTTACTTCATTCCGTCATTGCCTTTACAAACAGTATAGTGAGGTCTTTTGAAAAAGTCAAGACTTTTTCAGCATTTCCTCTGCCATTTCCAACTGCAGAGCCGTGATATTCTCCCCGCCGATAATGTGGGCAAGCTCTTGCTTTCTTCCCTCGAAGTCCAGCAGCTTCACATCGGTAAAGGTCCTCTCCTGCTCCACATGCTTGCTGATTTGGAAATGGTTGTCTGCCAGCGCGGCGATTTGTGCCAGATGAGTGATGCACAGCACTTGGCGGTTTTCGGAAACCTGCTTCAGCTTCTGCCCCACCTTATTGGCAGCAGTGCCGCTGATGCCGGTATCCACCTCGTCGAATATTAAGGTTTCCACCTTATCCTTACCGGAAAGGACGGTTTTGATCGCCAGCATCATGCGGGACAATTCGCCGCCTGACGCGATTTTGGACATTGGTTTCGGCGGTTCTCCCGTATTGGCGGAAACAAGGAATTGCATCCTATCGCAGCCCATGGAGTAGAGCGGCACACGCTCCGTCTCCGTCATAAATTCAATACCGGGCATATTCAGGAAGGAAAGCTCCTGCTTGACCATTTCCGCAAAGGTTTTGGCAGCCCGTTTTCTCTTTTCGGAAAGCTCTTTTGCTAGGGAAATGGCCTGCTTTTTCTCCGTCTCGTATTCCTGCTCCAATTCCGCCCTGACCTCATCGGAAAATTCGATTTCGTGAATCTCCTTTTTGGCCTTCTCCAGAAATGCCACTATCTTTTCCTCGGTTTCTCCGTATTTTAAGCTCAGACGGTGTAAAAGATCAAGCCGATCCTCGATTTTTTCTTGCAAATTCGGATCAAAATCGATACCGATGTTCTGCAAGGCGGAATCCACATCTTCCAAGAGATATCGGGCATCCCGCAATTTCTGGGCAGATTCTTCCGCATCCGGCAAAAACTCCGCCACGCGGTCCATTTCAGACATAGCTTGTGACACGCCAGAAAGCAGGCCGTCGTTTTCCTCGTCGCCAATGAGCAGATCACGCACTACCTGCAAGGAAGAAGCGATTTTTTCGCTGTTGCGCATGATATCCCGCTGAACGGTCAATTCCTCACGCTCTCCCGGATGAATATCAGCGGCCTCTAACTCGTCGATCTGATACCGCAGCAGATCCATTCGCCGGGCCTTTTCCCCCTCATCCGTGTGGAAACTTTCCAGCCTTTGCTGGATATTCCGCAGTCGGCCGTAGCTTTCCTGATATTCTCTCAGCAGCTTTTCCAGCCCGCCGAAGCTGTCGATGTAGGTCATGTGCACATCCGGGGAAAGCAGCTCGTAGCTTTCGTGTTGTCCGTGAATGCTGATAAGCTTTGAGCCCAGCTCCCGCAGCATGGAAACCGTGGCGGGTACACCGTTCAATTTGCACAGGGAGCGCCCCTCCAAGCGGATTTCCCGCTGTACTAAGAGAGAATTATCTTCCTCTCTGGGGATGGATAGGTCATCCAGAGCTTTGAGGGTATCGCTGTCCAAATTCACAAACAGTGCGGAAACAGAAGCCGTTTCCGTACCGGTACGCACCAGCTCCTTGGAGGTCCTTTCCCCCAAAACCGCGTGGATAGCGTCGATGATAATGGACTTACCCGCTCCGGTTTCACCGGTAAGGACAGTAAATCCTTTTTCCAAGTCGATAGACGCCCGCTCGATGACGGCGATATTGCTGATGAAAAGTTGTGCAAGCATCCTGTATCACCTGTTGATCAGTTTTCGGAATTCATCCTGTGTTTCCAGGGCGGTGTCGCTGTCCCGGCACACGATAAAAATGGTATCTTCCCCGGCAAGGGTTCCCACAAAGTGCTGGAGATAAGCGGCGTCCATGGCGGCGCACACTGCCTGTGCCATACCGTTTAGAGTCTTGACCACAATCATATTCTGAGCCGCCTCAACAGAAAGGACAGAATCGGAAAACAGCGAATAAAACTTGGAAGACATATCATTTCCGGTATCCCCGCCGGTGGAATACTTATAATTTCCGGTACGGGAAAGGGTCTTCACCAGCCGAAGTTCCTTGATATCCCGGGAAACGGTGGCTTGTGTCACGTCAAACCCACTTTCTCTGAGGTGAATGAGAAGCTCGTCCTGGGTATCGATATCGTGTTCTTTGATCAGTTCCAGAATTTTGGCGTGTCGCCTGGTTTTCATAAATTGATCCTTCCTTTCCGGCAGAAATCCTATCGGGTCTCAATGATTTTTTGGTTCAGTACGTCGTAAAAATCTTTTTGCGCCAGCTTCAAAAAGCGGGCGATCTGTTCTGAGCGGGAAAACACCAGCTTGTCCCCGGTGTGAAGTTGGGTGGGTGTTTCTCCGTCCACGGTCAAAAACAGCCTTCGCATATTGTCCGGGATAGTCACTGTCAGCCGGGTATCACCCCCGAACACCACGCTGCGGTTGAACAGCGCATGCGGACACACCGGCGTGTAGACAAGACAGTCCATGTCAGGCTGAATGACCGGCCCGCCGGCGGAAAGGGAATACGCGGTAGAGCCTGTAGGCGTGGCAACGATGAATCCGTCTGCACGGCAGCGGTAGCCGGCATTCTCCCCCAGCGCCATCCAGTAGTCAATGATGGAAGTCAGCTCCCCGGACACCACGGCGTCGTTCAGCGCCTGATAGGTAGTTTCCTTCCCCTGAGAGAACATCTGCACAGACACCATCAGGCGGTTTTCCTCCCGATAGTTCCCATCCAACAAATCGTGCAAAAGGGAAAGCTCCCCCGGCTCTAAGCCTGCGGTAAAACCCAGTGTTCCGGCATTGATCCCCAAAATCGGCTTACCGTACTTTGCCGCCAGTTTTGCCGTGTGGATGATCGTGCCGTCTCCGCCGATGGCGATGAAAATATCGCAAGAGCGTAAAGAATTCTCCTCGGTCTCCCGATAGACGCCGTTACCGTCGAACAAATCGGATTTCAGCAGGACCTCGCATCCGCGGGATTCCAGAATAGACACAGTCTCTTCGGTACACAAGTGCGCTTTCCTTTTTGTCAAATTTGGCACCACTGCAATTATCACACGAAAAATCTCCTTTACCGGTCCAGTTCCCGATGAGAAGCTTCTACAACTTCCTCCGCGCAGGGAATATTTTGTTCCCGAAAAGCTTCGTCAGCGCGCTGTAAATAGATCAAATATTCGATATTGCCCTCCGGGCCTTTTACGGGAGAAAAGGTCAATCCCAAAACGGAAAAACCGGACTGCAAGGCGAAATCCTGTATTTTCTCAATGACCTCCCGGTGTACGGCTTTATCCCGCACTACACCTTTTTTCCCCACCTTTTCCCTGCCGGCTTCAAATTGAGGTTTTATCAAGCAAACTGCGCGCCCGTCTGCCGACAGCAGATTCTTTAAAGCGGGTAAAATCAGCGTCAGGGAAATAAATGAAACATCAACAGAGCAAAAATCTATCGGTTCCGGAATTTGTTCTCTGGTGAGATACCGGGCGTTGGTGCGTTCCAGATTGACCACATGCTCCTCGGTGCGCAGTTTCCAGGCAAGCTGTCCATAACCCACATCTACAGCATAGATCTTCACAGCGCCGTTTTGCAGCATACAGTCGGTAAACCCCCCGGTAGAAGCACCGATATCCATGCAGGTAAGTCCCTCGAGGGTCAAGCCAAATTCCTCCATGGCTTTTTCCAGCTTTAATCCGCCCCGGCTCACATATTTTAAGCCCTTACCCCGCAGCTCTAAATGAACATCCTCAGGGAACAGATCTCCCGGCTTGTCGGCCTTTTGATTGTCGGCATAGACCAGCCCTGCCATGATCACAGCCTTGGCTTTTTCCCTGCTTTCAGCCAGGCCCTGTTCCACCGCTAAAATGTCAAGCCTCTTTTTCAGAAAGATCAGCCCTCCGTTCCACAGCATCGAAAACCAAACCTTCGATTCCGGCAGTGTTCAATCCCAGCTTTTCCAAGGAGCGGAACATGGGCGCGTGCTCTACATAGGGATCGTCGATCGCCCGAAGCACGTATTTTCCCTGAAATCCCACCTGATTCAGCAAAAATCCGAAATGCTCCCCAACACCGCCCTGCCGGACACCTTCTTCAAAGAAAAACACTTTTTCACACTTCGCAGCCGTCTGCACGGAAGCAGGATCAATCGGAATGATGCGGTTCAGCTTTACAAGCTTGACCGAAAGCCCGGAAGCTTGCAAATGCTCCATGGCCTCTGCGGCAAAGGAGAACATCCTACCGTAGGTGACGACGCAAATTTCAGCACGACCCTGCTCTCCGTATACCTGGTAGGTTTCCAGCCCCATTCGGATCCATGAGGGGCGATACAACTCTTTTCCCCTGGGATAGCGGACAGCGCAAAGCCCCACTCCTTCACGCACCAATAAAGCCAGTTGGCTGCGAAGTTCCTCGAAATAGGAAGGAGAATATACGGTGGCATTGGGAATTGTCCGCAAATAGGCAGCATCGAACAAGCCCTGGTGGGTCTTGCCGTCCTCCCCCACAATACCGGCTCGGTCAATGGCCAACAGCACCTTTGTGTTCTGTAGGGAAACATCATGGAGCAGCTCGTCATAAGAGCGCTGCAAAAAGGTGGAATATACCGCAAAGACCGGCATCATCCCCCCAGCCGCCAAACCGCCCGCAAAGGTGACGGCATGTTCTTCCGCGATGCCCACGTCGAAGAATCGGTCAGGAAAGCGCTCCCGGAATCCAGACAGTCCTGTGCCGTCCTGCATAGCCGCCGTAATGGCGCAAAGCTTGGGGTTTTCCTGTGCCAGTTGGCACAAAGCATCTCCAAACACATTGGAAAACGTCCTGGAATGCTCCCCGGTATCGCCGGTATCCACATCAAAGCCGGACAATCCGTGGTAAATGGCCGGCGCCTGCTCTGCATACTGGTAGCCTTTGCCTTTATAGGTCCGCACGTGGATCAGCACCGGCTTTTGGATCATCTTCGCGCTTTCCAGCGTTTCCCGAAGCTTTTGTACGTCATGCCCGTCAAAGGGACCGTAGTAGGAAAATCCGAAATCTTCAAAGATAGTGGCGTTATAAAAAAACTTTTTAATGGTCTCCTTAATCCTATACAGCGCAGAAGAAACCGCTCGTCCGATCACGGGAATTTTATTGAGAGAACTTTCCAGGTTGTTCTTGATTTTCAAATAGGTAGATTTTGTGCGGATATGGGTGAGATAACGGGCCATCGATCCCACATTTCTGGAAATGGACATTTTATTGTCATTCAAAATCACAATGAGATTCCGATGCAGTCTTCCGGCGTTATTCAGTCCCTCATAGGCAAGGCCGCCGGACAGCGCACCGTCACCGATCACCGCCACATGATAGCCGTCACGGTGCTGCAAATGATTGGCTTCCGAAATGCCCAACACCATGGAAATGGCAGTGCTGGCGTGTCCGGTGGTGAATTTGTCGTACTCGCTTTCCTCCCGGCGGGGAAAACCGGAAAGCCCATCTTCCCTGCGAATGGTGGAAAACCGGTCATACCGCCCGGTCAAAAGTTTATAAGGATAGCTCTGATGCCCCACATCCCATACGATGGTATCCTTGGGCAGGTCAAAAGCCAGCGCCAGTGCCACGGTGAGCTCTACCACACCCAAATTGGAGGCAAGGTGCCCGCCGTTGTCGGAGACCGTACCGATAATGAGTTCTCGTATTTCCTCGCACAAACAGGACAATTCCTCGTCCGTCAAACCCTTCAGATCCTGGGGAGCATGGATTTTATCCAGTATTTTACCCATAAAAAGACATCTCCTGTCAGAGCGCCATTCCGTTTTGAAGCTTTGCCGCAGTCACAGTGTTTCGCAGCAGCATCGCGATTGTCATTGGTCCCACTCCACCGGGAACAGGGGTGATCCAGGACGCGATGGGCTCTACCCCGGCAAAATCCACGTCGCCGCAGAGCTTTCCGGCGCCGTCCCGGTTCATACCCACATCCAGTACCACTGCGCCCGGTTTTACCATGTCGGCAGTGACAAATCCGGCCTTTCCCACAGCAGAGACCAGAATATCGGCCTGCCGGGTAATTTCCTGCAAATTTGCCGTTTTGCTGTGGCAGACGGTTACAGTGCCATTGTTTTGCAGCAGCAGCATGGCCATAGGCTTGCCCACAATGTCGCTGCGCCCGATGACCACACAGTGCTTCCCGGCAATCGTAACGCCGGTAGAATGGATCAGCTCGATCACGCCTGCCGGGGTGCAAGGTTGAAATATGGGGCATCCCTGCATCAGCTTTCCCACGTTATAAGCATGGAACGCGTCCACGTCCTTTTTGGGGGAAATAGTTTCCACCACGGCAGCTTCATCCAGCCCTTCCGGCAATGGGGACTGCACAAGAATTCCATGGATGTCCCCTTTTTCGTTAAGGCGGGAAACCAATTCCAACAGCTCCTGCAGAGAGGTAGTTTCCGGCAGCAGATATTCCTCAGAATAAATCCCGGTTGCCTCACAGGCTTTTCTCTTATTGTTTACGTAAATGCGGGAGGCAGGGTCATCCCCCACCAGCACCACAGCCAGTCCGGGACGAATTCCCTTTGCGGTCAGTTTCTGAACCTCCCCTGCAACTTCCGCCTTAACTGCGGAAGATATCGCTTTTCCGTCAATCAATTTCGCCATGGCCGGTCTCCTGCTCTTTTTCCTGTTCTTCTTCAGCTTCTTCGGTTTTTTCTTCCTGTTCTTCCTCTTGCTCATTGAGATCCAGAGAAAGCTCCTCGGCAGGAATATTGCCGAAAATGGTACTAAACTCATTTTCAGGGATTTCTGTTTCATCCTCAGGGTCGGTGGTGATGCCCACTCCCTCCATGACCTTGGCGCTGCCGCAGCCCGTCAAACTTGTCTTGTGACGGAATATAAACAACAGGAACAAACCGACGATCACGCATCCGGCGGCCAACACCTGAGAGACACGCAGATTCAGGAAAGGCAGCATGAGACTGTCCGTCCGGATGCCTTCGATAAAGAACCTGCACGCGCCGTACCACACTATGTAGAGCAGGAAAGTCTGCCCGTCGTAGCGCCGGCCCTTGCGGTTAAAGAAATGCAGCAGGATAAATCCCAGCAGGCACAGCAGGGATTCATACAAAAAGCAGGGATGTACCGGACTGCCGGGCACGACCAGCTCCGTATTGTCGCTAAACATTCCCCAGGGAAGAGTTGTACCCGTGCCGAAAGCCTCCTGATTCACGAAATTCCCCCATCGTCCGATGCACTGGCCGATGAGAAAGCCTAACGATGCGATGTCCAGCACGGCAGGAACTTTCAGCTTTCTGATTTTCGCTGTAATGCCGCCGAATACCAAAGCACCGATCAGGCCGCCGTATATGGCAAGCCCGCCTTCGTGTATTTTCAAAATTTCCATGGGGTTTTCCCAATACTTATTCCCGGGATAGAAGACCACATAATACAGCCGCGCACAGACCACACTGCCGATTAGGCCAACGATCACCGCGTCCAGCAGTTGGTTCATGTTGATATTCATTTTCTTTACGTTCAGGGAGGCGTACAAAACCGCCAGCAAAAACCCAACTGCAATGATAATGCCGTACCAGCGTACCTGGTAGCTGCCAATGGAGAAGGCAACTTCGTTTACAGTAAAGGTAAGCCCCAATCTCGGGAACTCAACTACATGACTCATATCAATCTTCCTTTCTTACGCGATCGATCAAAGCGGACGAATCACAGACAATACGCTTTTTTCCTTGTCAAACACAGATAATTTCTGTTGTACTTCTTCCAGCGTCAGCTCGGCAAGGGCGTCGATATAGGTGAAAAGCTCGCGTCCCTTGAAGGAAAAGCTCAGGAGGGCGTTGGAAATGCTGGAGGTGCTGTTCAGCGCCGAGATGGCCTCGCCGTACAATGCCCGCTTAGAGCGCTCAAAGGCATCCTGCGGAATACCATCCTGTTTGTATTTGGAGATTTCTTCCCAAATGGCGTCCGCCACCGCCTGAGGATCGTTAGATTCGCCGCTGAAAAAGGCCGTAGCGTAGCCCTCTCCCTCAAAATACTCAAAATCAAAACTGGATTCATTAATCAGGTTCTGTTCCAGCAGACGCTGGAACAACGGTGATGCCTCCGATGCTAAAGATTCCAGCAAAATCTCCATGGCGGCGATATCCTTCTCCGTTTTTCTTGTTTTCCCGGAATCTTTAAATCCGAAATTGAAGAGCGGAATGGCCACGGAAAGCTGTTTTTCTACGTGAGAAGTCACGATGGTGTCCGGCTCCGGTGGGAAAATGCGCTTGACCTCTACCGGCTCAGAGGGCTTTAGGAGCCTGTCACAAAGCTCCAAAACCTTTTCCGTCTCAAAATTTCCGCAAACGGCCAGCGCCATGTTGTGGAGATTATAGAAGGTGTGATAGCAGCGATACAGATATTCCGGCGTGATCCTGGCAATGCTTTCTACTGTTCCCGCCGTATCTACCCGAATGGGATGGGCATGATACATGGCCCTCAGATAATTGAACATGACCTGCCATTGAGGCTCATCGTCGTACATTCTGATTTCCTGTCCGATAATGCCCTGTTCCTTCTCTACGGTCTGCTCCGTAAAATAGGGCGATTGCACAAAATCCAGCAAGATTTCCAGAGAATCGTAGAGCTTGTCTGTGCAGGAGAACAAATAGCAAGTGGAATCAAAACCGGTAAAGGCATTGGCGCTTGCTCCGGTTTTTGCATACCGCGAAAAGGCATCTCCGTCCTCGCTTTCAAAGAGTTTATGCTCCAGAAAATGAGCGATTCCCTCGGGAACTTCCTCAGGCTGTTCCTCATCGCTTCTCTGGAAACAGTTGTCGATAGAACCGTATTTCGTGCCGAACATGGCAAAGGTGGCGGCACAATCTTCCTTGGGATAAAGGAAAATGGTAAGCCCAGTGGGATGCTTGATTTTATAATAGCTGTCCCCTGCCCGTTTTCCTGTGATTTGTTCCAGTTTCATATCAGTTTTCTTCACTTCCTTTCAGGCAGTACACCACTGCCGGAATCACCCGATTGGCGGCTTCCGCCACCTGCTCAGCCGTATACTCCATAATCTGCGCTGCTGCCTCTTCCGGCGTCAACACCGTCTCGGAAAAGGCTTGTCCCAGATACCAGGTCTCGATGGCCGACAGGGAATCTCTGAGAGAACGGAAGGAATTGCATAGCGCGAGCTTTGCAGACAGCAATTCATCCTCCGAAATAGTTCCACTCTGTACCTCTTGAAGCTGTCGGAAAATCTCCTCTTCCGCCTTCTCCAAATTTTTTGTCTCCACGCCGCTCTCCACATAGAGAGCGTTGCTCAAAACAGAATAGGCAGAGGAGCAATAATAGCACAGGCCCATTCTTTCCCGTACATTCTGGAACAGCTTGGAGCTGGGCGTGCCGCCGAACACGGCGCTCATCAACTGAAACAGCAGCCTCTCCTCCGGCTTAGCATTCACCCGAAAACCCATAGACAACTTCGACTGGGCAACAGGCTGGATTTCTATCTCCCGTTTGACAGTATCCGGAGCGGCAAAGGGCAAAGGCTCGAGCTTCCGAGGCGTGCCGATATGGGCGAATTTTTCCCGGAACAGTTCGATTGAGGGCTCGCAATCCCCCAAGGTAAAAATCTCAAATCTGGCGGCAGACAGCACCTGCTTCCAGGCGGCAGTCAGTGCCTTGCGGTCCAACTTCGCAATGTCTTCCTTGCTGCCGTAACGGTCAATGGCGGCATTATGCCCGGCAAAAATCAATTCCTCACAGCGCCGGTGGGCATAGGACATTTTGTCATTGAATTCCGCATCCTTCAGCTCTAAAAGCTGGCGCTGCTCCTGCCGGAAATTTTCTTCGGGGAAGCAGCCATCTTCATCCAACAGCGGAGAAAACAGCGCGCTGAACAACAGCCCGGAAAGCTCGGAGAACATATCGTCCTTTCCAAAAGCATACCGGCTGGAGATGCCGCCGGCTGAGATCATCAGACACTGAAAGTCCCCCATTTTGCGCACACCGGACTGCAGTGTAGCCCCATATAGCTGTGAAAGCTTTTGATTCAAGGCGGCAAAGCCGGGATACTCTCTGGTCGCCCTGGTCACAAGGCTGGGGAAAATCCCGTACACGGCTGCCGTTTCCTTTGTGAGGGGCAGCAGCATATTGACAGATATTTTCATGGTTTTGAACCGTGGGTTCGTATAGCTTCTCAGCACAACGGCGTCACTGAGCCGCCAGACATTTTGTTCCTTCATAGTTTCGATTTCCCCTTTATGTTCGTGCAAAAAATCGTATAAATATAAAGGTAGTATACCACACTTTTCCACTTTTTTAAAGTAAATCGGAAAAAAACATGGAAAAGGTCATGAATGCCTTGAAAAAACATTCATGACCTGAAATCCATACGGCTGGCATTTCATTACAGCGTGCCGAAAATGCGGTCTCCCGCATCGCCCAAGCCGGGCAGAATGTAGCCGTTCTCATTGAGCTTTTCATCCACGGCAGCACAGTAGATATGCACGTCGGGATGAGCCTCTGTCAGTGCTTTCAATCCCTCAGGCGCTGCAATGATACAGAGGAACTTGATGCTCTTGGGATTGCTGCGCTTGACGATGGTGATGGCGTCAGCGGCAGAACCGCCGGTGGCCAGCATGGGATCGAGCACGATCACGTCCCGCTCCTCAATGTCCTG
>JAFLRP010000178.1 GCA_022511515.1 Acutalibacter sp.
TTCCAGTATGGCTTTAGGCGGACAGGCCTACGGCGTCACCGTTCGGGATATGGTGGCGGGCTATCAGATCTTCGCCAACGGCGGCATCTATCACAAGCCCTTCACTTACTATTATGTGAAGGACCACGAGGGCAATGTGATCCTCGATAACCGGGCAGAAGCCAATCCCGGCGAGCGCGTGACCTCTGAAGAAAACGCTACCATTATGAACAAGCTGCTGCACAAGCCAATCTACGGCTACAACGGCACTGCCACCAGTTGGATGGCAAGCATGGACACGGAGATCTTCGGCAAGACCGGCACCACCGACAACGCCTATGACTTGTGGTTTATCGGCGCAACGCCCTTCTGCGTGGCAGGTATCTGGAACGGCTACGAGTATTCCGAGGTGCTGGACGATTCCGGCATCGCGAAGGATACCTGGAAAGCCGTGATCCAACATCTGATGGACAATTACGACTGGTCGGGCAAAAGCTGGGTGCTCAGCGACAACGTGGTACAGCATCGGTTCTGCCGTGACAGCGGAAAGCTGGCGGGAACAAATTGCTTTTCCACCGATACCGGGTGGTACGATATCTCTAAGCTTCCCGGCACCTGCAACGGCGGAACGGATCATATTTCCGGAAAGAACACCATGTCCCCGTCGCCCTCGCCCTCTCCGTCTCCGTCACCCTCGCTGTCACCCTCTCCGTCGGTATCGCCTACGCCTTCCATCGATCCCAGTATGGAGCCGCCGGTATCTTCCGATCCCTGGGGCGGCGACGTGACGCCTGCACCGCCGCCCGGCCCGTCGGAGAATCCCTCGTCCGTGCCTGACGATTGGTGGGGCGGGTTTGAGGATCCTACTCCGCCGCCGGACGATACGCCCACAGAGCCCCCGCCGGATATTCCATTTGATTTGTGGGGATGAGCGTGTTACACTGCGATTGCTTTGGTTTCTGCGGAAGTTCCCCGCAGGAAACTTCTTCGCACAATTTCAATTTCTGCTATTTCCATAGCGCTGCTTCGTGCGAAGATACTTTTGGTGCTTCGCACCCTAAAGGACCCATTAAGGACCGCAAGCTATCTATTTGATAAAAGGGTTCATAGGGGGCGAAGCCCCCTAAAAAGGAAATTGCGCAATATGAAAGTCGGAATAAGCACTCATCAGCCTGCGCAACAGGCAGGGGCTTTCGGTAACAAATTGCTGCTGTCTCGACGTTTGTTCTACACACTGCACCATGTCTCTAAAAATTGCCGGAAAGAGGCTCCTCTTTTCGGCAGTTTTTTGCCTGATTGCCGTCTTGCTTTTTTCTGTTACTCGTGTTAAACTGTTCTCTATAACAAGACAACCGTATTTTGCAGGTGGACAATGGAAAAGGATTCTTATCTCGTAGTAAACAGCGAAGCGCTGCCGGAAATCTACCAAAAAGTGGTGTACGCCAACACGCTTCTGGAAAGCGGCGAGGCTTCCAGTACCTCGGAAGCTGTCCGCATGGCGGGCATCTCCCGCAGCGTCTATTACAAATACCGCGGCTCCGTGTTTCCGTACCGGAAGCAAAGTCCCGCCGACATTTTGACGGTGCAGGCGGTACTCAGCGACCGTGCCGGCGTGCTGGTGAGTTTGCTCACCGTCTTTTACAGAGCGGGGGCAAACATCCTCACGGTGAACCAGAACATTCCCGTCAAAGGCAGGGCCTTTGTGTCCGTGTCGGCCCGGGTGGCCCGGATGGGCATCACCGCAGACGAACTTCTGGAAAATCTAAAACTGGTGGACGGCGTGATCAAAATCGAAAGTATCCTGGACAGATGAAGGGGTGAAGATACATGGCAGATATTGCAGTGATGGGCCACGGTGTGGTGGGTTCCGGCGTCATGGAGGTGCTGACCGAGCATTTTGACAGCATTTCCCGCCGGGCAAAGGAAGATATCCATGTCAAATATATTCTGGATCTGCTGGATTTCCCCGGCCTTCCCTACAGCGGCCGGTTCATAAAGGATTTTCAGGTGATTCTGAACGATCCTGACGTGAAGATCGTGGTAGAGGTCATGGGCGGGCTGCACCCGGCTTTTGACTATGTGAAGGCCTGTTTGGAAAATGGGAAAAGCGTGGTGACTTCCAACAAGGAACTGGTGGCGGCCAAGGGCGCAGAGCTTTTGTCCATTGCCCAGAAAAACAATTTGAATTTCCTGTTTGAAGCCAGTGTGGGCGGCGGCATTCCCATCATCCGCCCCATCAGCCAGTGTCTGGCGGCCAATGAGGTGGGGGAGATCGCCGGCATTCTGAACGGCACCACCAATTTCATTTTGACGAAGATGAACCGGGACGGTCTGGGCTTCTCGGAAGCTTTGAAGCTGGCTCAGGAGCTGGGCTATGCGGAACGCAATCCCTCCGCCGATATCGAGGGTGCCGACGCCTGCCGGAAGATCTGCATTTTGGCATCGTTAGCCTTCGGCACCCACGTGTACCCGGAAAGTGTCACCACCGAGGGAATCACCAAAATCACCCCGGCCGATATGGGCTATGCCAAGACCTGGGGCGGCGTCATTAAGCTCATCGGTCAGGTCAAGCAACTGGAAAACGGGAAGATCCATATCATGGTGGCGCCCATGTTCGTCAGCCGGGACAGCCAGCTTTCCAATGTGGACGACGAATTCAACGGCATTCTGGTCCGGGGCGACGCCACCGGCGACGTGGTATTTTACGGCAAAGGGGCGGGAAAACTGCCCACCGCCAGCGCCGTGGTGGCGGACGTTATCGACTGCGTCAAGCATTTCAAGGCAAGGAAATACCTGTTCTGGGAGGATGCCAAGCCCGACTACGTGGCCTCCATCGAAGAAGTTCCGCAGGACGTGTTCTTGCGCGTAAATGGGCGCAACAGCAGCAAAAGCTACTGTGAGGATTCCGATACCGTCTTCCATCAGGCGGAAGCCGCCTTTGAGGGGACGGGTTTTGCCGCTCCCGTGCGGCTGATCCGCAAGGACGAAGAACCGGGCGAGGTGGGGCTCACCGTATCCCGGCTGACCCGGCGGGAATTGGATTCTTTGGTCCAAAAGCTCTCCGACCAGGGGCTGACTGTGGAAAACCGCATCAAGATTTCAGAATATTGAGGTCTGGCGCAAGAATAAGAGGAAGTGAATTTGCCATGATTCGGATAGACGTACCTGCCACCAGCGCCAATTTGGGCTCGGGTTTTGATTCGCTGGGCATTGCCCTCACCATGAAAAACCGGGTGTGGATGGAGGAATCGGATTCTCTGGAGATCAGTTGCACCGACGGCAGCGATATCCCCACGGACGACAGCAATCTGATTTTCTGGGCGGCAAGCCATCTCTATCAAATTTGCGGGAAAAAGCTGCCGGGACTGAAAATCATCGAGGAAAACAATATCCCCATGGCTCGGGGATTGGGCAGCAGCTCCGCCTGTATTGTGGCGGGGATTCTCGGCGCGAACCGCTTTATGGGCGACCCCCTGTCCCATCAGGATTTGATCCATCTGGCGGCAAAGATCGAGGGGCACCCGGACAACACCAGTCCCGCCTTGAGCGGGGGCTTGGTGGCTTCTGCCATGGAGGGAGAGCGGGTATACAGCGTCAGCGTGCCGGTATCGGAGAAGATCCGCTTTGCCGTGATGATCCCGCCTTTTGAGCTGAAAACGAAGGAAGCCAGAGAAGCCTTGCCCAGCGCCTATTCCCGGGAGGACGCGGTGTACAATCTGTCCCGTTCCGGGCTGATGACGGCGTCCCTCTTTTCCGGGGAGCTGCATAATCTGAGAGTGGCGGTGCAGGACAAAATCCATCAGCCCTACCGCTCCGGGCTCATTCCCAATTACGACAACGTGTTCCGCATGAGCTACGAGCTGGGTTCGCTGGGTACTTATGTCAGCGGCGCGGGGCCCACCATCATCGCCATGGTGAACACCGACAGCGCAGAGGAATATGCCAAAAACTGCGTCAGCCATTTGGCGGAAAAAGGCATTACCGGCTGGCGGGTAGAGCTTCTCAGCGCGGACCCCAACGGTGCCCGGATCGTGATTGAATAAGAAACCTTATAAGATAAGGAGCAGATACAATATGGCACTGATCGTGCAGAAGTTCGGCGGCACCTCCGTCAAGGACGCCGAACGGATCAACAACGTGGCGAATATCGTCACCGCGGTATACCGGGAAGGCAACGACGTGGTGGTGGTGGTTTCCGCTCAGGGCGACACCACCGACGACCTGACCGAAAAAGCACAGGAGATCAATCCCAAAGCGTCAAAAAGGGAAGTGGATGTACTGCTGTCTGCCGGAGAGCAGATCTCTGCGGCTCTTTTGTCCATGGCTATCGAGAAAATGGGCTATCCTGTAGTTTCCCTTTTGGGCTGGCAGGCAGGCTTTGAGACCACGTCAGATCACGGCAATGCCCGGATCAAGCGGGTCAACGCGGACCGCATCCGCAAGGAGCTGGACCAGCACCGCATCGTAGTGGTGGCGGGCTTTCAGGGCGTGAACCGGTACGGCGATATCACCACCATCGGCAGGGGCGGTTCCGACACCAGCGCTGTGGCCATCGCTGCCACCATGCACGCGGACCTGTGCCAGATCTATACCGATGTGGACGGTGTGTACACCGCCGACCCCCGAAAGATCCCCGGCGCCGTCAAGCTGCCAAGCATTTCCTATGACGAAATGCTGGAATTGGCCACCTTGGGAGCCCAGGTGCTGCACAACCGATCCGTGGAAATGGCCAAAAAATACAACATCGAATTAGAGGTGCTTTCCAGCTTGACAGGGGAGCGGGGCACCATAGTAAAGGAGACGAGCTCAGTGGAAAAAATGTTGATTACCGGTGTGGCAAAAGACGACAATATCGCCCGTATTTCGATTATCGGCGTGCCGGATAAGCCCGGTCTCGCCTTCAAGATTTTTTCCAAGCTTGCTTCCAAAGGGATCAATGTGGATATCATTCTCCAATCCATCGGCAGAAACGGCACCAAGGATATCAGCTTCACCGTGGAGAAGAATAAGCTGGAGGAAGCCTTGGAGCAGCTCCAGTCTTATGAGGAGACTTGGGGCGCGTCCGGCGTGGTCTCCGATGACAATGTGACCAAGGTGTCCGTGGTGGGCGCGGGCATGGAATCCCATCCCGGTGTGGCGGCGGAAATGTTTGAAGCCCTCTACAGCCGGAACGTGAATATCCAGATGATCGCCACCTCTGAGATCAAAATTTCTGTCCTGGTCAACAAGGCGGACGGGGAACGGGCTGTGGAAGCCATTCACGACAAATTTTTCGCGAACTATAATTGATATTGGAAAATCTGTTTTCCTGTGGGAAAATCAGGGGTTTTGTCTGATTTTTCAGAAAAACTGAACGGTTAAATCGCCTCCGAGCGGTCAGAATAAACTCGGGGGTGATTTTTTGTTTCCTTATTATTGGGGCGGATTGCCCGTCAATTTGCCGAACGGCACGGCGTTTGGAATGCTGCCGCTGATGAAAGACGCCTTCCGGGACCTGCCGGAGGAAGTGCGTCAAGGGCTGGAGGACCGTCAGAACGAGATCCACAGCGCCGCCGACGTGAAAAACCTTGTAGAAGAATTGGAACTCAGACGGTAACGGAAAATGGGACGATCCGGATGGACCGTCCCATTTTTCGCATTTTATTCTTTCATCGTATTTTGATACCAAATGTCCATTTCTCCGGGCTCCGGCTGCTCAAAGCGGGAAAGGCATTTTTGCATGAGCCCTTCGTCTACATAGTAGGTCCCCGGTGTGCGGGCGGCGTTCCGCTTTTCGATGTTGTGCCGCCACATTTCGTCAGTGACTTCCACAAAATGCCATTCCACGGGAATGTTGTGTTCTGCGAAGAACCGATTGGCGCTTCCTCTGCTCTGCTTGGTCCAAAAGCCCCAGTCCAAAATCACAGGTATTCCAAGCTTCGCGTGCTGTACTGCCAGATCAAAGAGATAGGTCTGCGCCTTGGCGGAAACGCGTTCGTGATCGTCACCCAGCCGCTCGTCAAACATGGCAAGCATCAGCGCGTCGCAGGACAGAACAGGCGCTTTTTCCTGTTTGCTCAATTCGGCGGCATAGGTGCTTTTCCCGCTGCACAGCAAACCGCAAATCAAAATCACTTTCGCTGGTTTCATGAGATTTGTTACCATTGCTTTCGCTTTAGCGAAAGCCTCCTTTCTTCGGAAATTGCACTTTTCATTCAAAAGTTTCCCACAGGGAAACTTTGCGAAGTTCGTCATCAGACGAACTTTTGCGAAGACAGAATTGCCGCCATCGTTTCCGGCGGCAAAGGTCACAAAACCGAGAGGATTGAAAACTGGTTTTCAATCCTCTTCCTCCCAATAGCGCCGGAATGCTTCCAGCTTCTGCCGGAAGGTTTCACACCCCCCGTCGTACAGGGCCTGCAGCTTCTCCACGTCCTTTTCCGTCCGGGAAACGTCCACGGGCTTGGGCGGACGAATAACGAAGATTTTTCCCGCTGCTTCCAGCTTGTCGATTTCATCCAGTTCCTTGCCGTACCGGCGGGGAACGTTCAAAATGCCCCTGACCAACGCCGGGTATTTGCGGTAAAAGCGGGCGTACAGTTTGGCCGCAGACCGGGGAACAGGAGACTTGCGGTAACCGTGCTCCCGGGTGGTGACCACCAGAATTTTATCGTATCCCTCGTCGATGGCTTTCTGATACGGGATGGAAACGGACACTCCGCCGTCCAGGCAGGGAACGCCCTCCACCTGTACCATGGGGGACAGCAGGGGCATACTGGCGCTGGCACGGATGGCGGCATAGATGTCCTCGCAGTGATTTTTCTCGCAGTAGACCGGCTCGCCGGTAAGGCAGTTTGTAGCCACGGCGGTGAATTCCATGGGAGAGGAGAAAAACGCCTCCCGGTCAAACGGCACCAGCGTGTCGCACACTTCGCCGAACAGGAAATCAAAATTGAAAATGCCCTTGCGCCGCAGCAGATTCCCGACCCCCAGATAGCGCTTGTCGTTGACAAAGCCCAGGTTGACCTTGGCCGTTCTGCCCGGCTGATTCGCCACCGCGTCAGTCCCTGTCAGTGCTCCGGCGGACACGCCGAAGAGACCGTCGGCGGTCATGCCCTCTTTCAAAAATGTATCCATCACTCCGGCGGTAAACAGGCACCGAAGCGCGCCGCCTTCCAATACAACAGCTTTTTTGCTCATAACATCGTCTCCTCAAAACAACTATCTGCTATTTTACAAGATTTTTTCCCGGCTTGCAAGGCTTGATTTCCCATCCCATCCTTGCTATAATTTTTCGCGGGAAATTCCCCAAAATTTCTGGAAAGTAGTCTTGCTTATGAGAATGCGAAAAAAAGCGTGGGCAAAGCCGGAGCTGGAGGCTTGTCCCTACTATATTCCCGAGCCGGAAACTCTCCTTGGCCATTGGCAGGAGCATTTCGGAGAGCGCCGGCCCATCCATCTGGACTTGGGTTGCGGCAAATGCGTGTTTTTAGCGGAGCTGGCCGAACAGCATCGGGATATCAACTATATCGGCATCGATCTGAGTTACGATATTCTCGGCGTGGCGCGGCGAAATATTCAATCTGCTTACGGGGAGACTCAGCCGGACAATGTGCTTTTGTGCTATTACAACATTGAAAAGCTCCAAAATCTTTTCCGGCCCGGCGAGGGGATCGAGCGGCTCTATATCAATTTTTGTAACCCCTGGCCCTCTGCCGGACACCAGAAGCGCCGACTGACCCACACCCGGCAGTTGGAAGTCTACAAGCCCCTTCTCAGCGAAAACGGAGAAATATGGTTCAAAACCGACAACGACGACCTCTACCTTGCCACCAAGCGGTATTTTGCGGAAGCGGGATTCACTGTTTTCTTCGACACCCAGGACCTGCACGCCGAAAATGACCCGGAAAACATTTTGACAGAGCATGAGATCATGTTCTCCGCCCAAGAGATCAAGACAAAGGCATTAAGAGCAAGGAAAAACTGACAAAATGTCCCCCGGCATTGCCGGGGGACACGCTTTTTTAAAGTTTGAAATCTTCCTCTTTAAACCCGTCGGAACGCAGTCCCGGCGCGGTACGGGGCTCTCTCCGCAGAGGGTCGTATTCGTACTTTTTGCATTTCCCGTCTTTCAGCGTCAGACGCAGAGTGCAGAGGGGTTCCTCGCCCTGTTTTGCCCCGTTGCGCAAACAGTGAGCGCAGCTAATTTCCACGTTGTTCCCAAATAAAGCTTTTCTTTTCTTCCCAAACATTCTTTTTTCCTCGTGAAGTTAGTTTTTTTACAAAACGGAGGCAGGCGGCCCGACCGTTACTTTTATAATGATTATACTCCAAACCCATTACATTCGCAAGACTTTACTCTTTTTTCTCGTCCTTACTGACTACCAGGAGAAACGCCATGCACATCAGCAGCAGGGACAGCCCGCCTGCCAGCGTGCCGGACAGCACCGTGACCTGCTGCACGCCTACCGCAGAGGAAAACGCCGCCGTTGCGCCGCCGGGCAGAAGCTTCTCGATCAGCAGGTAGCAGCCGAAAGCAAGGCCGCCGTGCAGAAAACGAAACAGGTAGAATTTCCGCTTTTTCGCCGGAAAAACGGGAAACAGGGAAAATATTTGCAAGTGAACGCACAGCCCGCCGAAGGCCAGCCCGAAGGCAAAGAATTGCGGTCCCACCCGCAGGGCGGACGCCGCTCCCACGCCCTCCGTCACCTCCAGCAAAAAGGAGACCAGTCCGGCGGCTTCCACGGGAGTCACCAGTTTTGTGGCAGCCGCGAGCCGGGAAAAGAGTTGAAAGATCCCGGTGCTGTGGAGCAAAGCGCTGAGCCCGGAAAACAACACGATGCACACGCACATTTTCACAACAGAGGAGGAAGCGTCCATGGCAGAACGGATCAAGGCGTTTCCCTGTGTTTTTGCAGGGGATGGCGCCTCCTTTGGCGGAACAGGGTGAAAAAGTCCCGCAAAAACACCCAGCACGACCCCGGAAATCGTGACGGCAAGAAAAAGAAACCACCCCGTCCGGAAGCTCCCCAGCACCGCCCCGCCCAAAAAGGTCACCACAAAGGCAATGCCGGGATTTACGCAGAACAGCATCATCCTGCCCGCCTGCTCCTCGTCGATTTTCTCCTGCTCCAAGAGCAGCGAAGCGGCTTTCGCCCCTGCCGGATACCCGCCGATAAAGCTCATAAAAATGGGGACAGCACAGACAGAGGGCAGCCGGAACACATACCGGGAAAGAAATCCCAGCCGGTTTCCCAGCACCTCGCTTGCCCCGGAATGCACCGCAAACCCCGTCAGCGCCAGAAAGGGAAACAGGGAGGGCACAAGCACCGTAAGGCAGTACAAAATGCTGTTTTTCACGCTGGACTGCACCGCCCTCGGAAAGGATAGGAGCGCCCCCATCACGCACAAAAACAGGAAAGCGGAAACCCACGCAGCCCCGCCCCAAAACCCTTGCAATCGATTCCTTACCGTATCCATGGAGACGCCCCTTTTCACCGTATCGTATCAGATAAATATGAAACTATGCTGTGATACATTCAGGGCGCAGTACATAATATTTCCGGAAAGGGGGAATGGCAGTGGAGCAGCGGGGAGTTGGAAGCTCTGTCATCGAACTGACCGGAAACAGATGCGCCGTGGTGGACGGCTGTGACGGCATTGTGGACTACAACGACGAAAAAGTGGTCCTGCGCACCGGCAGACTGACGGTGAACTTTTCCGGGCGAAATCTGCGGTTAAAACGGCTGACGGAAAATTCCGCCGTGGTGGAGGGGTTCATCAGCAGTCTGGAATACACCTATTGAGGAGGGCGCTTTGTGCTGGAAAAAGTTTTTCATCTTCTGACGGGATACGCCCAGTTTGAAATCACCGGGGATTCCGCCCGGTTTTTGAATGTGACAACGAAAAGCGGACTGGGCTTCTGGAATTTTACAAAGCGCGAAAATCGAGCCTGCGTCACTTGCCGGGCCAGGGATTACCGGCGGCTGCTGCCCTTTGCCCGGCGTTGCAAGGTGCGCCTTCACTGTGTCAAAAAGGGCGGAATGCCCTTTGCCATGTGGAAACTTTGGCGGCGAAAGGGACTGCTGATCGGCGCGGCCTGCGGCACAGCGCTGTATCTGTTCCTCAGCGGTTTCGTGTGGGGGGTCACCGTCAGCGGAACAGAGCTTCTCACCGACAAACAGGTGCTCCAGGCGGCCCGGGAAAACGGCGTCTATGTGGGCGCGTTGAAAAGCGGCTTTGCGCCCAAACTCACAGCCCACAAGTTGATCTCCGACTTACCGCAGTTGAAGTGGGCTTCTGTCAATACCGACGGCTGCTTTGCGGAGGTGGCCGTAGGGGAGAAAGCGGAAAAGCCGGAGATCAACGACGATCTGAAATGGTCCAATATCGTGGCGGTGCGGGAGGGGACGATCCTGTCCATCGAAGCGGAGCGGGGCAGGCCGGAAATCGCTCTGGGGGATACCGTGGAAAAAGGCGATCTGCTGATTTCCGGACTGTATCAGGAAAGGCTGGACCCCTGGACTCCTCCGCCGAAAGACCCCGTGGAAACACTGGGCGCGGCCAGAGGCAGCGTGGTGGCGGAGACCTACCGGGAATTTACGGTGCAAGTCTCAGCGGACAAGAAGGAGCGGCTGCCGAATGGGGAAAAACAGGTAAATTCCGTGCTGCACTGCTTTGGACTGGCAGTCCCTTTGGGCTGGAACAGCATTCCCGAGGAGGAATGCCGCAGCTACCGGCAGGATTCTGTCCTGACGGCTTTGGACACCCCCTTGCCCCTGTGGATCGAACGCACCGTATATGAATTTTTGGCGGAGACTTCCCGCCCGCTCAACGAGGAGGAGTTGAAAGAGGAAGCCTTAAGAAAATTGCGGGAAGCTCAAAAGACAGCGCTGCCGGCGGGCAGCAAAATTCTCAAAGAGGAGCTTACCTACAGCTTCCCGGACGGCATGTGCATTTTGAGCGCTCAGTGCCGCTGTGAAGAAGAAATCGGCGAGGTACGGGAAATTTTGGTCAATGAGACGGAAATCGTGGAAGATTTTTAGGCAAAACTCCTACTTTTTTCGCTTGTGAAAAACTCTACCTTTGTGATATACTAACTATAGGATGGGATAGTGGGGGAAAAGGACGAAAAAGAAAAGGAATACTCGACAGGAGAAAGAAAAAGGAATTGGAACAGAAAATCAATTTAGACAGAATAGAGCAGGCTGCCGAGCTGTTCGGCAGCTTTGACGAAAACATGAAACTCATTGAGCGCGAGTACGGCGTCAGCCTGATTTTCCGGGATTCCGAATTGAAGATCACCGGCGACGACGCCGAGGCGGTGGACAAGGCCGCCCGCACGGTGCGCAGTCTCATCACGCTGGTGGGCGGCGGCGAGACCCTCAATGAGCAGAACATCCGCTACTGCATGAATATGGTGGCGGAGGACAGCGAGGAAAAGGTCATCAAGCTGGCCGGGGACTGCATCTGCATCACCAGCAAGGGAAAGCCCATCAAGCCGAAAACCGTGGGCCAGCGCACCTACTGTGACAACATCAAGCAGAATACCATCACCATCGGCGTGGGCCCTGCCGGTACGGGCAAGACCTATCTGGCGGTGGCCATGGCGGTATCTGCTTTCCGCGCCCAGGAGGTCAACCGCATCATTCTCACCCGTCCCGCCGTGGAAGCAGGGGAGAAGCTGGGCTTTTTGCCCGGCGATCTTCAGCAGAAGGTAGATCCTTACCTACGCCCGCTGTATGACGCGCTGTTCGATATGCTGGGAGCGGAGACCTACCAGCGTTACGTGGAGCGGGGCAATATCGAGGTGGCTCCTCTGGCATACATGCGGGGCCGCACTCTGGATGACAGCTTTATCATTCTGGACGAAGCCCAGAACACCACCAACGAGCAGATGAAGATGTTTCTGACCCGTTTGGGCTTCAATTCCAAGATGGTGATCACCGGCGACGTGACCCAGATTGACCTGCCGGACGGCAAGCGCTCCGGTCTGAAGGACGCGGTGCGCATTCTGCGGGGCGTCAATGATATCGCCATCTTCCGCTTTACGGAAAAGGATGTTGTGCGCCACAGGCTGGTGCAGGATATTATCAAGGCTTATGAAAAGGCAGACCGGCCCAAATAACAGTTTCGCCCACGCAAAAGAAAGGACGGGAAAGTTTATGGAGAAAATCAGAGTCATCATTTCCAATCTGCAAAAGGAAGTGAAGATCCCCACCGGGATGAGAATGCTCATCCGCCGCTGCTGCCATGCGGTTTTGCAGTTGGAGGGTTTTCCCGATCCCGCCGAAATCAGCGTGTCTTTTGTGGACAACGAGCAGATCCGGGAGATGAACCGCCAGTATCGGAATAAGGACTCCGCCACCGACGTGCTTTCCTTCCCCATGGGGGAAAACGGTCAGTACGACGTCAATCACGAGACCGGCGCGAAGATTTTGGGCGACATCGTTCTTTCCATGCCCAAAGCGGTGGAGCAGGCTCAGACCTACGGCCACTCTCTGGAGCGCGAGGTGGGCTATTTAACGGCCCACTCCATGCTGCACCTGTTGGGCTACGACCATGAGAACGGCGGGCTGGACCGTGTTCGGATGCGGGAAAAGGAAGAAACCGTCATGCAGGAATTGGGCCTTCCTGCCAGCAGCAGCTATACCACTGATGACGAATAACGGCAAATCGGGGAAGCGTTCCCTGTTTCACAGCTTTGCCGACGCTTTTCGGGGAATTTGGGACTGTATCAAAGCTGAGCGAAATATGCGCATCCACCTGTCCGTGGCCTGTTATGTGTTCTTTTTCGGCGTTCGCATGGGCCTCAGCCGGGGGGAACTGGCTTGTCTCGGGGTGACCGTCGGCGTGGTCATGTCTGCGGAGGCCATGAACACCGCAGTGGAAAAGCTTTGCGATTTTGCGGAAAACCGCCGGAATCCTCATATCCGCGTCATCAAGGACATCGCCGCGGGTGCGGTGCTGCTCACTGCCTTGGCGGCTGTGGCGGTGGGGCTTTTTACGTTTCTCCGTCCCGCCCTGTGGGAAGCGGTGCTGGAAATTTGCCATACCCCTGCTTTGCTTGTGCCGTTTTTGCTCTTTGCTATTCTGGACTTGGTGTTCATTTTCGCGGGGCCCCTGCGCATGGCCGGGTGGTTTTCGGAAAAGAAAAAGCGGTAAGTGCCGCTTGAAATGGGAAAGGAAATACTCATGGACTATCAAAATATGCCGGAGGGCCTCTCCGCCTTTGTCGCCATTGTGGGCAGACCGAATGTGGGGAAGTCCTCTGTTTTGAATCGGCTCATCGGGCAGAAGATCGCGATCGTTTCCAAAAAGCCCCAGACCACCCGGACCCGGGTGATGGGGGTGCTGACTCAGGGCGAGCACCAGCTTGTCTTTCTGGACACGCCGGGACTTCTGAAGCCCCGGAATTCTCTGGGAGACTACATGGTGAAATCCGTCATCTACGCCGTGGAGGGTGTGGATGCCTGCCTGCTGGTGACGGAGGCCGGCGCGAAAATCTCCAAGGCAGACGAGGAGTTGATCGCCCGATTCCGCTCGGGGCATATCCCGGCGATTTTGGCCATCAATAAGATCGACCTGCTCCCCGACAAGACAGTATTGATGGAGCAGATCGCCGCCTATTCCGCCCTGTACGATTTCCGGGCCGTGGTACCCGTTTCCGCCAAGACCGGCAGCGGCATGGGCGAGCTGTTAGAGGAATTGAAGAGCTTTACCGAACCGGGGGGACATTTCTTCTCCGAGGACACGCTCACCGACCAGCCGGAGCAGGTCGTCGCTTCGGAGACCGTGCGGGAAAAAGTCCTGCGCTTTTTGGATCAGGAAGTGCCCCACGGCGTGGCGGCGGTGACCGAGCGCATGATCGAGGAGGACGGCCGGCTCCAAATCGACGTGACCATCTACTGCGAGCGGCAGAATCATAAAGGGATTTTGATTGGCAAGGGCGGCGCCATGCTGAAAAAAATCGGAACGGAAGCCCGGCAGGACTTGGAACGCTTTTTCGGCTGCAGGGTAAATCTCGATTTGTGGGTTAAGGTGAAGGAGGACTGGCGGCAGCGCCCACAAGTGCTGCAAAGTCTGGGCTTTTCCGAGCGGGATTTGGAACTTTAAAATCGTTCTCCTTACCACAATTTCGGTGAAAAGTCTGTCAGAGTAAGTCGAACAGACAATTATTTTCCAGTCATATGCGGTGACAGTCTGCAAATACTTTTCTTAGAGAGGGATTCTGCCTTCAAAGGGGGAAGTACAGTGGACGAAAAACAGGCATGGCAAATGTTTGCCCGGACTGGAAAAATCACGGATTACATCAGATATACGCAGATCAGGAATCAGATTGGGGCGGGGAATGCCCATATCACGGAGGGCCTAAGTGCAAATCAAGACCGAGGGATTGATTATCCGGGAACAGACAGTGGGGGAAAGCGACAGGCTGGTGTGGGTTTTGACCCGCGATGAGGGCGTGGTGCGCGCCTTTGCCCGCCGGGCGAAGAATCTGAAGGACAGCAAAAATTCCGCCACCGGGCTGCTCTGCTATTCCCGTCTGAACCTCTATCAGGGAAAAGACAAGTACATCATAAACGACGCCTTTCCCATCGAGGTGTTTTTCGGGCTGCGTCAGGACATCGTCCATTTGGCGCTGGCCCAGTATTTTTGCGGGCTGGCTTCCGAAGTGGTGCCCGACGGAGTGGAATCATCCGAATACCTGCGTCTGGTCTTAAACGCCCTGCACTTTTTATGCGAGGGGACAAGACCTCCGGAGCTTTTGAAACCCATTGTAGAATTGCGCATGCTCTCTCTGGCAGGCTATATGCCGGACTTGATCTGCTGCGCCCAGTGCGGCGCATACGAAGCGGAGAAGATGTTCTTCAAAATCAACCGGGGCACCATCTACTGCCAGGACTGCTATCTGGACAACGGCGACCCCTGCGCGCTCCTGTCAAAAGCGGCGCTGACCGCCATGCGCCACATTATCTATTCGGATTTTGAAAAGGTTTTTTCCTTTTCTTTGACCGGACCCTCTCTCAAAGAGCTTTCCGCCGCCGTGGAAGCCTACACGGTACATATCCTGCAAAAGCGGCCGAAAACTCTGGATTTTTACGAAAGTCTTTTGTAACGTATATTGCAGGAAGGAGTTCTATGGATAAAAACTACAAAGCCCTGGAGCTTGATAAAATTTTGGAAATGGTGGCCAATGAAACCACCTGTGACGATGCCGCCGAGCAGGCGAGAAACATTCGCCCGGTATACACGGCGGCGGAAGCCCGCTACCTGTTGGAGGAGACCGACGCCGCCTTCGTGCTGATGGCGAAATTCGGCGCGCCCTCCTTTTCGGGACTGAAAAATGTGACCAACGCGCTGCGCAGAGCACAGGCGGGAGGCGGCCTTGGCTTCCGGGAGCTTCTGGACGTGGCCGAGACCCTCCGGGCCATTCGTGCTCTTTCCCAGTGGCACGGGAAAGGCGGAAATGAGCAAAATGCCCTCACCGGACGATTTACCATTCTCGCGCCCAACAAATATCTGGAAGAAAAGATTTTCACCTGCATTTTGAACGAGGAGGAAATGGCGGACGCCGCATCAAGCACCCTCGCCAATATTCGCCGGAAAATCCGGAACGCCTCCGCAAGGGCCAGAGACCAACTGGACAAGCTGGTACATTCCCAGACCCATCAGAAGCATTTGCAGGAAAGCATCGTCACCCAGCGTGGCGGGCGATACGTGGTGCCGGTGAAAGCGGAATTCCGCAGTGAAATACCGGGCTTGGTGCACGACACTTCCGCCAGCGGGGCAACGGTGTTCATCGAGCCCATGAGCATTGTGGAGGCCAACAATGAGATCCGGGTGCTGCAATCGGAGGAGCAGGACGAGATTCACCGCATTCTGCTGGAGCTTTCGGCGGAAGCGGGGGAATTTGCCGATTCCATTATCGAAAGCTACGAGTACGCCGTGCAGCTCAATGTGATTTTTGCCAAGGCTCAGGTGGCCTACCGCATGAAGGCCGTGGTGCCTGCCATTGACGAGCGGGGACGCACCGTATTGGAGCACGCCCGTCATCCCCTGATCGACAAGGACAAGGTAGTGCCCACAGATATTTCTTTGGGAGAAGATTTCGACACCCTCATCATCACCGGCCCCAATACCGGCGGTAAAACCGTGGCCCTGAAAACCTTGGGATTACTTACCCTGATGGCTATGTGCGGGCTGATGATCCCCGCCGGGGAAAACAGCCGGGTGGCGGTGTACCGATACATTTTGGCGGATATCGGGGACGAGCAGAGCATTGAGCAGTCCCTGTCCACTTTCTCCGCCCACATGACGAATATCATTCACATTTTGGAGCTTGCCGGGGAGAACAGCCTGGTGCTCTTGGACGAGCTGGGCGCGGGCACGGACCCGGTAGAGGGGGCGGCGCTGGCGGAGGCCATCATCGAGGAGCTTCGCTTCCAAGGCGCTAAATTGGCCTGCACCACTCATTATGCGGAATTGAAGGCCTACGCCCTAAAAACGGAGGGCGTGGAAAACGGCTGCTGCGAGTTCGACGTGGCCACCCTGCGTCCCACCTATCGCTTGCTCATCGGCGTGCCGGGAAAATCCAACGCCTTTGCCATTTCCGCACGGCTGGGTATGGAGGAGCGCATCGTTGACCGAGCCAGAGAGCTGGTATCGCAAGAGAGCAGCGCTTTCGAGCAGGTGGTGGGCAGACTGGAGGAAAGCCGTCGAAAGATGGAGGACGAACTGGAAGCGGCGAAGGCTTCTGCCGCTCAGGCCCTGCGGAATGCCGCGCAGTCCGAAACCGCCAGAGCGGAAGCGGAGCAGGCCGCCAAGCAGGAGCTGGATAAAGCGAGACAGGAAGCCGCATTGATCGTTCAGAAAACCCGCCAGCAGGCGGACGCTCTCTTAAATGAGCTGGACGAAATGCGCCGCCGGAGGAATAAGGCGCTGTCGGCAGAAGACAAGGCAAGGCTTCGCTCCGGCATGAAGAATCTGGAACTCGCCTCCGACCCGGTGCGAAAGCGCACCAACGAGGGCTACAAGCTGCCCAGAGACCTGCATCCCGGCGACAGTGTGCTGATTTTCGACATCGACAAAAACGCCACCGTGCTGGAAGAGCCCAAGGACGGTCAGGTGCTGGTGCAGGCAGGCATCATCAAAACGAGAGTGGCGCTTTCCAATCTCCGCCTGTTGGGAGAAAAGCAAAAGCAGAAACAGCAGGGGAGAACGGTGACCCGTTCCCTGTCTGCCGCCGATACCTCCACCAGTTTAGACCTTCGGGGCATGAACGCTGAGGACGGACTGATGGAAGTGGACGCTTTTTTGGACCGTGTTTCCCGTATGAATCTGACCCAAGTCACCATTATCCATGGCAAGGGCACAGGCGTTTTGCGGACGGCTGTCCAGCAGCATCTGCGGAAATGTCCTCAAGTGAAAAGCTTCCGGCTGGGCACTTACGGCGAGGGCGAGACCGGAGTTACCATCGTAGAGCTGAAATAGCGTTATCACAATCTGCCCTCAGCGAAAACTTCTCGCTGAGGGCTTACTCTTGCAAGACGGCGGGTTTTGTACTAAAATAGAGGAGTATTGTCAAGGATGATTTTGGAAAGGAAGTATTTGCATGGCACTAAAGCAATTTAAGGCGGAGTCCAAGCGGCTGATGGACTTGATGATCAATTCCATCTACACCCACAAGGAAATTTTTCTCAGGGAATTGATCTCCAACGCCAGCGACGCCATCGACAAGCTGTACTATCGCACGCTGGAGGATGGCGACACCGGTCTGTCCCGCAGCGATTTTCTCATTCGCATCGATCTGGACAAGGAAGCCCGCACCCTGAAAATCACCGACAACGGTGTGGGTATGACCAAGGAAGAGCTGGACAACAATTTGGGCGTGATCGCCAAAAGCGGTTCCCTTCAGTTCAAGAGCGACAACGAGCAGAAGGAGGACGTGGACATCATCGGCCAGTTCGGCGTGGGATTTTACTCCGCCTTTATGGTCAGCGATCACGTCACCGTGGAAAGCCGGGCCTTCGGCAGCGAAGAGGCCTGGATTTGGGAATCCAAGGGATTGGAGGGATACCAGATCAAGCCCGGTTTGAAAACGGAGCGGGGCACTGTCATCACCCTGCACTTGAAAGATAATACCGAGGACGAAAACTACGGCGAATTTTTGGAGCAGTACCGCGTCACGGAGCTTGTGAAAAAGTATTCCGATTATATCCGCTATCCCATCCAGATGGAGCTGCAAAAGTCCCGCCGGAAAGAGGGAACAGGGGAGAACGGCACATCTCCGGAATACGAGACCTATTATGAAGTGGAAACCCTGAACAGCATGACCCCCATCTGGAAGCGGGCAAAGAGCGAAGTTTCCGATGAGGAAATGAACGCTTTTTATCAGGAGAAATTCTACGATTGGCAAGCTCCCCTCCGGGTGGTGCGCACCAGCACCGAGGGCGCGGCCACCTACAGCGCCCTGCTGTTTTTCCCCAAGTCCGCCCCCATGGATTACTACACCAGAGAGTTTGAGAAAGGCCTGCAGCTCTATGCCAGCGGCGTGCTGATCATGGAGAAATGCCCCGACCTGCTGCCGGACTGCTACAGCTTTGTGAAAGGCTTGGTGGATTCGCAGGACTTGTCTCTGAACATTTCCCGGGAAATGCTGCAGCACGACAGGCAGTTGAAGCTCATCGCGGCCCGGCTGGAAAAGAAGATCACCTCCGAGCTTTCCGCCATGCTCCAAAATGAACGGGAAAAGTACGAGGAATTTTTCCACAGCTTCGGCTTGCAGCTCAAATACGGGCTCTATGACAATTACGGCGCAAAGAAGGACGAACTCAAAGACCTGGTGCTGTTCACGTCCTCCGTGGAGAAAAAGCTTGTCACCCTGAAGGAGTACGTCTCCCGCATGAAGCCGGAGCAGACCGCCATCTATTACGGTTGCGGCGAGACTGCCGAGCGCATCCTCAGCCTGCCTCAGGCGGAAGCCATTCAGGAAAAGGGTTATGAAATTCTCTGCCTCACCGACAACGTGGACGAATTCGCCCTGAAAATTTTGGAAAAATACGAGGACAAGGAATTCCAGAACATTTCCTCCGACGATCTGGATTTGGAGACGGAGGAAGAAAAGGAAAAGACGAAGGAAACGGCAGAAAACAGCAAGGAAATGCTCCTCGCCATGAAAGAAGCGCTGGGGGACAAAGTAAAGGAAGTAAAAATTTCCGGCAAGCTCAAGACCCATCCCGTGTGCCTTTCCACCGACGGCATGATTTCCACGGAAATGGAAAAAGTCTTAAATTCCATGCCTGCTCGGGAAAAAATCAAGGCCCAGCGTGTGCTGGAATTGAACCCCAACCACCCCGTGTTCCAAAAGCTGTGCGGCTTATATGAAAGCGACAGGGAAAAGCTGGCGCTCTATGCGGAAATCTTGTACGGTCAGGCGCTGCTGATCGAGGGGATTTCTCTGGAAGACCCGGTGGCATTCACCCAGAAGCTTTGTGAAATTATGTAAACCTATAGAACGGGAATCAGCGCCCGTTATCTGAGAAAGGAACCGTTCATGGATCAGTATCCCTATTCCAATGAAATGGGGCAGGGGATTCCGCCCCAACCTCCACAGGGCTGCACACCCCCGGCATATCCGCCCCAACCGATCGTCTATCCAGCCCAGCCGGGATATCAGGCGTATCCCGCCCAGCCTGTCTATCAGGGACAACTTAATTGTCCTGCCCAGCCGGCACAATACCCC
>JAFLRP010000202.1 GCA_022511515.1 Acutalibacter sp.
ACGCCAAACTGCTCTTCGCCGTCCAGTACCAGGAAATTGTGGGAGGAGTACAGAGCCCGCCGGTCTTCCGTGTGGTTGGGGTCGTCACAGCATCTGCTCTCGTAGATCCACCCGCGCTTGTTGATGCCGCGGACGTTCTCCCCTAAGCCGTAGACTCGATCTTTTTCCGCCATTGTGTAGGAGAAGGTCATTTTCCCCTCATCCACAGTGAAGTAAGGAAGCGCACCGCTCTCCACTTCCGGCTTCTGCAGAATCGCTTCCGTTTCGATCATGGTTCCGTATCTGTATCTCTGAATCATATTCTATTTTTTGCTTTCGCTGACGCGAAAGCCCCTCCTTTCTTTGGAAATTGCAGCTTTTGCAAGGCAAAAGCCGCAAAATCCGCCCCACTAAATCATGAGGTCGCGAATGTACTTGATGGTGTATTTTACACCCTTTTCGCCCTTTTCTCCCTGCCAAGTGGGGGAGTGGGGCTCGATGGACAAGTAACCGTCATAGCCGTACTTATAGAGAATGGCAAAGAAGGCTCGCCAGTTGATGGAATCAATGCCCGCGGGCGGGTTGTCGTAGCGCTTGTGGCCGCCGAAGATGTTCTTGCCCAGCTCCTCAAAGAGCTGCGGGTGTGCCTTGAGGAAATCCAGCTTGGCCCACATCTGGGGCTCGTCGGATTCCCCGTACTGGATGACGCCCTTGATATGGCAGTAGCCAAACCGGTCGCCCCAATCCAGACCCTCCTGAATGTAAGCGCCGTGGTCTCCCCCGTGCACAAAGCTGTGAGAGGGGTCGTACTTGATGGTCAAGCCCGGCACCTCGTCCAGCACCAGCTTCCACTGCTCCGGGGTGCGGATGTAGTTGTCGCCCATCATACAGTTGACAATGGCGGTGACCATGCCCCGCTCTTTCGCATAGGCCACGATGTCCCTCAAGACGCCGATGGCGGCGGTGATATTCTGATAGTACGTGATCCCCGACACATAGTTGACGCTGCACAGATAGTGCTTCGCGCCCAGGGCCGCGCCGAAGTCGATGAGCTTTTTCACTTCAGACCATTCGGCGGGATCGACCTTGCCCTCGGCATCCAGAATATGGCTGGCCCAGCGGCCTACCGCGCCGACTTCCACGCCGGTCTCTTCCATGGCGGCTTTCAGCTCCGGCAGGCCGGCAGCGATCTCGTCCACCGTCTTGCCGTAGGGGCCGTTCTTGGGATTTACGTCGAACTCTACAAATTCCAGCCCCAGCTTTTTAGCATAGTGGAAAGACTTTGCCTCCGGGGCGGCGATGATACCAAGCTTCATAGTGTTTTATCCTTTCAAAATACAACAAGGACCGGCGCAGCTTAACCAGTACGCCGGCCCTCGTATCAACCGTTAGTCAGCCAGAATATTACGAATCCCATTCAGAGCAATTTATCTGCCCATGGTGAGATTGTAAGCATCGGTCTGAATCTCAACGACCTTATCCAGCTGCATGGCCTGGAGCTGCTGGAGGTAAGCGTCCCACTCCTCATCGATGCCGCCGTTGATAACCCAGTTGGCATAGGTGGTCTCCACATAGTTGTAGATATCCGTGGTGAGGAGGGTCAGGGTCTCGAGCTGCTCGTCGGAGTAGCTGCAAACCGGGAAGATCTCATGGGCATGAGCCTTATCGACTTCGTTGGCTGCCAACTTCACGCCGTCGCCCTGATCGGTGGGCAGGACCACTTTGCTCTCAAAAGCAACTTCCATGTACTTGGGACCATGGTCACGGAAGGAATTGATCCAGCTAGAAGCGTCCAGAGAGCTGCCGTCCTCGGGAACCAGAACCTCGTAGGTGCCGTCTGCGTTCTCAGCGATCTTGCCGTCGCCGATGGAGCCGTAGTAGTTCTGCAGGGAGGCCAGATCGGTGTAGAAGTAGTCAGCCCACTTCAGCAGCAGACCGGGATTGGTGCAGGTCTTGGTGATGATGAACTCGTTGCGGCCGTAGTTGAGGGAGGTGGGGTCGGTCTCAACATAGCGCTCGCCGTCGGGGCCTTCTACCGCCTCGCAGAGCACGAACTGGCTTGCATTGCCGCCGGTCTCGGCGTCAACGCTCCACTGCCAGTGCACGCCAACCTTGGAGCCGCCTTCTGCCTGAACCTTAGCCTGCGCCAAGGAGTTGTCCTGAGTGAAACGCTCGGGATCGAGAGCGCCGTTGGTGTAGAGGTAATTCGCCCACTTCACAGCTTCCTTGTACTTCTCGGAAGCGGGGATAAAGTAAGGAGTGCCGCTAGCGTCAAGACCCATGTAGTTTTTGTTGCGGGAGTTGGAGAGACCGAAATAAACCAGCAGGTTGTTCAGGTCGCTCTGGAGGCTTGCAACAATGGACTGACCATAAGTATCATCTTCGCCGTTGCCATCGGGATCCTGAGTACCGCAGGCGATCATGAAGTCTGCCAGATCCTCATAGGTCTGGGGCATCTCCATGTTCAGAGCGTCCAGGAAGTCCTTGTTGATGAACATCTGGTTCGCGGTGATGGGACGCAGGGGCAGCTTCTTGGGCAGAGTGTAGATATCGCCGTTAGCGTCGGTGCAGAGAGACTTCATCATCTCGTCTTCACCCAGAATTCTGGTGAGGTTCGGCATGTTCTCTTCAATGAGGGCGGTGAGCTCCCAGAAGCTGGCCTTGTTCTTTGAAATGTCAGAGTCTGTCAGACAGACAGAGCCAAAGAAAGCGTCGGGCAGGTTGCCGCCGGCGAGGAGCAGGGACTTCTGCTCGGCCCAGTCAGCCGCATAGTAGGTCTCCCAGTTGATGGTGGCACCGGTAGCTTCAGAGGCTTCCCTCAGGAAAGCGGTCTGAGAGAAGTCCAGGCCCCATGCCTCAGAATAGCGCATGATAGCCACACGGAATTCGGTCTGTGCGTCGCCGTCATTGTCGTTGTTGTTAGCAACGGGAGTGGAATTGTTGCCGGTGTTTCCGGAGTTCCCGGAGTTGCCGTCGTTGTTGCCGCCGCAGGCTGTCAGCGTAAAAATCATCGCCAGAGCCAACAGCAGACAGAGAATCTTCTTTGCGTTCATAATAATCTCCTATCTGATTTGTATTTATTCCACCCGGTGATCCGGGTTAGAACCTAATGAAATTTGAGTAAGGGCAATTAGCCCTTGACGGCGCCGATCATCACGCCCTGATTGAAGTACTTCTGGACGAAGGGATAGATCATCATGACCGGCAGAGAAGATATCACAATGACCGCGTACTTGATCAGTTCCGCCAACTGCTGAGCTTCCTGCGCGGCAGAACCGGTCATCATGCTGGCCATGTTCTGGTTGTTGATCAGGATCGAGCGCAAAATGATCTGCAAGGGCTGCAGGTCTGCATTGCGCAGATAGATCAATGCGGTCATGTACTGATTCCAAATGCCTACCGCCGCCCACAGCGCGATAACCGCGATGATGGCCTTGGAGAGCGGAAGCACAAAGGAGAAGAAGAACCGCAGGTTGCCGCAGCCGTCTACCTGAGCGGCTTCCCAAATGCCATCGGGCAGGGAGTTGCTGAAGAAGGTGCGGGCCACGATGATGTAATAGGTGATAACGGAGAACGGAATGATCATGACCCAGAAATTGTCCACCAGGCCGAAGTCTCTGACCACCATATAGGTGGGGATCAGACCGCCGCCGAAGTACATCGGGAAAATGAAGAACAGATTGATCAGTCTTCTGCCCACCAGATCCTTTCTGGAAAGGGCATAGGCCGCGGGCAGGTTCACCGCCAGAATCATGGCAGTACCCAACACGGTATAAATAATCGTGTTGCGGTAGCCTATCCAGATGGATTCATAGTCTATCAGTTTTTGATAGGCCTGTAAAGTGGGCTGCACCGGGAACAGAACCACGCTGCCGGCGGCAACCTCAGAGGGATTGGAGATGGATGCGATGATAATGAAGTACATGGGATACAGTGCGACGACTGTAAGAATTCCCGTAATCAGATACAGGAAGAACATAAAGATCTGGTCAGCACGGGAACGCTTTACCTTTTGTCTTGTTGTCTTTGCAATATCTGCCATATGTCATTCCCTCCTTCCTTATAACAGCGAAGTATCGCTGAGCTTGTTGGAGATACCGTTCACGATCATCAGCAGCGCGAAATTGATGATGTTGTTGAAAAAGCCTATGGCTGCGGACAGGCTGTACTGGCTGGAAATCATACCCATTTTGTACACATAGGTGGAGATGATCTCGGACGTTGTCAGGTTCAGGTTGTTCTGCAGCAGATAAACCTTCTCAAAGCCCACGCTCATCAGGGAGCCGGCACGGAGGATCAACAGAACTGTTGCCGTGGGCAGAAGCATGGGAATGTCGATCTTCAGCATCTTCTGCCACTGATTGGCGCCGTCCACGGTGGCCGCCTCGTACAGGGAGGGGTCAACGGAGGACAGAGCCGCTATGTACATGATGGAATCCCAGCCGCAATGCTGCCAAACTTCCGTCCACACATACACGTGACGGAATGCTCCGGGCAGACCCATCAGGTTAGGCATCTGCACTCCGAAATAGCCCATCAGCTTCGGAATGATGCCGCTGGAGGGAGACAGGAACAGGATGATCATACCGCACATGACCACAGTGGAAATGAAGTGCGGCAGGTACGTGGATACCTGGAAAAATTTCTTGAACCGCTTCGCCGACATCTGGTTGCACAACAGAGCCAAAATGATGGGCAGCGGGAACGTGACCACCATGGTGTACAGACTCAACAGCAGCGTATTGCTGATGGTCTGCGAGAACGTGTAGGAGTTGAAGTACTGCAGGAAATACTTAAATCCCACCCACGGGCTGTCGTTGATACCGATCGCGGGGACAAAGTCCTTAAACGCGATGGTGATGCCGTACATCGGCAAATAGGTAAAGCAGATCAGAATGACGACCGCGGGCACCAGGAGCACATACAGTGACCGATTTCGCCAGATTCTTTTCCAGACCGTGCTTTCATTGCCGATTCTGCCAAAACTCATCATAAAGCTTCATTACCTCCCAAGCATTATTTTTGGTAAATCGATTAACTTTGAATAAAGCATCCCACAATTCAATGATTAACCGATTAACCGAATTATATCATATCAGAAGGAAAACGTCAAGCAAAACATACAAAAATACTTCTCAATTTTTTAATGTTTGTTGGAAAATTACAAAAAAATTTTCAGTTTCTGGAAATTATCACAAAAAACCCCCTGCCCTTCCCTTTGAATTTATTGTAACTTTGCCATCAATATGCTATACTCAAAACACCTTGTTACCATTTGAGAAAGGCAGGAGATTGCCATGCTGTGCTGTCCCATTTGCGGCGGGCCTTTGTCTTTGGGAGACAAGACCGCCCGCTGTGCAAACAATCATTCCTTTGACATCGCCCGGGAGGGATATGTCAATCTGCTGCGCTCCGGGAAAAGCGGAGACCTGATCGGGGACAGTAAGGACTCCGCCCGTTCCCGCCGGGATTTTCTGAATAAGGAATATTACGCTCCGCTGAAAGACGCGCTGGTATCCCTGTTTGCCGGCCGGTCCGGCACGGTACTGGACATCTGCTGCGGTGAAGGGTATTACACGGCGGCCTTAGGCGCGAATCCCGGGCTTGACCTGTATGGCTTCGACATTTCCAAGGAAATGATCCGTTTGGCTGCCAAACGGGGCGGCGCTGTCTATTTTGTGGCAAATTTATCGTCTATTCCCGTGGCGGATCGCAGCTTTGACTGGGCGATCCACCTGTTCGCCCCCTTTCATGAAAAAGAGTTTTCCCGCGTCCTCAAGCCCGGCGGATCGCTGTACACCGTGGTCCCGGGCAGCCGTCATCTGTGGGGTCTGAAAGCAAAGCTGTACGATACCCCTTACCTCAACGACGAAGCGCTGCCCGAAACCCGGCTTCTGACCCTGAAAAGCAAGCAAAAGGTCACGGCGAGCATTACCTTAGAGACCGCTCAGGATATTGAAGCGGTTTTCCGCATGACCCCTTACTATTACCGCACCGGCCAGAAGGACAAGGCCAAGCTGGACGGACTGAACAGCCTAAAGACGGAAATCGAGTTCGTGATCGCGGAATACGCCAAGACATAAAGGGTATTTTACCCCGCACTCTCTGTGGACTTTTTCCGAAAAACCTGCTATGATGGTCTGGACCAAAACGAAAGGATGGTTTTCGTGAAAATAGTAATTGTACGCCACGCCGAGCCGGACTATTCCATCGATTCTCTCACCGAAAAGGGCTTTCGGGAGGCGGAATTTCTCTCCCAGCGCCTGTCACAGATCGAGGCGAAAGCATACTATGTCTCCCCTCTGGGCAGGGCGAAGGACACCGCCGCTCCTACCTTAAAAAAGGTTGGCCGCACCGCCGAGGAATGCCCCTGGCTCCGGGAATTCGACGCCGTCATTGACCGCCCGGACAGGACGGACCGCCAGACCATCGCCTGGGACTGGCTTCCCCAGGACTGGATGGCGGAAAAAGATTTTTTCCTCTCCGATCAGTGGCATCAGGTAAAGAATATGGTTGAGGGTAACGTAAAAGCACAGTACGACAAGGTCACCGGGGAGCTGGACAAGCTCTTAGAGCGCCACGGCTACCGGCGGGAGGGCAGGTTGTACCGGGCAATTTCCCCCAACAACGACACCATCGTCCTCTTCTGCCATTTCGGCGTCACCTGCGTACTCTTGAGCCACTTGTTCAATCTGTCTCCCATGATTTTATGGCACAATTTCTGTGCTCTGCCGTCCTCGGTCACCACGGTGGTGACGGAGGAACGCCGGGAGGGGATCGTCTCCTTCCGTATGCTGGGCTTCGGGGACGTTTCCCATCTGTACGCAAACGGCGAGGAGCCGTCCTTCGCAGCAAGATTCCGAGAATGCTACACCAACGATTGGGAACGGCTGGACTGAATTTTTAACACTGAAAAAGCACGGCGTATCTACATGGATACGCCGTGCTTTTTGCCTTTATTTCCCGTATCTGCCTCTGCGCTGCAAAAAGCTGAACAGATGACTGACGGCGGTGCGCATTTCTTCAAGGGTCACTCTGCCCTCTTTGTACCCGGCCAGAATCTGGGCGATCACAGGCGGGCCGCCGGGCATGATCACATCGTTGCCGGCCGCCACGGCGTCGGCGCCGTCCACCACCATATCCATGTCGCCCCAATCGGTGACCACAACGCCGTCAAAGCCCCATTCTTCCCGGAGGATATAGGTGCACAGGTCATGACTGCCTCCGGCGAAAGTGCCGTTGATCTTGTTGAAAGAGGACATGATACACCGCAGATTTGCGTCCTTCACCAGCATTTCAAAAGGTTTTAAATACAGCTCCCGTGCCGCCCGCTCGGGGAGGATGGAATCCACCGCGTCGTAATTTAGCTTGGTGCTGCCCCGGCGGTAGGTCTCCTGCTCGTTGACGGCGAAATGTTTCGCGCACACCAGCACAGGATGATTCTCCTGCGCCCCTTTGGCGATAGCCGCCGCCAAAGTGCCGGACAGGAAGGGGTCTTCCGAAAGGTATTCAAAATTCCTGCCGCCTAAGGGATGGCGGTGGAGATTCACGGCAGGCGCAAGCCACACATCGATCTGCCGCTCCTCGCATTCGCCGCCGACGGCGTCGCCCATTTTGCGGCAGAGGTCAGCGTCAAAGCTGCAAGCGTAAAGCATTTCCGAGGGCCAGGCCACGCCGCCCACACCGGCAGGGCCGTCCTTGTAGAACACGGAGCGCACGCCCTTTTCTTCAATGGCCGGGGATACATAGCCGTTGTAGCCTGTGGGATGGCTGTTGGTGGTGAGAGGATTTCCCTCTCCGTCAAAGATCGTATCGGGCTCAGCCACCTCCTGCAAGGCGGCAAAGGGCACGCCCGGACCATAGCCCACACAGAGGGCCGCCAATTCTTCCACAGAGAACTGCTCCCAAGCCACGGCGGGCACATTGGGTTCTTCAGGCTGATAAACTTCAATATCAGCTTCGGTGAGCACCAAGGAGTTTTTGTCTGTGCTTTCGGCAGGATTCGGACCAGAGGTGAGGAAATCGATTTTACCCACATTGCAGTCCAGCAAGTCCAGCCGGTTTTTCAACTGCCGGGTAACGATATTTTCTTCCGCCTTGATTTGCCCGACCACTTCGGTCTGGACAGAGGAATTGCCCAGCCGCAGCAGGTAAGTGCCTTGCTCGATCACATAGGCGGCGGATGATTCACAGTAGACCGCCAGCTCGCTGAGAGAAACAGAAATCGTCACCGTCTCTGATGCGCCGGGAGCCAACAGAGAGGTCTTCCCGAAGCCTTTCAACTCCTGATAGGGGTGCTCCCCTGCCGTGCCGACAGCGGAAATATACAGTTGTACCGCTTCCTTGCCGGGGCAATTTCCGATATTTTTTACGTTGGCTTCAACGGTCAATTTCCCGTTTCCTTTTGTGACGTTCACGGGCTCAATGGCAAACTGGGTATAGGACAGGCCGTACCCAAAGGGATACAGGGGTTTTTTGCCGAAGGAATCAAAATACCGGTAGCCCAGATAGATGCCCTCTTTGTAGACGGTCACCGGGCTCTTTGCAAAACCGGCGCTGCCGTTTTCGGCGGCGTCCAAACCGTAATCCTCATAGGTGCGGATGTTCTCCGGGTGGTCCTTGTCCCAGGAGAAATCTCCGTGGGTGGGATAGTCCTCATACGCCCGGGCAATGGTCACGGGCAGTTTGCCGGAGGGGTTCACTTTGCCGCTAAGGATATTTGCCAGCGCTGCGGGGCCCTGTTCTCCGGGAATGCCCAGGAACAGCAAACTCTTGATACTGGGATATTGTTCGATCCATGTAAGGTCGATGAGACCGTTCACATTGAGCACCACCGCCACCTTCGGGAAAGCTGCGCACACGTGCTCGATCAGTTCTTGTTCAGCGGCGGAGAGATAATAATCGTCCTCCACATGGCGGTCGCATTCCTCGCCGCCGGAGCTGCGGCCAAGCACCAACACGGCGGTGTCGGTCTCCTCCGCGCTCTGCCGGATCATCTCAGGCGAGACCGTCAGTTCTTCGGCGGGAGGTGTGTACTTGCCGAAGAATTCATACATCAGCCCGCTGTTCACCATGTGCTTGAGCTGATTGAAATCAAAGGCGGGCTGTTCCGCCTTGAGCTTTGCAAGGGTCTCCCGGTAGAAGCGTTCCGGCGCCTCTACGGGTTTCAGGCCGTTTTCCCTGCAGACGGTGAGAAAATCCGCCGGATTTTCAATATTGGCCGCCCCGGAGCCGTTTCCGGAAAGGGCCATCTCGATATGACCTCTGCCGAAAAAGGCCACGGTTTTTCCCCCGGCCAGCGGCAGCAGGTTTTCCTCATTTTTCAGCAGAACAATGGAATTTTCCGCGATTTCCCGGGCAATTTTTTTCGCATCCATATTTTTTGCTCTCCTTAGTTACAAAAATTGGCAAAGTATTTTTAGACTTGCTTGGCCTTGTGAATCCACTTGTCGCCTTTCAGCCGGAAGGTCAGCCACACGGACTTGATAAAGAAATCGATGCGCAAGGCAATCAGCACCCAGAAGGGCGGGAATTGCAGCACAATGCCTGCCAAATAGCCCAGCGGAATGGAAGCGCACCACTGGAAAATCACGTCGGCCACCATCAGGAACTTCGTGTCGCCGCCGCCCCGGAGAATGCCCTTGGACAAGGTGCTCTGAACCGCCTGGAACACCACGATGATGGCGCTGGCCTGCATCATGGAAACGGCGATCTTCTCCGTGGAGGAGGTGATCTCGTACAGCCCGATGGACCACTCTCCCAAAGTGAGCACCAGGATACCGGCGATGGCGCCGATCACAACGGAGAGGAACAGGAAAGTCCAGCCCTCCTTTTTCGCCCGCTCAAATTTGCCCTCGCCCACGGTCTGGCCAATGATGACGCCGCTGGCGCTGGCGAGACCCATCGTTGCCACAGTGGCCATGCGGTCCATCACCGTCACAATGGCGTAGGAGGAAACGACCTCTTTCCCCATGTGGCCCAGAATAATGGACATCACGCTGGCGGCTAAGGCCAGAATGGAATCGGAGATCACCGCCGGCAGACCTAAGCGCCGGAATTCCCCGAACAGCGCACGGGAAGGCAGCTTGATAAGCCCGCCCGGCCGGTATTTTAATATCTTTTCGACCTTTAAGAGATAGATCGTGCAGAACAGGAATTCCACCATGCGGGCGATCAGCGTGCCCACTGCCGCACCCATCACGCCCAAGGCCGGCATGCCCAACTTACCGAAGATGAACACGTAGTTGGCGCCGATATTGATCACAAAAGAGGTGATGGAGACGTAGAGTCCCAGCTTTGCGTTGCCGATGGAGCGCATCACATTGGACAGCACCAAACTGATGCCGTGAGGCAGATAGATCAGGGCCGTGATCAGCAGATATTTTGCGCCCAGTTCGATCACGTCCTCCTCATCGGTGAAGATCCGCATAATCTGACTGGGAAAAGTCGCACTCAAAAGGGCAAAAATCGCCCCGCCGATAATCACGATCTGCAGCACCAGATCAAAGACTTTCCGGACGGTTTTCTGGTCTCCCGCGCCGTAATACTGGCTGGAGAGCACCACGCCGGCAGCGCTGATGCCCATGCAGAAAAAGACAAAGATATTGTAGAACTGATTGGCCAAACTGGATGCGGAAATGGATGCTTCCCCCAGCTTGCCCACCATGACGGTATCCATCATGTTGACGCCCTGATTGATGATGCTTTGCAGCACCACCGGAATAATGAGCAGCAGCGCTTTGCGATAGAACCCTCTGTCGGTGACGATGTATCGGCCGAGGAACCGGCCTTTTGCTTCACGTTCCATTGGTTTTTCCCTCCTCGTATGTTCTCCCTCAGAAATCGATGTGAATGGAAGCCGCCTCGCAGCGGCGAATGCGCCCTGCGGGAGCGCCGGTCACTTCTCCGCCGGAGAATTTTTCTACCCCGCCGTCCTTCCACTGCACTTTTATCTCCCGGATGGCATAGGTACCGGGAATGAGCGCTGAAGCTGCGGCGTAATGGACAGCCGTTCTGCCCAGCAGGGTGCAGTCCACGCCGCTGTCATTCACAAGATAGTCCGGAATGGCCGGTTGAGGACGGAATGTGAGCGTGCCGTTTTCAAAAGCGAACGGGCGCTCGCCGAACATCATGATCTGCCACATCTGGACAAATTCCGCCGTAGAGCCGGAAAGCCGAGCCACAAAACCCTTGCCCCGGAAATTGGGATTGGGATTGGCGGAAGACGCGATGAAGCTGGAATTTTCCAGCGGACTGCGCCCGTAGCTGTCCGGGTCCAGGAACGGAACGCCCGCGTCCTTGAATGCCGCAAAGAACTGGTCATACAACCCCGCCCGGAGCAGGCCCAACAGATACTTATACTCCATGTGCAGCCAGATGGATTCGTTCTCCAGCCAACCGGGCGTAAACGCACGGCAGCGCCCCAATTCAAAAGAGCTGTCCGCCAGAGAGGAATTGACCTTGTACATATGTAATTCTTTATCATAGAGCGGGCCGGATTTTACTTTTTCGTGGAGCTCCGCCGGGGACAGAGAAGCGCCGGGCATTTTCATGTAGCGCACCGCGCCCTCCAGGAACGGGGGCAGCGGGCTTTCCTTCACCGCCTTGGGAATGATCGCGCCGTTCTTCTCCTCGTAATCGGTGACCTCATAGGAGAAATAGCAGGGGATCATGCCGTCACAGTAAGTGCGGGCACGCTCCACGCCGTCCAGGACAAACGCTTTCCACCCGGCGAGGATTTCCCCGGCTTCGTCACCGCTGAGGGTAACCTCTTCCCCGTCAATGCCGGAAAGGATTTTCTCCCGATAGGCTTCCTTCAAATTTCCCACGGTATCCCAATAGTCGAACCGGGTACACTTTCCGCTCTTGAGCAGTTCCATGTTTTTCTCAATTTCTGAAATATAGTCCGCGCATTCCTTGGGCAGGCGCACCTCTCTGCCGTAGCGGCGAACGGCATTTTCCGTATAGTCGATGAGCCGGACCAGCTCACAGCTCTCCGCGACGGAGGAGCCCAGCAGTCCCGGCAGACCGTTTAAGGCGTCGTACCAGCCGGGCTTTCCGGCTTCCATTTCCACGCCCATACCCATGGGGTCCAGAGCCGCAACCTTGTTCATGGCAAGGGTCATAAGCTTGGAAATCAGATTGGTGCGGTATGTTTCCCCTTTGCCATAGTTCACGCCAACCCAATTCCGCTCTGTTTCCCGTTCGGTGACGCCGCCGTACTGCCTAACGCCCTTTTCCGTTAGGGTGTACCGCTGAGCCCGGGGATTCACTGCGGCATGGGGCTCATAATATTTGTAAGTCTCGTCGTCAAAGAGCAGTTCTTCCTCTTTCTCCGGGAAGACAGAAAGAAAACTTTCGATCAGGTCCAGATTGTACGTCCAGTGGTCGGTCCAATATCCCTCACCAAAGGTGACGTTGCTGTCGCTCTCGGAGTTCTCCAACGCCTTTTTGAGAATTTCTTCATGGGAAGTCTTGCAGTCGATACGCTCCAATAACGTCATGAGAGAACCGGGAGTAAAGGGCTCTTCCAGCAGTTTTTTTACTTCCTCATTTCCTCCTGCTAAAGCCGCCATTTCATCCAGCTTTTCGGGGTGCAGGGAGAAAGTGGCACGCTCGATGACCAACGGGTTGTAGCCGTCCAACTGGATCAGGTCCATAAAGATTTTGATATTGTGGTCCCCCACCCGGGGCTCAAACAGCGGGTCGCTGCGGCGGTTCTGGTTGATATCCCGGAAATTGGCATTTCCCTGGGAATAATATTCCGGCAGCATCTGAAAGAAATTGTAATCCCGCTCAATGTCCCCGTGCTTTCTGGAATAGACATAGAACACCTTGTCGCCGATGGTGATGGGATAGCCGCCCCGCAAAAGGTTATCGAGGTACGTCTGGCGGCAGTACGCGTCAAAGACGGGGTCGGCAGTGCGGGTGCCGATACGGTCGGTGAGCTCCTTTGTCAGCTCTACCGCCCGGCGGTGCTTTTCGTCGAACACGCCGGGAGCGGTGAGACGTTTTGCAGTCTCCCGAAGAATTTCCTGATTTGCCGCCAGGCCGTAGGCCTCGTGAATGATCAGAGATTCGCCGGGAGCAAGCTCCTTTTCGGCGGCAAACAGCGCCGTGGATACATTGTTGGATTTGATTTGGGGCATGCTCAGCAATTCGTCCAAAGAATGCTCCTTGAAATTCGTGGCCTCACTCAGCGCCAGATTGTAGGCAAAGGTCACTTGAGGGTCGGCAAGAACCGGAAGCAGCTCGCCCTCCGGTGTAAAGCCAAAGGCGAAATGTCCCTCCTTGATCTCCTTGACTTCTGCGGTGTCAGCGCTGGAAGCGCGGAGGCGGTAGTAGGGAAGTTTTGTCTCCACGTCCTCCACCTGCATCCAGGCCTTGTGGGTCTGGGCCATGCTTTTCATGTCCCAGTTGGAGGTGCCGTTGGTCAAAATGGCCGGCATGCCGTCCAACACTTCCAATTTCACGGCCTCGCTGCCGGTGTTTTCCACGATCAGCTCCCGCATCAGCGCGCCTACCCGCTCCTCCGGCAGAATAAAATACCGCACCTGAAAGCGCAGTCCCCTCTCCGGGAAGCGTTCCTCCAGCAGCAATTCGTTCATGCCGATGTGCATGGAAGCTTTTTCGCTGTCCGTGGGGCGGAAGGGTTCCATGTACTCTCCGTTCACCTTCACAAAAGTGCGGAAGCCCTTCATGGCCACCTCCTGATAGGCCACGTGTGCAGGGCTGAACTCCATGATGGGGTGCTCCTTGTCCCCCGTGCCGAAAGAGCAGACCGCCTGTCCGCGGTTGACATAGAAGCACCAGATGGGAATGCCCATCTCCCCCGCCACGCCGGGCAGGAAACTGGAAAAGGCGTTCTTTTTGTGGAAATCTTCGATGATGAAGCGATTGTTGTGATCGAACATGGCACTCTCCCCTTTATTTGGAATCATATGTAATTATTGTATCATACTGGCAGTCGGTAGCGCAAGAGCCGGAAATTTTCCCGCTTGCCACCGGCTGTTCTTCTTGATACAATGAGGGCAGAAAATCTGAGAGGAGTTTCACTGTGGAAAAGGGATTTTTGCTGGACAAATCGCTGGGGTATTTTCAAAATCACGGAGTGGATGTGATGGCCTTTGACGACATTTACCCGGAGGGACACCAGTCCGGCGTCAGCATTCTGATGCACGGGCGGAGAGTCGCCACCAACGGAGACCTCCGTTTTGAGCCGACCCCCGGGCAGTGGCAGCCGGTGCCCAAGCAGGAGAAGCGGACTCTGGACGAGGACGCGGGCAGCATCACTACCCGCCTGAGCTACCCGGATCTTTCCCGGCACCTTGTGGGCTTCAACCCCATGATCTACCCGGATTTTGCGTTCTCCTATCAGGTGCATGTCCAAGGGGAGGGGGACTCCGTCCTGGTCACAGTGGATTTGGACCAGCCCGTGCCCCCGGAATTTTTGGGCAAGCTCTCCTTCAATCTGGAGCTTTTCCCCGGCGATCTGTTCGGAAAGCCCTGGATCATGGATAACAAACAGGGGATCTTTCCTCGGCAGCCCAACGGCCCGGTGCTGAAATGCCCCTCCAATCTGGAACATTCCGGGCGTCTTCCCGCGGAGCACGCCGCTGCGGACATGAACTGGCTTGCGGGTTACGGCAAAGAATTCAGCCCCATTGTGGGGGACGATCTCATTGCCGAGCCCTACGCCGTGGGAAAGGTCTTTACCGTGCGCCCGGACGAGCCCCTCTATCGCTTTACCGTGGAGAGCAAAACCGCCGATTTGAAGCTCTATGACGGGCGGATGAATCACAACAACGGCTGGTTCGTCCTCAGCAGCGAAGTCCCCGCCGGGAAGACGGAAAACGCCATCGAGTGGGTCATCACGCCCCATGTGAAACAGGACTGGCTGTACACCCCGGTGGTGCAGACTTCCCAAGTGGGGTATCATCCCGATCAGCCCAAGGTGGCCGTCATCGAGCTTGACGCCCGGGACTCCCGGCGGTTTTCTCCCGCTCTCTATCGCCTGGGACCGCAGGGGGAGGAGGAAGTCCTCACTCACGCGGCAGTGCCCTGGGGGAAATTCCTGCGGTATCACTATTTAAAATTCGATTTTTCCGCCGTGACCGAGGAGGGCATGTACCGTGTCCGCTATGGGGATAGCTGCTCCTCCTACTTCCGCATCGCCCGAGACGTCTATGACCGGGGCGTGTGGCAGCCGGTGCTGGAATATTTTCTGCCCGTGCAGATGTGCCATATGCGGGTCACCGAAAAGTATCGGGTCTGGCACGATCTGTGCCACAATGACGACGCTCGCATGGCGCCCACCGACCACAACCATTTTGACGGCTACCGGCAGGGCGGTGATACCCTCTCAAAATACCGGCCCGGCGAAATCGTGCCCGGCCTGAATGCGGGCGGCTGGCACGACGCGGGGGACTTCGACCTGCGCATCGAGTCCCAGGCCGGAGAATGCTATATCCTCTCTCTGGCCTTTGAGGAATTCGGGGTAAACCACGACACCACCACCATCGACCAGCAGCGGAAAATCACCGAAATTCATCAGCCCGACGGCAAAAACGACATTCTCCAGCAGATCGAGCATGGGCTGCTGTCTGTTCTGGGCGCGTACCGGGCGCTGGGCAGACCTTATCGGGGCATTATTTGCAATGATCTTCGCCAATACGTGCTTTTAGGCGACGGTGCCGCCATGACGGACAATCTTCCCAGCGACGATGACCGCTGGGTGTTCACTCAGGAACTGCCCCGGCAGGATTTTACCACTGCCGCCCAGCTTGCCGCCTGCTCCCGGGCCATGAAGGGCTTCAACGACAGCCTCAGCGACGAGGCCCTATCAGCCGCCAAGGAGCTGTTTGAGAAAACTTCCTGCTCCGACGAGCCGGAAAGGTCAGCCAAAATCCATGCAGCCGTGGAATTGTTCCTCACTACCGGGGAAGAAGCCTATCGCACATATCTCTTAGAAAACCAGGATTTCGTCACGTCGAAAATCAACGACCTGGGTTGGATCATCAGCCGGGCGGTAAAAGAACTGGGCAGTAAAACCTTCTCCGCCGCCGTTCAGGGCGCTCTGATGGACTTGAAGCAGCATTACGATGAGCTCAGCAGGGAGACACCTTACGGCATTCCCTACCGCCCCCACATCTGGGGAGCGGGCTGGGATATCCAACGGTTGGGCTTTCAGTATTACTTCCTGCTCAAAGCCTTTCCGGAGGTGTTCTCCGCCGACTTCATTTACAATTCTCTGAACTTCATTCTCGGCTGCCATCCGGGATCGAACACATCCTCCTTTGCTTCGGGCGTGGGCACAAAATCCGCCACGGTGGCCTATGGCATGAACCGGGCGGACTGGTCCTACATTCCCGGCGGCGTGATTTCCGGCACGGCTCTGATCCGCCCCGATTTTCCGGAGCTTTTGGAATTCCCCTTCCTGTGGCAGCAGACGGAATACGTCATGGGCGGCGGCTCCACCCACTATATGTTCCTTGTTTTGGCCGCTCAAAAGCTGTTGGGGAGAGCTCACACGGATCCGCATGGGGCGATTTGACTTTTTCTGCTCCTCGGGCTATCATGATGACAGGGAAAATTCATATCAAAAGAGGAGGTCTCTTTTCATGCCAAAAGTAAAGGTTACCGTCATTGACAAAAAATGTTTTGCCGACCTGCAGGGACAGTATCTTTCAAACCCTCATTCCGGCCCCTGCTCCTGCTACAATGTGGGAGATGAATTTCTGTTCTGGCGCAGCGACGGGAAAGACCATTTCTGGCACGGGGGACTGAATTCTCTTGTCAAAACAGACGCTGACCCGAACACCGTGGCGGGAGGTCCTTCCATTCCGTTTTGTATGGAGGCTTGGGACGCTATCAGCCGCTATGTTTATGCGGCATTGCAGGGCGGCTCCATCATGCGGGGCTGGACCAACGATGAAAAGATGATGATCGCCTGCTGCAACGACGGCACCCGGCCGGTCATCTTCAAAATCGAGCGCATCGACGACTGATTCTTTCCACAGCAAAACAGCGGCCTATCCCAAAAAGGATAGCCCGCTGTTTTTTGTTTGTGCGTCCTTCAGCTTAACCCACCGACAGCACCTTGTACTCCTTGGCCTCCACGGCGTTCTTCAGCGTCTCGTCGGAAACCTCAGCAGAAAGAGTCACAACGGCAGTGCCCGTCTGATGGCTGACCTCCGCAGCGCTGACGCCCTCCAGCGCTTCCAGAGCGCCCTTGACGGTAGCTTCGCAATGGGGACACATCATGCCCTCGATCTTCAATGTCTTTGTCACGGTATTCACCTCCTTTTGAGATTTATCTATCTTTCTCATCTTTCTCGCTTTGTCGTGTTTGGGATCGTGGATATTGATCAGGTTCAAGCGCAAAGCGTTTGACACCACGCAGAAGCTGGACAAGCTCATGGCGGCCGCGCCGAACATGGGATTGAGGGTCAATCCGAAAGCGATAAACGCTCCGGCGGCCAGGGGAATGCCCACGCAGTTGTAGAAGAATGCCCAGAACAGATTCTGGTGGATATTCCGCAATGCGGCGCGGCTCAGCCGGATTGCGGCAGGCACGTCGCTGAGTAAGCTTTTCATCAGCACCACGTCGGCGGCGTCGATGGCCACGTCCGTCCCCGCGCCGATGGCGATACCGATATCGGCTCTTGTCAAAGCGGGAGCGTCGTTGATGCCGTCGCCCACCATGGCCACTTTGCCCTGTTCTTTCAGCTTCCGAATGACGGCTTCTTTTCCGTCGGGAAGCACTCCGGCAATCACTTCATCCACCCCCGCCTGCTTGCCGATGGCGTCGGCGGTGCGTTGGTTGTCGCCGGTAAGCATCACCACATGGATGCCCATATTTTGCAATTCTTTCACCGCCCGGGGACTGTCCTCTTTGATCACGTCCGCCACGGCGATGATGCCCATGAGTTTTTTCCCAGCCGCAAAGTACAGAGGCGTTTTGCCCTCCTCGGCCAAACGGTCTGCCCGTGCCTTGGCCTGCGCAGGAATGGCCGCGTATTGGCTGATAAATCCATGATTGCCGCCATAGTAATTCTCGCCCTCGAACACGGCGGTCAAACCGTTGCCGGGCAGGGCGGTAAAATCGGACACCGGCCGGGCTTCCAAATTGAGCTCCTGTGCCCGCTGCAAAATCGCCTTTGCCAGGGGGTGCTCGCTTTTCTGCTCCAAGGCGGCGGCAAGTTCTAAAAGTTCCTGTTCATTTGCCGCTTCCACCGGGATCATATCGGTGACCCGGGGTTCGCCGCTGGTGATGGTGCCGGTTTTGTCCAGCGCCACCACTTGAACGCGCCCGGTCTCCTCCAAGCTGACGGCGGTCTTAAAGAGAATGCCGTTTTTCGCGCCCATGCCGTTGCCCACCATGATGGCCACCGGCGTGGCAAGCCCCAAAGCGCAGGGACAACTGA
>JAFLRP010000203.1 GCA_022511515.1 Acutalibacter sp.
CCAACTTCCCCATGAAAACGCCGCCGTCCAGCTCCCCGAAGTTGGCTTTGCCAACTTCCCCATGAAAACGCCGCCGTCCAGCTCCCTGAAGTTGGCTTCGCCAACTTCCCCATTGAAATGCCGGCGGACTCGATACAGAATGCGATAATGGAAAACAGCCCTGACATGGGAATGTCAGGGCTGTTTTGTATCATTTTTCTTTGCAAAGAACTGTTCTCAGACAGCTTGCCACAGCAGAGAATTTTTCCGAATTTCAGCGGTCACCCGACCGCCATTTTTCAGCCATGTGAGATAGGAACGCAGGGTACTGCCAATCAAAGCGTGTTGCTGGAAAGTCATGGTGAGATCATAGGCGGCAAAAAGCCCTGCCAATAGCTCTTCGACGGTGCAGGGCTGGGCGCAGAGGGAGACGATGCGGTCGCCGATTTCCCGCACCTTTTCCCGGTTGAGTCTGACGAGCTCTTTGCAATCGCCGGTGGGCTCGGCATGAGAGGGGACGAACAGTGCGGCGCTTAATTGTTCCACCGTGTCCAGCGTGTTCAGAAAGGATTCCACGTCGTGGAGAAAGAACACGCCGTACTTTTCCAATGCGGCGGAACTGTTCACGGAATCCGCCAGAAAGACCACATTGTCAGACGTACGGAAACCCACCATGTCAAAGGAATGTCCCGGCAGGGGGATGATTTCAATGTCCTGAGGGAAAGCCGGATCGGAAAAATCGGTGACCTCGCTTTCCTGGGCCAGCAGGAATTTGTGCCGCAGATCGTCCGGCGGAAAGCCGCCGTATAAAAAAGATGGTTCCAAGATGGGATGGCGGATGAAATCGGCCTCGATGCCGCCGGAAAAAATTCTGCACCCGGTCTGCTCCTGCAAGTATCGGTTGCCGCCGATATGGTCGGCGTGGGAATGGGTGTTGAGGATCCCCAGCAGCGTCCAATCGTTCTGCTCCAAAATGCGCCGCACTTTCTTTGCCGCGTCCTTATCGCTGCCGCCGTCGATGAGATACACGCCGTTATTTTCCCCGTGCACCACGCCGATTTTTGCGGGGCAGTCGATATAATAAGTCCGTTCGCCAACGGAGATCAGCTCGTACATGAAACCACCATCCTATCAGAAGTACCAAGTGTCAAACAGGCGCAGGGCGTTGGTGTAGCTCTTGTCGGTGGGTGCGCCGGAAATCACCGGGAAGTAGAGGAAGAACAACAGGAGACAGCAGCAGGTAAAAATCGCTAAAAACAAGTCGGATACCGTGATGCTGATCCTTTTTACCGTCAAGGTATGTCCGCCCGGCCGGGTTTCCGGCAGCTTTGCGAAAACTCCCATGAGGGCAATGACAAGAAACGGCACAGCGGTAAAATAGTGGTAGATAAAGGTAAGCCTTGGCACCAGCACCCAGGGCAGATAGACGGAACAAAAGCCGCACAGTGCCACCGCCGCCCAAGTCTGCCGCTGCCGCACCCACTGCACTCCGGCGGCAAACAGCGCCGGAATACACGCCCACCACAAGAGGGGATTCCCCATGGCGGAGATGGTGCTGTAGTGTCCTGCCATGTCCACAGGCTCGCCGGAGAAATACCAGATGGGCCGCACCACAAAAGGCCATTCATACCACGGGGAGGCGAAGTAATGCTCCGCCACCAGTTTGGAGTGGTAGTTGAACATGGTGGTCTGGTAGCTGATAAAGCTCCCCCAAAGCCGGGAAATATTGTGGGGCAGGGTCGTGAGGGGAAGGAAAGCCCCGAAATACAGGGCAAAGGGAATGGCAAGGAACAACAGACAGCACCACAAACACAAATGAATTGACCGCTTTTTCAGCAGATCCAAATTGCCCCCGGCCCGTATTTCATCCCGGAAAGAGAGAATCAGCTTGCCGAAGAACAGCACCGCCAATCCCACCGCGCCGTAGGCTGCCGTCCATTTGGAGGCAATTCCTAAACCGGTGAAAATGCCGCTCAGGAGCAGAGGCAGAAGCAGCTTTTTGATGCTGTCTTTCTGCAAATCCCGCCGGAGGAACGCCGCCATGGCGTCGTACATCAGGAGCAGGAAAAACACGGCGTAGGTGTCGATGGTGGCAATGCGGGTCTGGGTAAAGTGCATGAAGTCAAAGGCAAACAGCACCGTTCCCGCAAAGCAGAGGGAAGGTCTGCCGAATAGCTGCTTTAGCAGATGATACAGCACCGGCAGCATCAGCACGCCGAACAGCGTCCCCATGAACCGCCAGCCGAAGGGATTCATGCCGAACAGCAGAATTCCCAGAGAGATGATGTATTTCCCCAAAGGCGGGTGGGTGTTCTCGTAGGGCTCCAAGCCCAAAATGTGCTCGTAAGCGGTGCGGGCATGGTAGATTTCGTCAAAATAGGTGGAGTTCTCATAGGTGATGTACAGAGGGACGGTGTCCTGCTCGTCTGCCAGAGCGGCTCCCGCTGCATCTCCCGTTGTCAGAGGGGCAAGCACTGTCTTTCCGTAAAGCTTTGCCCCGATTTCGTTTAAGACCGCGCTTTCGTCTAAAGCCGTCAGCCGAATATATCTTCCGGGAGTGATATAGGCCCGCGCCCAGGCGAACACATAGTCGCCGGAATCCCGTAAATTGCCGCAGTCCTGCCAGATTTTGCCGTCCTCGCTGGTCTCCACCTGCACATTTGCCCCGACACGGGCCGCCCGGCGGTTTCTGTCGGGGACCAAACCCGGCAGAAAGTACAGTGCGTCACAGTCTTCGTCTGCCAAAAGAACCACGGATTCCCCGGCCTCCGGCGCCCAGGCAGTCTGGGGCATTTTGTTGCCGCCCAAATGCCAGAACGCCGCGATACAGTATAGCCCCGTTACGACGGCCAACAGCAAGAAGTCTATGGATTTCATGGCAGAGGGCTGCAGTTTCGGCATTCGCCACGGGCGGATCTCCCGCATAGGGCGCTCCTTGATTTCTGCCGGGAGATACACGGCGAACAAGATGTAAGTGCCGTACAGCAGCGCCGCTGTTTGCAGCCCCGCCATGCAGCGGGTGAAAAAAGCGTTGGGATCGTAGTTCCCGCCAAGGTTGCGGAACAGGTACATGACGTGGGCGGAATTCAGATACCCGGCGGCGGACACTGCCGCAAAGGCCCGCAGCAGCCGTTTATCCGGGGTGAACAAAAACGCCAGCAGCAAAAAGAGGAACGCAGGGTAAATGTACCGCTCGTGCATTTTGATGCCGAACAGAAACATGATGGACATCAAGAGTGCGGGACAAGCAAAGAGCGCCGCTTTTCTTTTAGAGGGAAGCACCAGCACGCCGCAGGCAGCCGTGGCCAGCACAGGGGCAGCGTAGGTCAAAAGTCCCAACAAAAATCCTTCGGGCAGGGTTTTCCAGTTCCAGCCCAATATCGTCCAGAAATTGTAGGCATTGATGGAATAGTAATTGTAGTAGTCCAGTGTAGAACGGTACTTGTCGATCAGCCACCGGAAGTCAAAGCCGCTGGTAAACGGCAGGGCGGTCAGCAAAATCGCCGCCAGAGCACCGAGGATGCCCAGCGGCAGTCTGCTCCATCTCCGCCGCTTGATGACAAAGAACAGGTACAGCGGGGCAAAGATCAGCATTTGAGGCTTGCAGGCAATGCTCAGCCCGTACAGCAGGGCGGAGGAGAGATACCATTCTCCGTAAAGCAGCAGCACGGAAGAAAGCAAAATGGCGGTGCAAAAAGAATCCACCTGCCCCCACTGGGCGGAATTCATCAAAATCACCGGACAGAACAGATAACAGCCGGAAATCAGCAAGGCGGTCTTTTCGCCCAGCTTTCTTTTGCCCGCCCACAGCAACACCCCGCCGCAGGCCATGTCGGCCAGAAGCGAAGGCAGCTTCAGCATCAGGTCGTAGACTGGCGCGTCAAAGGAGATATTCAACAGCACCCGGAGCTTTTCCATGAGCAGCAGAATATAGAGATACCCGGGGGGATAGTCCAGATACAGGTCGCCTCTGTTGTAAATTTCCTTCAGTCCCGTTTGATTCAGGGCGTAGCCCCAAGCCTTGAACGTGTCCAGATCCGAGGAAAAGCTGTCGCCCCAACGGACCATATACAGCCGGAGAGAAAAAGCGGCAAGGAACAGCGCCGCCGCCCACAGGGGGAAAAATCCGGCGGAAATTTTCTCATGTTCCGGGCGCTTGCCCGCAAAAAACAGCATCCCGCCCACGAAGGCAGTCATTACCAGAATTTCCGTGCCCATACAAGCGCCCTCCTTTTTCGTTTATTTTTCAGGAACCGATTGACACGTTGGCCGTTTCAGGGTAATCTAAGAGTGGATGAAAAACGGCACTGCTTTAGTGTACCTTTTTCCCCCAAAAAAGTCAATTCCGAAAGGAAACAGTCCTATGAAACAGCATTTCCACGAAGACCCCCACGTGCTCCATGTGGGAACAACGCCCAACAGAAGCTATTACATTCCCTTTGAAAGCGCTGAGGAAGCGGAGGAGGGTATCTCCTCCCGTGTGCTTTCCCTCAACGGCACCTGGAGCTTCCGCTATTTTGAAAGCTATGCGGACGCGGTGGACGAGGAGGGCCTTGCCTTTGACGAGGAGGAGATGGATGCGATCCCCGTGCCCTCCTGCTGGCAGAATCACGGCTACGGCCGCCATCAGTACACCAACGTCAACTATCCCATTCCCGTGGACCCGCCCTATGTGCCGGAAGAAAACCCTTGCGGGCTGTATGTCCGTCACGTGGAACTGGAGGAGGGTAGTCTGTCCGAGGAAGATTCCGCCCGCTGGTTTTTAAATTTCGAGGGAGTGGATTCCTGTTTGTACCTGTGGGTCAACGGCGCCTTTGCCGGGTACAGCCAGGTTTCTCACAGCACGTCGGAGTTTGAGATCACCGAGCTCCTGCAGGAGGGGGACAACACTCTGGCCGTGCTGGTTGCCCAGTGGTGCGACGGCACGTATTTAGAGGATCAGGACAAGCTCCGCATGAGCGGCATTTTCCGGGACGTGTATCTGATGGCCCGGCCCAAAGCTTTCCTGCGGGATTTCTTTGTCAAAGAAGAATTTTCCCCGTCCTACGACAAGGCGGAAATTACGGTAGAGCTGTCCGTAGAGGGAGACTGCACTGTTTCCGGCGCGCTGTATTCCCCGGAGGGCGAGCTGATCGGGGAGGCGGAGCCTGCCGCAGACGCGCTTCATTTCACGGTGGAAAACCCTGTCCTCTGGAACGCGGAGCAGCCTGCCCAGTACACCCTGATGCTGGACACCGGGGAGGAATGTATCTCCCAGCAGGTGGGTCTGCGGAAAATCGAAGTGAAAGACGGCGTGGTGTTCCTGAACGGTACGGCCATCAAGTTCCGGGGTGTGAACCGTCACGACAGCGACCCCGTCACCGGCTACACCATCAGCCGGGAGCAGGCGCTCCGGGATTTGGCCCTGATGAAGCGGCATAATGTCAACGCCATCCGCACCAGCCATTATCCCAACGCCCCGTGGTTCCTGCAGATGTGCTCGGAGTTCGGCTTCTACGTCATCGCCGAGGCGGACATCGAGTCTCACGGCCAGGCCACTAAGCTGGGGGGCTACAGCCATGAGAATTATCCCGACGCCGCGGACGATCCCCAGTTCAAGGAAGCTATTCTGGATCGGGTGCAGCGCAGCGTGATCCGAGACAAAAACAATGCCGCCGCCGTGATCTGGTCTTTGGGCAACGAAAGCGGTTGGGGCGAGAATTTTGAAAACGCCGGACGCTGGGTGAAGGAATACGATCCTTCCCGGCTGCTGCACTATGAAAACTTCATGCCCTACCACCACGACAGGAAGCCGGATTTCACCATGCTGGACCTGTTCAGCCGGATGTATCCGCCCGTGTTCTACGTGGAGGACTACTTCAGCAAGGACACCTATAAAGACTACTACACTGACGACGATATCACCCCGTATTTGCCGGAGGGAAAACTGCCCTTTATTCTCTGCGAGTACATTCACGCTATGGGCAACGGCCCGGGAGACGCGGAAGATTACCAGCAGCTCATCATGAAGCATCCCGGCTTCTGCGGCGGGTTCGTATGGGAATGGTGCGACCACGCCATGTACGGCGGCACCACCCCGGACGGCCGTCCCATCTACCGCTACGGCGGAGATTTCGGGGAGTTCCCCCACGACGGCAATTTCTGCATGGACGGCCTGGTCTATCCCGACCGCACCCCTCACACAGGACTTTTGGAATACAAGAACGTGATCCGTCCCATTCGGGCGAGACGGGGAGAAAAGCCCAACACCTTTGTACTTCACAACTATTTGGACTTCACCAATGCCGAAGATTTTTTGACCCTGTCTTTTGAAGTCATGCAGGATGGGGAATCACTGTTCGGCGGCAATTTGGACCTGCCCCATCTGCCGCCCCACGGGGAAGCGGAAGTCGCCTTGCCCGATCTGCCGGAAGATGGGATCAGCACCGTGACCTTCTTCTACGCTGCCAAGGAGGACGGAGATTTCTTTGACGCGGAATACCCTCTGGGCTTTGACGAGATCATCCTCAGCGAGGAGCCCTTCTTCCTGGACGAGCCTGCCTCAGGCACGGTGCAGATCGAGGAGGGAGACCGGTATCTGGTGCTGTCCGGCGGCAATTTCCGGTATGTGTTTGATACTCGCAAGGGGACATTCTCTGAGCTTTGCTGCCACAACAGAACGCTGCTGACAAAGCCCATGGAGTGGAACATTTACCGTGCGCCCACCGACAACGACCAGTATATCAATATGAAGTGGACGCAGGCGGGCTATGACCGCCATACCGTGCGGGTGTACGAGACAAAAACATCCGTCACGGACACCGGCAGTGCCGTGATCACCTGTCATTTGGGAATTGCCGCCATTTCCATTGCAAAGTTCCTGGATGTGGAAGCCATCTGGACGGTAGACGCAAAGGGAAGGATCGACGCAGACCTGTCCTGCCGCAGAGACGCCCGGTTCCCGTTCCTGCCCCGGTTCGGCTTGCGGCTGTTCCTGCCGAAAGACTTTGACGCGGTGGAATACTTCGGATACGGTCCCTACGAAAGCTATGTAGACAAACATCGGGCGTCCCGTTTGGACGTGTACGCCCAGACGGTTTCCGCCCTGCATGAAAACTACCTGAAGCCTCAGGAAAATTCCTCTCACATGGGCTGCCGGTATGTGACCGTCACCGACGGCGCGTATGCCCTTACCGCCGCGTCGGAAACGCCCTTCTCCTTCAATGTGTCGGAATACACCCAGGAAGAATTGCGGGAGAAAAAACACGCCCATGAGCTGGAGACTTCCGGCCACACGGTGCTCTGTGTGGACTACAAGATGAGCGGCGTGGGCTCCAATAGCTGCGGTCCGGAGCTGCTGCCCCAATACCGCTTAGAGGAAGAGAACTTCCGGTTCCATGTAGCCCTTTTGCCGGAATAAGTCTTTCCCTGAACTCAATACAAAAACCCCGAATGGCTGACAATTCAGCCATTCGGGGTTTTCTGTTTCTCAATGGTTACGATGCCTTGCAGACGCAAATTTCCGCTTCTTCCTGCTTGGTGTCCAAGCAATAGCCTACGCCGCGCACAGAGACGATAAGCGCTCCCATTTTGCCCAGATGGGCCCGGAGCATTTTGATATGAGTGTCTACCGTGCGGGTGATGCCCGCCGTCTCATAATCCCAGACCTCCCGGAGCAGCAGCTCTCTGGACAGTGGAATATTCGGGTGCTCCAACAGGAACAGCAGCAGCTTTCTCTCCATCCGGGAGGAAGAGAGTTCCGTCCCATTCAGCGTCAAGGCCCCCTCCGTACAGACAAGCAGACAGCTCTCCCAAACTATTTTCGGCATATCGCGTTCCCCCCTATAAATTCCCACAATCATCATAAAGGATAAAGAGCACTTTAAGTCAATGTCGATTTTGGAAACTTTTTGTGAACATTTTATAAAGTTTTATTTTGAATGCAGGCGGAAAAATCATGGGAGACCTAAGGGAAAATTTTTTCCAAAAAGATGTTGACAGGGAGGGGGATCGTGCCTATAATATTGTTTGTGTCTGAACAGTACGAATACGAACAGTACGGAAATGAACATTAAGCTGGCAGGGATCGAACCTGAGCCGCATGGCGGCGGCTCTCTTCGGCGCTTTTTACCTTCTTGTCCTTGCCTTGCGTTAGCAAGGCCGCGTCCGCGGCGGCAAAAAGTCACTCGAAGATCCCTCGCCGCCATGTGCTTGCAGTTATACCGGAGCAGATTTTTGTTCAGGCAAGGAAGCGGCCGCAGAGAATACTTGATGTATTGTCCAGGTCGCTGACGCAGCATGGGCGAAAATCTGCCCGGTAGAACCGGCTCATGCTCGACCCCTGTCAGCTGAAAGAGAGGAGGAATCGGAATGCCACAAGAGGAGGATCTGGGGTTTCAGATTAACAACCTGTCCCGGATGATCCGCCGGCAGACGGATAAGATCGCCTTTCAAAATACCGACGGAGAGGACGATCCTGCGGTTCCCGGCAACGCCCAGCAAGGGTGGATCATCGGATATCTGTACCACCATCAGGACAGAGATGTCTACCAGCGGGATTTGCAGGAAGTTTTTCACCTTCGCCGCTCTACCGTGACGGGAATTGTACAGCAGATGGAGAAAAACGGCATGGTGATCCGCAGCTCGGTGAAGCAGGATGCCAGACTGAAAAAGATCACGCTGACGCCGAGGGCGGTCGCCCTGCACGAGAGCATCATCAGCGGCATTCAAAAGACGGAGGAAATGATCTCCAAGGGGCTTACCTCGGAGGAGAAAAAAGCCTTTCTGCTGACCTGTCAAAAGATACGGGAAAACTTAGAAGCGGAAGACCCATCCCGAACAAGAAAGAGAGGACCTTGCGATGATTAAGAAACTTGCCGGCTCTGTCCGGCAATACAAACGAGCCGCCATCCTGTCCCCGGTTTTCGTGACCATGGAGGTGGTGATGGAGGTGGTTATCCCCCTGTTGATGGCAAACCTCATCGACCTTGGCATCGAAGCGGGGAACATGAGCTACATTCTGAAAATGGGCGCTGCTCTGGCCCTTTGCGCCGTGATTTCTTTGGGGTTCGGCGCACTCTCCGGAACATGCGCCGCCAGAGCGTCCACCGGCTTTGCGTCCAACCTGCGGAAGGATATGTACTACAGCGTGCAGACCTTTTCCTTCTCCAATATCGACAAGTTTTCCACCGGCAGCATCGTCACCCGTCTGACCACCGACGTGACCAACGTGCAAAACGCCTTCCAGATGATCATCCGCATCGCGGTGAGAGGCCCCATGATGCTGATTTTCGCCCTGGTGATGGCGGTTCGGGTGGCGCCGGGGCTGTCCTGGATTTTCCTGATCGCCATTCCCATTTTGGGCGGCGGCATGGCGCTGTTTTCCAGCAAGGCTCACCCGGTGTTTGAGCGGATGTTCAAGCGCTACGACAAGCTGAACACCATCGTGCAGGAAAACCTCCGGGGCATCCGGGTGGTCAAGGCCTTTGTCCGGGAGGAGCACGAAAAGGACAAATTCCGCACCGCCGCTGAGGATATCCGCAGGGAATCCACGCTGGCGGAAAAGATTCTGGCCTTCACTTCGCCCCTGATGCAGTTCTGCATGTACGGCGGTATCCTGCTGATCTCCTGGTTCGGCGCCAAGATGATCGTGGGCGGCGACATGACCACCGGCCAGCTCATGAGCATCATCTCCTACGCCTCTCAGATTTTGATGAGCCTGATGATGCTTTCCATGATCTTCGTGATGACAATCATGTCCCGCGCTTCTGCCCGGCGTATTGTGGAAATTTTAAACGAGCAGACCGACATCACCGACGGCGAGAAGAATCTGCGGGAAGTCAAGGACGGGTCCATCGTTTTTGAAAACGTGGAATTCCGCTATAAGAAGAGCGGAAAACCCTGCCTTTCCGGCATCAGCTTGAACATACGCCCCGGGCAGACGGTGGGCATCCTGGGCGGCACAGGCTCCGGCAAGAGCAGTCTGGTCCAGTTGATTCCCCGTCTGTACGACGTGGCGGCGGGCCGGGTACTGGTGGGCGGCGAGGACGTGCGGGATTACAATCTGGAAGCCCTCCGGGAAGCTGTTGCCATGGTGCTGCAGAAGAACGAGCTGTTCTCCGGCACCATCAAGGATAATCTCCGCTGGGGTAACGAAAACGCCACCGACGAGGAGATGGAGCACGCCTGCAAGCTGGCCCAGGCCGATCCCTTTATCCGGGAATTCCCGGACGGGTACGATACCCACATCGAACAGGGCGGCACCAATGTGTCCGGCGGACAGAAGCAGCGGCTCTGTATTGCCCGGGCGCTGCTGAAAAAGCCCAAGGTGTTGATTCTGGACGATTCCACCAGCGCCGTGGACACCCAGACCGACGCCATGATCCGGCAGGCTTTCCGAGAGGAAATTCCCGGCACGACCAAGATCATCATCGCCCAGCGGGTCTCCTCTGTGCGGGACGCAGACCAGATCGTGGTGCTGGACGGCGGCGAAGTGGAAAGCGTAGGCACCCATGAAGAACTGATGGAGCGGAGCCCCATTTATCGCGAAGTGTACGAATCGCAGCAGAAAGGAGAGGATTGATATGCCAGGACCCGGACCGAGAGGACATATGGCGGCCTTTGCCGGCGGTAAAAAGGCCAAGAATCCTCTGAAGACGATCCGCCGTGTTTTGACCTATATCCAGGGCTGGAACCGCCTTCGGTTTCTCATTGTCATGATGTGCATTGTGGTCAATGCCATTGTGGGCGTGTTGGGTTCCATGTTCCTGCGGACCCTGATCGACGATTACATCACTCCCTTGCTGGCCGAACCCAATCCGGTGTTCACCGGGCTGTTGAAGGCCATCGGCACCATGGGGATGATCTATCTGGCGGGCATCATTTCCGCCTTCCTGCAGAGCTGGTTTATGGCCACCATTTCCCAGAGCACGCTGAAAAACATTCGGGACGATGTGTTTACCCATATGCAGGCTTTGCCCATTCGCTACTTTGACACCCACACCCACGGCGACACCATGAGCCGCTATACCAACGATACCGACACCATGCGGCAGCTCATTTCTCAAAGCGTTCCCCAGATCTTTTCTTCTGTGATCACCATTGTTTCCGTGTTCATTGCCATGGTGAGTACCAGTATTTGGCTGACCGTTCTGGTGGTGGCGTTCACCGGCATCATGATGGTGCTGACAAGGCTGATCGGCAGCCGCAGCGGCAAGTATTTCCGGAAACAGCAGAAGTCTCTGGGCGCTGTGAACGGATACATCGAAGAAATGGTGGCAGGGCAGAAGGTCGTCAAGGTGTTCTGCCACGAGGAGAAGGCGAAAGCGGAATTTGACGCGCTCAACGACACGCTTCGCAGCGAAGCTGCCCAAGCCAACACCTATGCCAACATCATGGGGCCCATCATGGGCAACCTGGGGCATTTGCAGTATGTGCTCATCGCCGTAGTCGGCGGCGCCTTGGCCTTGGGCGGCGTGGGCGGACTGACACTGGGCGGTATCGCCGCATTCCTGCAGCTCAGCCGCAGCTTCACCATGCCCATCAGCCAAGTCTTCCAGCAGTTCAACATGATCATTATGGCCTTGGCCGGAGCGGAGCGCGTCTTTGAGCTGATGGACGAGGAGCCCGAGCAGGACGAGGGCTACGTGACGCTGGTCAACGCCAGAGAGGAAAACGGTCAGATCGTGGAGACTGAGGAGCGCACCGGCATGTGGGCATGGAAACACCCCCACAGCGAGGACGGCACGGTCACCTATACAAAGCTCACCGGCAGGGTGGAGCTCTTCGATGTGGACTTCGGCTACAACCCGGACAAAATGGTGCTCCACGACATCTCCATCGACGCCGAGCCCGGCAAGAAAATCGCCTTTGTGGGCGCTACCGGTGCGGGCAAGACCACCATTACCAACCTGATCAACCGCTTCTATGACATCGCCGACGGCAAGATCCGCTACGACGGCATCAATATCAACAAGATCAAAAAGCCGGACCTTCGCCGTTCTCTGGGCATCGTGCTGCAGGACACCAACCTGTTCACCGGCACGGTGCGGGAGAATATCGGCTACGGCAAGCTGGACGCCACAGACGAGGAAATTGTGGCTGCTGCCAGGCTGGCCAATGCGGACAGCTTTATCCGGCGGCTGCCGGACGGCTATGATACCGTCCTGAGCGGAGACGGCAGCGGCCTTTCTCAGGGCCAGCGGCAGCTCTTGAGCATTGCCAGAGCGGCAGTGGCAGACCCGCCGGTCATGATTTTGGACGAGGCCACCTCCTCCATTGATACCCGTACCGAACGGCTGGTGCAGCAGGGCATGGATAGTCTCATGAGCGGGCGAACCGTGTTCGTCATCGCCCACCGCCTGTCCACGGTGCAGAACTCCGACAGCATTTTGGTGCTGGAGCTGGGCCGTATCATCGAGCGGGGCAACCATGACCAGCTTATCGCCCAAAAGGGCAAATATTATCAGCTCTACACCGGCGCGTTTGAGCTGGAATAATTTAGAAATAGTAACGCAAAACATAGGGCAGGTCTCAAGAGAGGCCTGCCCTGTTTTTGTATCGCGGTATTTCTAAAAGTTTTTTCCAAAAGCATCTTGACAACTCCCTTGGGGCATGATATCATATAATTAACATTTAGGTTAAATGTTAAGGAAGGAGGATTATGAATGGGCATACAGCATACACTGCGGGCGCTGGCCGACCCGATCCGCCGGGACATTCTGAATCTGCTGAAGCAGGGAAAGATGTCCGCAGGCGATATCGCGGCGCATTTTCCCGTGACGGGCGCGTCCATCTCCCGGCATTTGTCGGTTTTGAAAGACGCCGACCTGATCCGGGACAATCGAGAGGGGAAATTCATTTTTTACGAACTGAACGCCTCCGTTTTGGAGGAGATCATGCTCTGGATCGCGGACTTAAAAGGAGGTTCTGACAATGCTCAAGAAGAATAAATGGAAGCTGCTGTTGTCTTCCCTTGTCGTTCTGCTGCCCATGGCTGTGGGATTGATTTTGTGGGATTCTCTGCCGACACAGATGGCGTTCCACTGGGGTCTAAACGGCGAGGCGGACAATTGGAGCAACAGTATCTTTCCAGTAGTCATTCTGCCCCTGGTCCTGCTTGTGTTCCATTGGGTGGCCGTTCTCGTGACGCTGCTTGACCCGAAAAACAAGAACCAGACGAAAAAGGCCATCGGCTTGATCTTCTGGATCGTCCCGCTGATTTCCCTGCTCCTCGGCACTTTCCTCTATGTCGGCGCCTTCAGAATAGAATTCAATGTGGGTATGCTGGTCCCGGCTGTGTTGGGGCTCACGTTCATCGTCATCGGAAATTATATGCCCAAGTGCAAGCAGAATCACACGCTGGGCATCAAGATCAAATGGACGCTGGAAAATGAAGAAAACTGGAACGCAACCCACCGGTTTGCCGGCAAGGTGTGGGTCGCGGGCGGTCTGATCCTTTTGCTCTGCTGCTTTCTGCCCATAGACGCACTGCCCGTTGTGGTGCTGATCGCCCCCGCCGCTTTGGTCGTACCGCCTGTGGTGTATTCCTACAGATATCACAGGAAACAGCTAAAAATGGGCGTGGAAGCCGTGAAAACCCCGGAGACCCGGGAGGGCAGGAAGGCCAAAATTGCCGCTCTCTGCATCGTTGGCGTGGTCCTCCTGCTCTGCTCTGCGCTGCTGTTTACCGGCAATATCACCATGCGCTACGACGACGCCTCCTTTACCGTCCAGGCCACCTATTGGGGCGATTTGACGGTGGAGTACAACGCTGTTGACAGCATCGAATATCTGGATGAAAAAATGCCCGGCACAAGGGCAATGGGCTTTTTCAGCCCGAAACTCCAGATGGGCACGTACCTAAATGAGGAATACGGATCCTACACCCGCTACACCTACACCGGCTGCGACGCCTGCGTCGTCCTTTCTGTAAGCGGGAGGACGCTTGTCCTCAACGGGGCAGATCAAGAAAGCACTCAGGCAATCTATCAGGAGCTTTCGGCAAAGATAAACTGAGAAAAAGAACCGGGATGGTCGTTTGGCCATCCCGGTTTTCGTTATAACTCTAAAAGATATCCGTCATACGCCAGCGTAAAGGGGAAGGGGAAGGTGTCTTTCACCGCTTCGATTCCCTCTAACTTGGCGGGATTGATGTGGTTGATCACCATATGCTTTGTGTCCGCCTGCCGGAAGATATCGGCACAATCCGCAAGCATGGTGTTGTGGGCGCTTTCGGAGACTACTAAGTTGTAATGCAGCCCGCCCAAGAGTTCCGGGAACTCAGGATACTGCTGGCTCATGTCGCCGGTGAACAGCAGGGTTTTGCCCTCGGCCCTGATGCGGAACCCGTGGGCAAAAGGCATGTGCCGGGTGGGCACGGCCTCCACTTCGATGTTCTCGTCCCGATAGATCACACCCGGCTGATAACAGTGCAGCCGGAGGTCGTCGCGGTCGATCTTTTCGATCCCCCGGACCCAGCCCCGAAGTAAATCAACAGCACGCTGTTCCGGCAAATAAATGTCCGGTTTGGCGGCTTGATAGTACCAGGTGATCTGATTGCAGAATTCCGGCAGTCCCTCAAAGTGATCGCCGTGAAAGTGGGTGACGAAAATGCCCCGGACATTTTCATGGCGCAAACCGTACCGCAGCAAAAGCTGAGAGATGGGCCCGCCGGCGTCGATGATGTAGACATTCCCGTTTATTTCCAGAAAGGTTGCGGAACAAAACCGATCCTTTTCCGGAATGCCGTGGCTTGTGCCGGCAAAGATAATTTTCATTATTTAGCTCCTCCTGTCTTCACTTGCAATGGATCCGTGCGAGGATCGGTCTGCCCGCTGAACACCTGATCCGCAGGCACGTCTGATCGGCAGGTGTCAACGTGATCTTCCGGCTTGTTCCTATGGCGGCCAGCTCGCTCAGGCTTTCTCCGTCCTGAAGCAGCTCCACCCTGCCGGAAGAACCTTCTGCAAACTCAATGGAAACGGCCGTATCGGCCTTAACGCCGTAAAAGGTATACTCCGCATATTCCTCCGGGGACAGCGCCAGGGAAAAAGCATCCCAGCAGCAGTCGAAACCGAAACGTTTTTCAGGCAGGCTTTCCGGTTCGATGATCTCCATTCCCGATCCTTTCCGATACCCACTGATCGCCTGAATCTTGTTGAACCCATGGCAGCCGCCCTCGTCGAAATCCACGGCCAGCACCGCGCATCCCGGCTCTCTGCGCACCGAGGCGCTGACCACCGGATTTTCCACGCAGTTTTCGAGCAGCATATTCTCCAGATATTCATCCAGCATGGCTTGCGCTTCCTCGTAAGAAGGCCGCTCACCGCCGCTTGTGTAGGCGGTAAATTTCTCCCAGTTTTTCGGCGCGCGGACGGAATAAGGCGAGTTGCAGCACTCCATCTTTTTCCACGGCCACACATTGTAGCCGATGCCGAGCTTTGCCGCCAGCGGGTACAGCGCCGCAAACCATTCCGTCGTATTTTCTCCGCTTTCGCCCAGCCAGAGCGGCTTATTCCAGCGCTGGGAAAGCTCCAACCATTCCCGGTACGCGCCCATATCCGGCAGAACCGCGTAACGGTGGAAATGGATCACCATGTTGTCATCGTAGTCCCGGCAGAATACGGCCGGGTCGGTGGACCAACTGCTGCCCTCGATGGAGAGCATATGGACCTTGTCATATTTGCGGATTTCGGCAATGGCAGCGATGTAAAAATCCCGCAGTTTCGGCAAAAGGTACTGGCAGGGCTTCCGTCCGTCATCGGGACGCAGGGGCTCGTTGAGTAAGTCATACCCGCCCACGATCCAGCGGTTCTGATAGCGCCGGGCAAGCTCCCCCCACAATGCGATGGCCTTGTCCCAGCTCTCCCGATCGGTGAACAAGCGGGGAAAATCGTCCACACAGTCATCGATATTGGCTCCGGTCTGTCCGCCCGGAGCGCCGTGTAGATCCAGAAAGACGTAGAGTTTCGCTTCCTCGCACCAGTCCAGCAGGTCATCGATCAGCCGAAAACCATCCTCACGCCAGCGGATCCCGGGTTCGTCCTCCATCAGCACCCGCCAGCCGATGGGCAGCCGCAGAGAGTTGTATCCCAGCTCTGCCATGCGCAGAATATCCTCCCGACGGATATAGTTTTTGCGGAAACGGGGCCAAAAGGTCTTCGCGTAATCGCTGCCGGCCAACTCCCGTACAACCTGCTCAATCCTGCGGGGACGATCTGCCCGGGGCCCGGCTTTCCACATATAGCCTTCGCAGAGCAGCCAGTTGCCCAATCCCCAGCCCGAAAGCAGAATGGGCTCTCCTTTTCCGTTTACGATTTCCCGCCCCTCAGCGCGCAAAAAGCCGTCTACACGGTTGCGGGAAAGTTTCTCTGCTGTGGTCATACTCTTCCTCCTTGAAGCAGGGTTTTCGTTGGGCAAAGTTTATCACTGTGTCTATTCTACCGCAAGGCGAGGAGAAAAAGCAACGCAAAAGTTTGTCCTCCGGACCAGCTTTTCATTTGGGAATTTGCAGGTTCAACTCCACCAGCCAAAACAAAAGGGATACCTTTACGGTATCCCTTTCGTTTTGGTGCAGGTAACAGGAGTTGAACCTGCAAGGAGTTGCCCCCACATGGACCTGAACCATGCGCGTCTGCCAATTCCGCCATACCTGCGTATCTTATTCCATACTTTTACACGGGTGGAACTTCCCGAGGCGGGCAATTAAGCTGATCCGCCGACATTCCATCAGAATGTTTCGCCACATTCCCGTGAACGCTTGTTCATTATAGCACCGGCAGAATTTGTTGTCAAGTAAAGTTTTTTAGAAATTGGAGAAGATTTAGAAAAAGCAAGGATTACTGTTTCTCAACGCTCAGAATGTTGGGCCGTGCTGTTCAGGATATCCCAAACGCCGTCGCTCATTGTCTGGTAAGCGTTCAAGAGGTCGTTTAAGAACTCCCGTCCGGTCGGCTCTAAATGATAAAAGACACGTGCCTTTTTCACGCCGACTTCCTTTTGCTTGGAGATATACTCCTTGTCGATTAAGCGGTAGAGCACCACATAAAACGCCGTCTCAGATACGGTGAATTTCCCGCCGCTGCGCGCCTTGATTTCCTGCGCGATCTGATAGCCGTACATATCCTGCTGACTCAGCAAAAAGAGGACCAGCATCTGCAGAGGCCCGCGCTTAAACTCTCCAAATTCCCGTTCGCTCAGCATTTGCCGCTCTCCTTTCAGCGAATGATACCGACGAGTCTATTCTAGTATAATACATAATTTCAAAAAAGAAAAGACAAATTTATTCTTATTACTTATTGACATTAAGTAAATAATGGGGTATGCTGATATTGCAAACAGTAATTTCACTGGAAAGGGGTGTAGGAGAGATGTTCTTGTTGACCGAAGTCAAATACCAGCTTTTCCGCAACAAGTGGCGAAGTGTTCTGATGGTCTGCATCGCGCTGCTGCTGTTAGGCGCAATGGCTTTTTACCTTGGGAATATCCAGTCAAATCAGGCGGCGCTGCGCGGCCTTGCGGAAAATGTCCCCGTAACGGTGCGCATCACCAGCCGGGACGGCAGCAACCAGGATACGCTGAACATTGATACAGCGCATTTTGACGGGCTCTCCGGCGGAGGAGTGCATCATATCCTGTGCAGCAGCTCTGCTGCGGGCGCGTATGAACCCGATGCCCGCAGGGAAACGGGCTTTGACGGCGGAGATACCACTATTCTTGGGGTAAACTGCTCCGAGGCCTTAGAGATTTCAGAAGATTTTCTGCACTATGAAAGCGGTTATGACGCCTCTCTGTTTGGAGGGGAGGAAAATCTCTGCCTGGTCCATGAAAGCTACGCGCGAAAGCACGATATCGCGGTGGGCGACGAAATCACCTTGTCGTTTTACTCATTGAGCTGGTATCCGGGCGGCGCCACATGGTCCGCTTTGGGAGAGGCTACCCTGCGGGTCGCGGGGACATGCTCCGTACAGGACCTCTTTGAGCCGACATCGCTCTATGTGCCTGTTGCATGGCTCCGCAAAACAACTGAGCAGGCCAATATTCCGTTCACCTATAACAATTTCAGCGCGGAGCTTGACGACCCGATGAAACTGGGCGAATTCAAGGAAATGCTGCCGAAGCTGGGCTTTATAGATCCGTTTGAAGATGCAAAAGACCGTTACACTGGAGACGCGGTATCCGTTGAGGACGAGCTGTTTGTCAAAACGGCGATCAAGCTGCGGGAGAATATTCGGGTCTTTCAGACTTTTCTGATTCCTTTCTTCCTGCTGAGTGTCCTCTTATCCGCGCTGGCTGCCTTTTTACTGCTGCGCAGCGGCCGCCGGGACATTGCTCTTGCCCGTTCCCTCGGCAGACCGAAGGCAGTCAGCGGGACAGTGCACTTTCTGGGCGTTCTTTTCGCGGACCTTGTCGGCTGTC
>JAFLRP010000204.1 GCA_022511515.1 Acutalibacter sp.
CCACATTGGGCAGGATCGCCACGGCGGGCTCCTTCACGCTCAGGGCGCCGCCGCCGAAATCCACGATGGTTCCGTCCTTTGTCACAAAGTAGATGCTGTCCTCCCGAATATTCAAGCCGTTGCCGTCCATGGTGAGGGTAAATTCCAGCAGCCGCACGTCCTGCGGCATCTGGAGGGAAGTATAGCCCTCGCCGAATTCTGCGGAAACGCCGCCGGAAAAGTCCAGAGACAGCTCCATATCGGTGACGGTCTCGCCGGCACTGTTTTTCACCTGCAGCCGGTGGGTTCCGGCACGCACGCCGGAAAGATAAAATTTCCCCCGGCCGTCGGTCTCATCGGAAATCCCCGTGTTCTGCAACTGCACCGTGGCTCCGGAAAAGGGATCGCCGGAGCTGTGGAGCAGCCGCCCGCTGAGATAGTGGACGGTCTCCGACCCGGCGCTTGCCTCTGTACCCGGGGAGAGCACGATGGTATCCACCATCTCCCCTGTGGGGCGGGCAGCGTTTCTGCCCAGCACAAAGCCCATCATACCGGCGGTCGTGGTCAGGGCCGCAGCAAAAAGCACCACGACTAACACGGAAAGAGGGAAATGCCTGGGCAATTTCCCGTTTTGTCTGTTCGCCAAGACAGTTTCCCCCCTCTCTCATGCGTTCAAAGTGAAAGCCCTCGGCAGAGAGTTTTCAAAGTCCTCTGCCGAGGGCCTTTTTGCCATCGGTTGTGCCTCAAGCACCCGGCCCGCCTACAGTTTGCGCAGGGAAATCCCACTCTATAGGGGCCGAGCTATGTTGTCAGATCATCAGGCGCTGGCCGGATTCACCTGAGTGAACTCTACCTTGAAGACAAAGGAAGTGGTCTTCGAGCCAGTAGCAGCACCCTCACCGGCAGTGACGTCCCACTGATCGGGGGTCTTGCCGCCAGAGCTGTAAGAGCCGTCTTCATAAGGCCATTCCCATTCAATGGTGATGGGCTTCTGCCATCCGGTTTTACCGTTTGCCGTAGTCTCTTTGCTCAGTGTGCCGGAAGTCAGCTCCTTGTCACTGGTGTCCTCAAAGGTAACCGGCGAAGCGCTGCCATCACCATCAGCCTTAGCCTTAAAGGTAAGGTTCTTGGGCAGATTGCCAAGGGAAGTGACTGAGGCGTAAACCACATAGTCCACATCCACTTCCGTGATACCCAACTGGTTCGCGTCATCTCCTGCCATGGACAGTTCGATGGTGAACTGACCCTTCATGCCGGGAGCGATCATGCCGCTGGCCACATGGTTGACAGTGCCGGTAGCGGTGGAAGCCAAATCGCCCAGGCTGACGCCTTCAGAGGTCATCAGCGCACTGCCCTTTGCCCGTGCCGCCACGTTCCAGTTAGCCACTGACAACGTACCGGTTGCTTTGAACGTTTCGGTATACTTTGCCAAAGTACCGGAAGACAGGCTGGTAGTAACCAGCGTCAGAGCCATGGCGACAATACCGAGACGAACTGCAAAGTTTCTCTTTTTCATTTTGCTCTTTCCTCCTGTTGAATTTCTGGATTGATTTGATATCTTAAATGACGCAGATGCGCCAAAATATCCGATGCTATACTGCCGATCAAGAGAGCGGCGGCTGTTCCTCTCCGTTCTCCTCGCGGGAAACGGGCCGCTGTATCTGCGGAGGCTGCTCCGCGGGGGAAACCTGCACTGCCGGAGCGGCATTCTGCGCGGCTCTCAGTCTGCGCAGTTCCTCCTCCATGGCGGCCATTTCCTGCTCTCTGGAAGTGCTTTCCGCCTGGAGCTTCTCTTTTTCCTTGCCGTCCCTGCGGCTCTGGAGCATCCTGCGCAGGACGTCCCACAGCACGAGCAGAATGATGGGACCGCCCACGCAAATCAGCATACCGGGGGTGGACTGCAGCCAGATGGCGAAGTCGCCCAGACGGGGAATGTGAAATCCCGTGTACTTGCCCTGTACCTGACCCGGCGTGACCGGGGTGATGTCTTCGGTGTTGTTGGCGTCACCCTTCGTGACGTACAGGACGGAACCGTCCTGCTGCTGCACCTCCATAATGCGGTGGGTGATGGCGGTCTCTTCCGCCATAAAGCAGATCACGTCGTTCACCTTCAACGTGTCGGGGTCGGTTTTCTGGATGACGATCATCTCTCCGGCTTCAAATTCCGGCGACATGGAGCCGGACAGCACAATGACCGGAGAATACCCAAACACCGAGGGGATACTGTCGGGGTCGGTATAAGAACGAACGATCATCACCACGTTCAGAATGATAATCGGAATAAAAAGCACGCACAAAACGACACCGAGGATATTCAGCACGGTTTGCAGAGCACCGCCCTGTTTTTTTTGAGCCTGTGAAGCTCCATGAGCTCTTGCACCACGCGCCATGCAGAATCTCACCACTTCCTTCGTCCAGCCTGCCGGACTTTTTTCTCAGCGGCTTTTCTTTATACATTCTGTAAAAAAAGAGCCACTGCCACACAATCTCATTCTTACATAAACATATTCTAGCAGGTTTTCCGTATTTTGCAAGTACCAACACCGTTTTGACGAGTTTTTTCACTTTTCCGATTTTTAGACCGGGAACTTTTCTACAAAAAGTAATAATTTGTGCATTTTCTCTTGCTCCCCACTAGATTTTAAGTGAAGTATCCTGTATAATTAAGGGAAACTTGCGGATCAAAAAAAGCTGCCGCTCAGACTGTCAAAGAAATTTTCCTCAGTTCCTGCTTTCACAGAGAGGAAAGGGAGCAGTTTGTTGCCGGACATTTTTATGCTAAATGAAATTTTGGGGAAGGGAAAAATTTATGCTGGACATTTCACTTTACAGCAATGATTCTTTCTTTTTGGCGGAAATTTCCAGGGGGCTTTCCGCGCAGTTCGAGGGCTACGCCAGGGATTCCTGCCGGTTTCAGGCGTTTTCCATGGCCCAGACCAGCCTGTATGAACACACCGACGCGCCGCCGGATCTGTGCATCGTGGACATTCGGGAAGACCCGGAGCAGTCCATGGAGCTCATCCGCCGGCTGCGCAAGACTGCCGGGACGGAAATTATCGTAGTGGCCAAGGACCCCCGCTACGCCATGGCCGCCTACGACGCCGACGTGATGTCGTATCTTTTGGACCCGCCGGACCTGCACCGGGCGGCGGAGCTGATCTTGCGGCGCTTCGCCCAGAAGTTCCAGCCCAGAAGTTTGCAGTTTTCCTTCCGCACCTCCGGCGGTACCCATGTGCTTCCGGCGGAGCACATCAGCTACATAGAATATTCCGATCACCGGCTCCTGATCTACACGGACTCCGGGCGGAAGATCGCCACCTCCACCATGCGCCTGCCTTTCGGAAAGGCCTGCGCCCAACTGCTCAGCGACCCGCGGTTCGTGCGCACCCACGCTTCGTTTCTGGTGAATATCATGCACGTGACCCAGTTCGGCCAGTACGCCATCACCATGGACACCGGCGCCATGGTGCCAATCTCCCACGCCAAAAAAGCGGAAGTCGGCCGGCGGTTTAATGAATTTTTTAAGAAGTAAAGATACTCATTCCCCTAAATTACTACTTTCGCACATTTTGAATTCTACCCTTTTCCAGTGCTGCCGTGTGCGATTTTCTTTTTTTCTGGCAGGGAGGGCTTCGTTCTCGCCTGTCGGCCCGGGTGCTGCTCTCCGGCGGAAAGCGTTCAGCACCGACCGGAGCGAAGCGGAGACCGGTTTGCAGCTTGTGTCCCACTGGGGCGTGCTCGCCCCCAAAAAAGAAAATCGCACGAAGCAGCGTTGACGAAAGGGCAGGGACTGGGATCGTGCGAAATAATGTAGCAATTTCGATAACGGTATTTCCGCAGGCCGAAAAATCCTTCAGAGAGAGAAGTGATTTCTATTTTGCAAAAATTCCGGTTCAAGGGCAGCTATCTGAGCTATGTACTCATCTACTTTTTCTCCTACTTTGCCATGTCCTGTTTCGTTTCCGTTTTGTCGGTGTATCTCACCAACATCGGGAAAACCGGCACGGAGATGTCGTTTATCGTCTCCGCTTCCGGCATCTTCTCCTTTGCGGCGCTGCCGGTGGTGGGGTATTTCTGCGACCGCACCGGGAAAAGCCGGCAGATCAGCGCCGTGCTGCTGATCGCCATGGGAATCATGGCCATCGTGTTTTCCCTGTGCAGGCAGGTCTGGGCATTGTTTCTGCTGGACGGTCTGCTCCTGACCTGCATGAATTCCACCATGCCCGTTTCAGAACGGCTGGCGGCGGCCACCAAATTCCGCTACGGCGTCTTGCGGATTTGGGGCACCATCGGCTTTGCCGCAGGGGCTCAGGCCGCCGGCATCGCCATTCAGTACTTCCCGCCCATGGTGATGTTTGCGATGATATGCATTTCCTCCGTGATCGCCGCCATCGGCTATTTCGGCACGGAGGAGCCAGTTCTTCCCCGTGTTTCCGAGGAGGAACAGCAGGAGGTTAAAAAAGTCCCCCTGTCCTCGTTTCTGAAAAACGGCCAGTTTCTGCTGTACCTTTTGATCGCTTTCCTGTTTTACGCCGCTTCCGGCGTGAATTTCAACTACGCCGCCTACCTGCTGGACAGCTTGGGCGTGGACACCGGCGCGGTAGGTACGGTGATCGCGGTGAGCACTTTGGTGGAGATGCCGCTGATCCTGTTTTCCCACAAATTTATGGACCGCTTCTCCGGGAAGACTCTGCTGCTCATCAGTTGCGGTATGAACGTGGCGCAATTCCTCTGCTACGGTCTGTCCCGTTCCGCCTGGGCGGTGATCGCCGTCATGGTGCTGGTGAAGGCGCTGGCCGCCACGCTGTTCATGATGCTGATTTTGAAGATCGTCCGGAATCTGGTTGCCCCTGAGCTGACCACCACCGGCCTTTCCATTGCCAATTCCGCCACCAATCTGAGCGTGATTTTTATGCAGAACATCGGCGGGAGAATTCTGGACCTTGCGGGCATTCAAATTTTATACCTTGTTCTGGCGGGGATCACCGCCAGCGCCCTGCTGCTGGCCTTCTTCCTGCGGGTGGAGAATAAGGAATCTGTATTCAACTGATTGTTTCAGCCAATCATTTTTATGGAGAATCGCTATGAAAACAGAACGGGACTACCCCGCCGCAGTTATCGATGGGCGGGGCGCAAAACGGGCTCAGGAGGGTCACCCCTGGGTCTTTGACAATGAGATCATCGAGCAGCGGGGCACGCCGGAAGACGGCGGACTCTGCGACGTGCTGAGCCCCAAGGGACGGTACCTCGGCACGGGGTTTTATAACAGCAAGTCAAAAATCCGGGTGCGCATCATTTCGAGCAACGCCAACGACGATTTCAGCCCGGATTTTTTCCGCCGCCGTCTGCAATACGCCTGGGATTACCGCAAAACCGCCTTGGGCGGCGATGTGGGCTCCTGCCGGGTGATTTTCGGGGAGGCGGACCGCTTTCCGGGGCTGACGGTGGACAAGTTCGGGGAGATTCTGGTCACGCAAACGCTTTCGCTGGGTATCGAGCAGCGAAAGGGAATGCTGTTCCCGATGCTGGTAGACATTTTGGAAGCGGACGGGGGGAAAATAACCGGTATTTACGAACGCAACGACGTGAAGATTCGGGAGCTGGAGGGGCTTTCTCAGGGAAAGGGCTGGTTTCCGCTGGCCGGGAAAGTGCCGCCGGACTCCACGAAAACGGAAATTGTAGAAAACGGCATCCGCTATCTGGTGGATTTTGAAAACGGACAGAAAACCGGGTTCTTTCTGGACCAGCGATACAACCGCCTAGCGGCGGCACGGCTGGCGGCGGGGAAAACGGTGCTGGACTGCTTCACCCACACGGGTTCTTTCGGTCTGAACTGCGCCAAGGCCGGGGCAAAGCACGTCCACTCGGTGGACATTTCCGAAACCGCTCTGGACTGCGCGCGGGAAAACGCCCGGTTAAACGGGCTTTCTGATTTGATAAGCTATGAAGCCGCCAACGTTTTCGACCTGCTACCCAGTCTCCCCCACGGGTCCTACGACTATGTGATTTTGGACCCGCCGGCCTTTACAAAATCCGGGAAAACGGTGGGAGATGCCGAGCGGGGCTATAAAGAAATCAATTTTCGAGCCATGAAGCTTTTGCCCCGGGGAGGGTACCTGGCCACCTGCTCCTGTTCCCATTTCATGACCGACGGTCGTTTCCGCACCATGCTGCAAAGCGCCGCCCGGGACGCCAAGGTAGAGCTGCGGCTCATCGAAGCACGGCAGCAAGGAGCGGACCACCCGGTGCTCTGGAACGTGCCGGAAACGGATTATTTGAAATTCTACTTGTTCCAGATTGTGTGAGGAGGCAGTATGAGAGAAATCGACAGCTATTCCTATCACTTGGGGGCGGCGGACTGCTTCTGCGAAATGGTCCGCGCCGGGGTAAAGCGGCTGGCGCTGTCCCACCCTTGCGACAGCAAAGCAGAGCGGGATTTTTTTCTTCCGGCATTTCAAAAGCTGTGCGAAAAGTACAGTGTAAAGCTGTACGCGGAGGACGATCCACTGCTCACCGATTTGTTCCCGCTGTCTCTCAACAGGGGAAAATATAACGTGATTTTTTATCAGGACGACAGCGTTTTGCAGGAATATCTGAATCTAAAGGAAGAAAAACGCCAAGCGCTGGAAGCGGACGCATACACCCCGTCGTGCCGCCTGCGCATCGCCCGGCAGTACGGGCAACTGCTGTCCTACACCGAAGCCGGCATCGATCGGCTGTTATCGGCCAATACGGAAAAAGAAACCTGAACCATACGGAAAAGAAGAAAGAAAAAGAAAGGAATGTAAAAAAATGTCTATGAAACAAAACCGCGAGCTGCCCATCCCGGCAGACCTGAAAGCCCAGTATCCGCTTTCCGAAAAAATCAAGGCGCTGAAAGAAAAGCGGGACGAAGAAATCCGGGACGTGTTCACCGGGAAATCCGACAAATTCTTAGTGATTATCGGCCCTTGCTCCGCCGACAATCAGGACGCGGTGTTGGAGTACGTCCACCGGCTGCAAAAGGTCAATGAGCAGGTGAAAGACAAATTGGCCATCATCCCCCGGGTGTACACCAACAAGCCCCGCACCACCGGGGAGGGGTACAAGGGCATGCTTCACCAGCCCTCGCCGGACAAGGCCCCCGACATGCTGGCGGGCATTATCGCCATTCGGCAGATGCACATCCGGGTCATGGAGGAATGCGGATTAACCGCCGCCGACGAAATGCTGTACCCGGAAAACCGCAGCTATCTGGACGACGTGCTTTCCTACGAGGCCGTGGGCGCCCGGTCGGTGGAAAACCAGCAGCACCGGCTGGTGGCCAGCGGCATGGACATTCCCGTGGGCATGAAGAATCCCACCAGCGGCGACCTGTCGGTTATGCTCAATTCTATTCAGGCGGCACAGGCCAGCCATACCTTTCTCTATCGCGGCTGGGACGTGACCACCTCCGGCAATCCTTACGCCCACGCCATTCTCCGGGGCGGCGTGGACAAATACGGCACCTGCGTGCCCAATTATCACTATGAAGAGTTGGCCCGGCTCTGCGAACTCTACGAAAAGCGGGACCTGCAGAATCCCGCCGCCATCATCGACGCCAACCATTCCAATTCCAATAAAAAGTACAAGGAGCAGCTTCGCATCGTCAGCGAGGTCTTGCACAGCCGTAGCCACAACCCCGACCTGAAGCGCCTCATCAAAGGCGTGATGGTGGAAAGCTATCTGGAGGAAGGCAATCAGCCCATCGACTGCGACCGGGTCTACGGCAAATCCATCACCGACCCCTGCCTGGGTTGGGAGGATACCGAGAGATTGTTATTCTCTATTGCAGACCGGGCGTGATTTGGTCATTTACGCGGCGAATAAAAAAGTAAGGGAGACATTCGTTGTCTCCCTTTTGACTATGGCAAAAAGGCTGGAATTTGGGACAATCCGCACCTAATCCGCTCCGAAGATCGGAGGGGAGTGGTCAGAGAGTATCTTAGGCGACCGGTACAATGCGGCCTTACGCATGGGAAACTATTTCCCGGTATCGGTATGGTGTATTCCAAACTGTAGGCAAACGGGCTGCCGAGAAAACGATGGGTGGCGACATCGCCTTTGTCCGTATCGACTCCCTGCCTTGAGGGTCAGAAAGGCAAAAAGAAAACCCGGAGAGGTCTCCGGGTCAGCGCTACCAAATATGATTTTACCAGGCATAACCGCAATTTAAGCATACAAAGGTTTTACATGCCCAATTAGGATTGCCAAATTTTTGTGCATAATCAAAAAGGTTTTCATTTCGTGTCAAAGGACGAATAACAGGAGAACCGCAGGTAGGACATTTGGGGATGTATTGATGAGCTTTTGCCTCTTCTGCCGCTTTGGCTTCATAGTCGACAACGTATCTCCTTTTCAGATTTTCAGACCACTCATCAAATTGAGTTAGGTTATGTGAGTCTATGAAGGATTTAGCTTCCTCTGCGGATACATCGGTGCAGACAAGCGGCGTCTTACACTTTTCACAGATAGCTCCTGTTTCGTCGATATCATGCCGAGCATATGATCCGCATTCTGGGCAAATCCAAATCATTAACTTACCCATATTTATCATTCCTTTCTAAAAAATTATATATGACATTATATTGTATTCCGCTGCCAAAATCAAGGTCTGGTCAACCTTACAGTTAAGATACAATACGCGAAATCCCCCGGCTGCCGTGACGGCACCGGGGGATTCTCTGTGCGCTGCTTATTTCAGCTTCCTGTGCAGGTTCATGGCGATCTGTGCCATCTCCTGCCGGGAAAGGGGGGCTTGGGGATTTTCGATTCTCGGCTTGTCCGCCGTGCCGACGTTTGCCATCAGCCCGTTTTCACAGACATAGGAGACGGCTTTTTCCGCCCATGCGCTTGTCTGTTTTGCCGCTTGTTCCTTTTCGTACTGCTGCTGAAATGCTTTCCACTGTTCGTATGTCACTGTTTCTTCCTCCTCCATTTCCTTCCGCACCATGTCCAGAAACCGCTGCCAGCCCATGTCCAGAGTGCGGTGGGGACAGTATTTGCCGTCGTAGTCCTGGTGCTTTGTCACCTTGTCTACTGTCCAGCCGTACTGCTTCAACAAGCCGGCAATGAGCTCTGCGGCGTTTTTCTCCGCTTTTGCGAACTTGTCTCCGCCGGACAGGGAATAGCAGATTTCCACGTGAATGCCCTCCATATTTCCCGGGCCGTGGCCGTCGCCGCTGGCCCAGGCGTTTCTGTCATGCGGCAGGCCCTGCACGGCTTCTTTGTCGTCCACGGCATAGTGGAACGACACCTGCTCCGGGCGATTCACCATATAGGCGATCTCATTCGCCGCCGGGGCGTCGTTAGCGGTGTTGTGCACCACAATCCGGGTGGGCGTTCTGGTATAGGGGCATTTCAAGCCATACCTGCTTTCCGGGCAAAGATTTTTTTGTATAGTTACCATCTCGTTTCCCTCCTTTACCCACTGCGGAATGTTTTGCGGTTTGGCAAATCAGCAAAACTCCCAAAGTTTGAAAGCTTGCTTTCAAACTTTTACTTCGGGCAGGCCGCCGATGCTGGTCAAAAGGGAAAGAATCCCCGCCAGCACAGCGGCACTCCCCACCGCCAGCCAGTTTACATCGCCCAAAACGGCGGATGTGCCGATGGACGCCGCCGCGGTCTGCGCCACGGTTTTTATGGCTCTCACGCCTGCCGCTTTCCACCACTTTTTGTTCATGCCGTACCCCCTCAAAGCTTGGACTTGATGTCCTTGATTTCGTGCTGCACTTCAACCATCTGCCCCTCCAGACGAAAGGTGCGCTCGATGACCTGATTGTGCTTGTTGACCTTTTCCTCCAACTGTTCAATGCGATAGGTGACGAGCCTGTTCGCCGCCAGAATGCCGCCCAGCGTACCGATGAGCGTCCCCGCCAGCGACAAAAGCGCCACCAAAACCTCGCTGCTCATGCTTTTCCCTCCGTTCTCAAAAATGCAGAAAAATACTCCCTGCCTTGACATAGGCAGAGAGTTGGTATACAATAAACATGAAAAGGGCGTTGTTGCAAGACAGTTAGCCCTGGATTCGGTTCAATTTACTATTGACCGCTCGGGGGCCTCCGGGCGGTCAACATGCTTTTGGGGCTATGTAAATCAGCAGCAAAGCTGCCAAAATCACACAGGCCAGGAAACGTAGGATTCTCATCCCACGCCCAGTTCCCATAAGCCTCACCCCCTCTCTATAAGGGAGTGGCTAACCGCCTTTTTCTGCAACAACGCCCGCCCCACAGTTTCCGCGGGGCGGTTTTATTTTATACCACTTTGTTAGAGCTTGTCAATTTCTGCCCATGCCGTACTGCCCGGCTATATTCTCAAAACTCCTTTTCGACCCCTTGAAAAAGCGTTCCATTCTTTCCCTTAGAACAAAAAAAGTTGCCCTGAAAAGAGCAACTTTTCGGAACAAAAATCTCCCCCAAGGTTTTTTGCCCTTGGGGGAGTCTGTTTTCGGTCTATAAAAATTCGGTGTTACTCGATGGCAATATAGATGTCCATGAACTCGTGGCCGTTTTCATCGGAATACTCATGCTCGTAGCAGGGGAGCACGGACCGGTTCTGCGCTTCCTTGATGCCGTTGATGGCCATATAGGTAAACAGCGCGTGATAGGCATTGGGGATCAGGGTGAATTCCTCACCCTTCACTTCCTTCAGGGTAATGGTGATGTACTTCTGCCGGTCCTGGCTTTGTATCTCCGCACCGATGTCCCCGGCGTCCTGTCCTTCTCCGAGGACCAGCGCCGCCCCGTATCCGTGCATGTGGAACACATTTCGCTGCTCCTGGGAAACCTTGGGAAAATCCCAGCCGATGACGGTGGGATTTTCCAGATTCAGCCGCTTGGCCCATCTCTGTACGTGGGTAATGGCGTCCTCTTCCGGCTCGCAGCTAACCACGGAATAGCTGATATAGCGGAAGGGCTCCACGGTGACGATCTTGATATCGGAATACGCCTCGTTGCTGAAATCCATGTTGTCCCGCAGCAACTGGTCCAGAGAGCAGTGGAACATCTCCCCAAGCTCGATGAGCTTTTCCACCTCCGGCAGGACGGTCCCCAGCTCCCACTTGGAAACCGTCTGCCGGCTGACGTTCATTTTCTCCGCCAGCTCCTCTTGGGTGACGTTTGTCATCTTGCGTAGGATCTGCAAATTCTTTCCGAAATTCATTTTGCTTTTTCCTCCTTGTATTTGGTGAGGTTATTCTCTCACATAGAGCATGTACCCTCCACCAATTGCAAGGTGCTTTTTTCAATGTAGGCGCAACCGAAGGTTGCGCTGTGCAATTTCCGCAGGTTGCGCATTAGCTCACAAACTGGAACACGCAGAAGGCGGCGTAGATCGCCAAAAGAGTAATTCCCTGCCCACGGGTGACTTTTCCGCGTTTCAGGGCGGGGAGAGTCAAAAACGCCATGACGAACAGCATGACGGGCAAATCTATCAGGAGGGATGCGTTCATGCCGGCAATCATCTTGCTCTGGGGCAGGGCAAAGGGGGAAAGGGTGGCGGAAACGCCGCTGACCAGCACCAGATTGAAGAGATTCGCTCCCACCACATTGCCCAGAGACAGCGCGCCGTGGCCTTTCACCAGCGCCGTAACGGCGGTCACCAGCTCCGGCAGGGATGTTCCCAGCGCCACGAAGGTCAATGCGATGACGGATTCCGGCACGCCCAGCCACTGGGCGATTTTTGTACCGTTTTCCACCAGAAGGTCGGCGCCCACGGCAATGAACGCCGCGCCGACCACCAGCAGGAGCATGTCCTTCCACAGGGGGCTTTCTTCCTCAGGTGCTTCTTCTTCGCCGGCGGTGGAAATAGTAATGGTTTTCGGCGCATTTTTTGCCTGCAAAATGATGACCACCATATAGGCCGCAAAGAGCAGGAGCATCAGTCCGCCCACAATGCGGCTGAAATTTCGGAACACATAGGCGGCGATCAGATACAGGGCGGCAGCACAGAAAAAGAAAATGACCGGTGTACGGAAGGTCTTGCCGTCCACTTTTTCAGGCCGCACCGCAATGAGGATGGCGGCAATCAGCGCCGTGTTGCAAATGATGGACCCAATGGCGTTGCCGTAGGCGATCTCCCCGTGCCCGCTGACCGCAGAGGTGGCGGAGACCATTACCTCCGGCAATGTAGTGCCGATGGACACCACCGTGGCGCCGATCAACAATTCCGGCACGTGAAACCGGTGCGCCAAACCGCTGGCTCCGTCCACGAACCAGTCTCCGCCCTTGATGAGCAGCACCAGTCCCAATGCAAATAGTAAAATCACAATTCCAATTTCCATTTTTTCAGTCCTTTCTTTCCTTAACTATTCCCAAAAAAACGAAAAACCGAGCATGACGCCGCGCCATACTCGGTCTGTTTTTGAAAGAAGCAGATTCGTGCATGGCCAAAAGGTCCTGCACGAGTCTCGCAAATGAAAGCAAGCCAGGCCAGAAGGCCGAGATTGTTGACTTGCTGCGCTATTGCGCCTGCTACTCCCCCGCCGGAATTTCTTTTTTTATCTTACCAGACTTGCAGAAATTTGTCAAATGCGAAAACACTTTTTTAATGCTTGGTATTCTCCCAGCACCAGCAGAGTGGCGTCGGCGCTCAAAATCGTTTCCGGCGTGACGGCCACCACCATTTTGCCGCTTTCCTTAATGACCACGATGTTGATGCCGTACCGCTTGCGAATGTCCAACTGCCCCACGGTTTTGCCCGCCCAGTCCTCGGGCACGGAGACTTCAAAAATGGCGTGGGATTCGTCCAGCTCGATGTAGTCCAGAATGTGGTCGGAACCATAGCGAATGGCGGCAAGCTTGCCAATTTGCCGCTCCGGGTACAAAATTTCATCCGCACCGTTGCGCAACAAAAACTTGGCGTGAACGTCGCTGGAAGCCCGGGAAACCACAAGCTGTGCCCCCAGTTCTTTCAGGTTCGATGTGGTCTCCAAAGAGCTCTGAAAACTGCTGCCGATGGAGACAATGCACACATCGAAATTGTTGACGCCCAAGGACTCCAAGAACTCCGCATTGGTGCTGTCGCCGATTTGGGCGTTTGTCACATAGGGGAGAATGTTGTTGACCCGTTCCTCGCTGACATCCACCGCCATGACCTCATGTCCCAGCTCATTGAGCTGCATGGCGATATGGGAACCGAACCTGCCCAATCCAATGAGTAAAATAGATTTCATAGTTTTTTTCTCCTTTTTTCACGGGAATTGCGGCTGGTTTTGCGAAGCAAAATTGCTGCCATCATATACGGCAGCAAAGGCCGCAAAACCGCGATCGAAAACTATGTTTTCGATCTGTTATCCCACTGTGATTTTTTCCTGAGGCAGCTTTGAAAGAGTGTTCCTGCTGCCGGATATGGCCGCGTAGATAAAGGTCAATCCGCCCACTCTGCCCAGGAACATGAGCAGGATCAAGACCATATGGGAAACGAACCCGAGGCTGGGTGTGAGGCCTAAGCTCAATCCCACCGTGCCCACTGCCGAGGCCGCTTCAAACAGGCACACATTGATAGGCAGTCCTTCCATAAGGCTGATGATCACCGCCCCGCCGAAAAACAAAGTGAGGTAAAACACCAAAATGGTGGCCGCCTGCCGGACGGCGGCTCCGTCAATTCTGCGGCCAAAGCACTGGGCGTCCTCTCTGCGCCGGAACACGGCAAATACATTGAGAAGCAGCACCGCCGCCGTGGTGGTTTTCATACCGCCCGCCGTGGAACCGGGAGACCCGCCGATCAGCATCAGAGGCAGGAAAAGGAGCTGTCCCACACCGCTGAGCTTTGATAAATCTGCGGTGTTGAAGCCTGCCGTTCTGGGGGTGACCGCCTGGAACAGGGAGGTCAATACGCGCTCCCCCAACGGCAAACTTTGATATTCCCAAAAGAACAGGTACAATGCCGGGACAAAAATCAAAATCCCGGAGGTCACTAAGATCACTTTGCTCTGCATTCGATACCGCCGGAAACGAAACTTATGCTCCCGGAAATCGTCCCAAGTCAAGAATCCCAGGCCGCCGAAGATGATAAGTAACATTAAAGTGCAGTTGATCAGCGGGTCGGCCCGATAGGCGGTCAAGGAAGCAAAGGGGGCGGCTGTCGTACCCACCACGTCAAAGCCCGCGTTGCAGAAAGCGGAAATGGAATGAAACACCGCCATCCAAACGCCTTTGATCCCGAAATCCCGGCAGAACACCGGCATCAGAAGCAACGCGCCCAGGAGCTCTACGGCAAAGGTTCCCTTGAGGATAAAGCCGGTCAGCCGGACGATGCCGCCGATCTTCGGGGCGGAAACAGCCTCCTGCATGGTGTTTCGCTGCATCAGGGAGATTTTCCTCCCCGCCACCAGTGCCAGGGCCGCGCCCACGGTGATGACCCCCAATCCGCCGATTTGAATGAGCACAAGAATGACCCCTTGCCCGAAGGCGGACCAATAGCTTCCGGTGTCCCGCACCACAAGCCCCGTCACGCACACGGCGGAGGTAGAGGTAAACAGCGTTTCATTGAAAGGCGTGACCCTGCCGCTCTTGGCCGCGAAGGGCAGCATCAGCAGCAGCGCGCCGATCAAAATCACGCCCGCAAAGCCGAGTATGATACTTTGAAAGGAACTGAGTTTTTTTCTTTTTGGCATAGGGTTTCTCGCTTTCTGTATCTCTTATCATTTCCGCCGTGCGCTTTGCGCCTATGGAAAAACGGAAAAATTATAGTCCAAACTCCCTTTTCAGGGCTTCAAATCTCTCTTTTTCGTGTTCGGCAGGGGCGATCAGCGGGTTATACAGGCAATGCTGGAACACGTCGGCGTCAATCAAAACCTCAGCAAGGGATGGGTGTTTTTCTGCCTTGTCGCTGTGCCTATAGATTGCGTCACACATCGTATCGATTTCCGCATCTGTGAACAGCCCCAGCTTTTCCAAGATTTCTTTCGCCATAGCCGCGCTCCGGTGGGCGTGATCCCGGCGGTCCATGGTCTGATAGGACGAAATATCATGGAGCATCCCCGCCACCACTGCCAATTCCGCATTTTCCTTCCGCTTTTGGGCAATCATGGTGCAGGCCTGCGCCACGCCGTAAAGGTGCACATAGGCGCATCTTCTTTCCACATCGTCCGTCATGTTTAACAGCACATCGTCCACATACTCTCTGACTTTTTCGATTCGATTTACTACAATATTGCTTTCCATGTATTTTACTCCCTCATCAGCCCCACCACACACTCAATATGCTGCGTATGCGGAAACATATCCACAGGCTGGATTTTTTCGATGCGGTAGTGATTGGCCCGAAGATAGCGGAGATCCCTTGCCAAAGTCTCCGGGTTGCAGGAAATATACACCGCCCGCTTGGGTGCAAGAGCGCAGAGTGCCCTCAAAAATTCCTCGCTGGCTCCCGCCCGGGGCGGATCCAGAAACACCACGTCGAATTGTTCCCCGTCCAAAGCGGCGTTTTCCATGAATTCTCCCGCGTCCGCACAGGTGAAAAAGATGTCTTTCATGCCGTTTTCCTTGGCGTTTGCGATGGCGTCTTTCACCGCGTCCCGGTTCACTTCCACGCCCAAAACGCTTTTTGCCCCGCTTTTCGCCGCCACCATGCCGATGGTGCCGATGCCGCAGTAAGCGTCCAACACCCGTTCTTTTCCGGTGAGGCCCGCAAAATCCATGGCGGTTTGATAAAGAATTTCCGTCTGCACGGGGTTGATTTGGTAGAAGGATTTGGGAGAAATGCGGAATTTGCACCCGCAGAGAATATCGGTGATATACCCTGTTCCGTACAGGGCTTTTTCGTTCTGCCCCAGCACCAGCGAGGTGCGGCCCCCGTTCACATTTTGTACGACGGTGGTGATCTCCGGGTGGAGTTTTAACAATTCTTCTACAAAGTGCTTTTTCGCCGTGAATACCGGCGTGCCGGTGACCAGCACCACCATGATCTCCCCGGTCTGAAAAGCACGCTTCACCAGCACGTGGCGGAGCAGTCCCCGGCCGGTATCCTCGTCATAGGGGCGCAGCTTGAAGGCCTTTAAAAGCTTCCGAACGGAGACGATGATCTCATCCGCTTTTTCGTCCTCGGTCAGGCAGGAATCCACCGGGACGATTCGGTGCGTGCCGGACTGGTACACCCCGGAGATGATCTTTCCGCCCCGCCTGTCCCAGGCAAAGGCGGCCTGTACCTTGTTGCGATAGTGGTAGGGGCGCTCCATACCCAGAATGGGCAGCACCTTTCCGAAGCTGCCCAAAAGCCTTTTGCAGCGGTCCTGCTTCCACTGGAGCTGTCGCTCATAGCTGAGATTTTGTAGCTGACACCCGCCGCATTTCCTGTACACCGGACATTGAGGTTCTTTATTTATCTTTTTCGTGTCCAGCTTTTCCATTGATTTTCTCCGCATCGAAGTTTTTCTAAATTATATTGCGATAGGGAAAAGAAGTCAAATTCCAAGAAGAAAAGCAGTTGAAAGGCAAAGCCCTTCAACTGCGTCAAAACTTTCTGAACCGTTCGTACCGCTTTTGCAGCAGCTCCTCCGGAGACAGCTTTTTCAATTCCGGCAAGACTTCCAGCAATGCCGCTTTCAGTTTCCCGTAGGTCTCTTCGGATTCCTTGTCCTCGGGGATGACCCGCTCTACCACGCCCAATTCTTCCATATCCTGAGCCGTAATGCGCAGGCATTCCGCCGCGTCTTTCACTTTCTTCGCGTCTTTCCAGAGGATACTGGCGCAGCCCTCGGGGGAGATCACGGAATACACGGCGTTTTCCAAAATCCACACCTGATCCGCCACTGCCAGCGCCAGCGCGCCGCCGCTGCCGCCCTCGCCCACCAGCACGGAGACGATGGGGGTTTTTAAATTTGCCATTTCCATCAGGTTTTCGGCGATGGCCTGCCCCTGTCCCCGCTCCTCGGCGCCCATGCCGCAGAACGCGCCGGAGGTGTCCACAAAGCACACCACAGGGCGCTGGAATTTTTCCGCCTGCTTCATCAGCCGCAGGGCCTTTCGGTAGCCTTCGGGATTGGGCGCGCCGAAATTTCTGCGGACCTTGTCCCGCATGTCGTCGCCCTTTTCCATGGCAATGACCGTCACCGGCATACCGTCCAGCGCGGCGATGCCCCCCACGATAGCGGGATCGTCCGCATACCGGCGGTCGCCGTGAAGCTCCATAAAATCTTCAAAAATATTTTGGATATAGGAAAGCCCGGTGGGGCGTCCTTTGGCTCTGGCAAGCAGCACCTTGTCGTAAGCGCTCATCTTTATAATCATTGCTTTCGTTTCAACGAAAGCTCTCCTTTCCCCGGGAATTGCACATTTCACTCAAAAGTTTTCCGTAAGGAAACTTTTGCCTTCATTCCTATGCAGCCGCAAAAGCTTCGCCACAGTTTCCTTCTGCTCAGGGCGGGGAACGATGGCGTCCACAAAGCCGTGGTCCAGTAAAAATTCCGCCTTTTGAAAGCCCTGGGGCAGTTTTTTCCGAATGGTCTGCTCGATGACCCTTGCCCCGGCAAAGCCCACCGTTGCCCCCGGTTCGGCTAAGATAATGTCGCCTTCCATGGCAAAACTGGCCGTGACCCCGCCGGTGGTGGGGTCCGTGAGAACGGTGAGGTAAAAATTCCCCGCCTCACTGTGGCGTTTCACCGCCGCGCTGGTCTTCGCCATCTGCATGAGAGAAAGAATTCCTTCCTGCATTCTGGCGCCGCCGGACACCGTATAGCCCACCACGGGCAAAGCATGCTCCGTAGCGTATTCAAACAGACTGGTGATCTTTTCGCCCACTACCGTGCCCATGCTGCCCATCATGAAATTAGGGTCCATAAAAAACAGGGCGCAGAGTTCTCCTTCGATTTTTGCCGTGCCGCAGACCACCGCCTCCCGCTCCCGGGAAGCCAGTTTCGCGTTTCGCAGCTTTTGATCATAGCCGGGAAAGCCTAAAACATCCCGGCTTTTCAGGTCGCCGTACAGTTCCTGAAAGCTGTCCTCGTCGGCGAGATAGTCGATGCGCTCCCGGGGACTGACCCGGAAGTGATAACCGCAGGCAGTGCACACATTCATGTTTTCCTGCTGCTCAGAAAGGGGCAGCAGCACGCCGCAGTGGGGACAGGCGTTGCGAATGCCGCTGTCCTCCGACATCACGCCGCCCTTTTCCAGCTCATTTTGGGGAGAGCGGAACCATCCTTTCAAATTCACCACGCTGCCACTTCCTTTCTAGCAATTTCTTACTCCGCCGGCTCAAAATACCGGAGGAAATCCGTATAGTAATCGCCCTGCCGGAAGCTTTCGTCCCGCTCCGAACCCGATCCACCG
>JAFLRP010000198.1 GCA_022511515.1 Acutalibacter sp.
GAGAGCGGAACCATCCTTTCAAATTCACCACGCTGCCACTTCCTTTCTAGCAATTTCTTACTCCGCCGGCTCAAAATACCGGAGGAAATCCGTATAGTAATCGCCCTGCCGGAAGCTTTCGTCCCGGATGATGGCGATCTGGTCTTCGATATTGTTCTTCACGCCGTCCACGATCAGCTCGCACATGGCGGCCTGCATTTTGCGAATGGCCTCCTCCCGGGTGGAGGAATAGACGATCATTTTCCCCAGCATGGAATCATAATAGGGGGGGATCTCATAGCCCTGATACAAAAAGGTGTCGAACCGCACCCAGGGCCCGCCCGGCGTGTGGAGGAACTCCACCTTTCCCGCGCTCAGGGCATTGACCCGGCATTCGATAGCCGCGCCGGTGACCTCGATATCCTCCTGGGTGAAATCCAAGGGCACTCCCGCCGCAATGCGAATCTGCCACTTGACAATGTCCACCCCGGTGACCAGCTCGGAAACGGGGTGCTCCACCTGCAGGCGGGTGTTCATCTCCATAAAGTAGAAATTTTCGTCCCTGTCCAGCAGGAATTCCACCGTACCGGCGTTGACATAGCCCGCCGCCTTTGCGGCCTTTGCCGCCGTTTCAATCAGCTTTTTCCGCAGGGTATCGGACACCCCGGGGGAGGGGGATTCTTCGATGAGCTTTTGATTGTTCCGCTGGATGGAGCATTCCCGCTCCCCCAGACAGACCACCTGCCCGGTTTCGTCCGCCAAAAGCTGCACTTCGATATGCTTGACTCGGTCCAGATATTTTTCCAGATAGACTCTGCCGTCGCCGAAGGCCTTTTCCGCTTCACCGGAAGCAGTTTCAAACGCCTGTTCCAGTTCCTCCGAGCTATTCACCAGCCGGATGCCTTTGCCGCCGCCTCCGGCGCTGGCCTTAATGAGCACGGGATAGCCGATTTCATCCGCTTTTTTCCTGGCCTCCTGCCAGTTTTTCAGCAATCCCGTTCCCGGAACGACCGGCACGCCGTTTTCTTCCATCAGCCGGCGGGCGCAGTCCTTGTCGCCCATTTGGGAAATGACCTCCGCGCTTGGTCCGATAAACACTATCCCGTGCTGTCTGCACTGGCCGGCAAATTCCGCGTTCTCCGCTAAAAAACCGTAGCCGGGATGAATGGCCTGTGCCCCGGTGAGGAGGGCGGCGCTGAGAATGCGCTCCTGATGCAGATAGCTGTCCTCTGCCTTTATATCGCCGATGCACACCGCCTGGTCCGCCAAGGCGGCGTGAAGGGAATCCCGGTCCGCTTCGGAATACACCGCCACGGTGGAGATACCCATTTCCTTACAGGCCCGAATAACGCGGATGGCGATCTCGCCCCGGTTGGCAATCAGAATCTTCGTGAACAATCCACTTCATCCTTTCAAGAGACTAAGTGTCTTTCGGTATCTTTATTGGGCATCTACCAGCGCAAAGGAAAATTCGGCGCTGACGCAGAGCTTGCCGTTTACTTTGCCCACACCTTTCGCAAAATAGAACTGTCCCCGCTGGCGGAGGATTTCACATTCCGTTTCCAGCGTGTCCCCGGGCTTGACCTGTCCCCGGAACTTCACTTTGTCCAGCCCGGTAAAGAGGGGCGTTTTTCCCGCCGCCTCGCCGATCAAGAGCACACAGGCGGACTGGGCCAGCATCTCGCATTGGATGACCCCCGGCACCACGGGATTTCCCGGGAAATGCCCCTGCAAAAAATATTCATCGCCCTTGATATGGCATTTGCCGTGGGCTTTGCCGTCGATCAGCTCCACCTCGTCTACGAGCAGCATGGGCTCCCGGTGGGGCAATATTTTTTTGATTTCGTCTCTATTCATGAAATTTCTCCCATTTGCAAGCCTGAGGCAATGCCGCACAAAAATCATTCGTGCAGCGCCATAAGGCAATCATTGTGCGGTATTGCCTTCCGAAAGAATACGGAATAAGGGCTGGCCGTATTCCACCACCTGGCCGTTTTCGGCGCAGATTTCCTGAATCACGCCGTCCGTTTCGGCGGGAATTTCGTTCATCAGCTTCATGGCTTCGATGATGCAGAGGATATCGCCCTGCTTCACCTGATCGCCCACCTCTACAAAGGGCTTGCTGTCCGGGGAAGCGGCGGCATAGAACACCCCCACCGTGGGGGAGGTGACCAGCGTCCCCTTCACCGGCTGGGCTGCCGGTTCTGCCCCTGCCGGGACAAAGGGAGAAGCCCCCTTTCCTGCCGGAACAGTCACAGCGGCAGAGCCATCTGCGGCGGAAGCCTTTCGCTCCAGCTTGACGGATTTTTCCCCCTCCTGCACCTCCAGCGCAGTCAAATCGTTTTCCCGCAGAACGCGGGCAAGCTCTTCGATCCATTTGATATCCATGGGAACGCCTCCTTTTCCCTCTAACTCTTTATTCTGCCTTGCGGAACGCCAGATAGGCGTTGTGTCCGCCAAAGCCCAGAGAAGCGGACAACGCCAGTTCTACAGGCGCTTTTCTCGCCTCATTGGGCACATAATCCAGATCACAGGCCGGGTCGGGTTCCCGATAGCCGATGGTGGGCGGAACGATATCGTTCTGCACCGCCAAAGCACAGGCAATGGCTTCCACCGCCCCGGCAGCGCCCAGCATATGTCCCGTCATGGACTTGGTAGAGCTGACCATGCATTTTTTCGCCGCTTCCTCGCCCAGTCCCTTTTTGATCGCCAGCGTTTCCCCGGCGTCGTTCAAGGGCGTGCTGGTGCCGTGGGCATTCACGTAGATTTGGGCGGGGTCGATTTTATCTCCCTCCGCTTCCTCGTAGGCCATTTTCAGAGCAGCAGCGCCGCCGATGGCTTCCGGATGGGGGGCGGTGATGTGATGGGCGTCACAGGTCACGCCGTAGCCGCAGAGCTCGGCGTAGATTTTCGCGCCCCGTGCCTTCGCGTGTTCGTATTCCTCCAAGACCAGCGCTCCCGCGCCCTCGCCCATGACAAAGCCGTTTCGTCTTGCGTCAAAGGGCACACAGGCGGAAAGGGGGTCTTCGGTGGTGGAGAGGGCCTTCATATTGGCAAAGCCCGCCACGCCCACCGGCACGATGGCGGCTTCCGCTCCGCCGGTCAGAACGGCGTCCAAATAGCCGTGCTTGATGGCCCGGTAGGCCTCTCCGATGGCGTTGTTGCCCGTGGCACAGGCGGTGACCACCGGCAAAGCCGCGCCCCGGAAATCGTAACGGATGGCGATAAGCCCCGAGGCCATATTGATAATGAGCGCCGGAATGAAGAACGGCGAAACACGGTGAGGTCCTTTTTCCAGCAGGGTCTGTACCTGATCGGAGAAGGTGTTGATCCCGCCGATACCCGAGCCGAAATAGGTGCCGATGCGCTCCGGAGGGAGCGTGCCCTTGACGCCGCTTTCCTCCACGGCCTGCGCGGCAGCGGCTAAGGCATATTGGCAGAATAGATCGTACTTGCGCACGTCCGCCTTGTCCATGTACTGCAGGGGGTCGAAGTCCTTGACCTCCGCCGCCACCTTGACCTTGTAGTCCGCGGTGTCGAATTTGGTGATGGGCCCGATGCCGCATTTTCCCGCTTTCAGACTTTCCCAAAAGTCCGGGACGCTGTTTCCCACCGGGGTGATGGCCCCCATTCCCGTGATTACCACCCGTCTCATCGGTTTTTCTCCTTTGCGCCTGCTAAAATTCATGCTGCTCGTAAAGTCCGGCGGTTAAATGGCCAGTCCGCCGTCCACCCGAATGGTCTCTCCGGTGATGTAGTCCGATTCCGGGGAAGCTAAAAAGAGCGCCACGTTGGCAACGTCCTCCGGCGAGCCCATCTTCTTCATGGGGACCTGCTGCAGCAGAGGATTGTCCTCTTTGATGTTTTTCGTCATTTCCGTGGCGATAAAGCCCGGCGCAATGCAGTTGCAGCATACGCCCCGGCTGCCAAGCTCCTTGGCGATGGACTTGGACATGCCGATAAGCCCCGCCTTAGACGCGGCGTAGTTGACCTGTCCCACGTTGCCCACCAATCCCGCGATGGAGCTGATATTGATGATTTTGCCGTACTTTTTCCGCATGAAATCCCGGTAACAGGCACGGGTCATGTGGAACGCGCCTTTCAGGTTGATATCCAGAACGGCGTCGTAATCCTCGTCCTTCATGGTGAGCATCAGCCCGTCCCGGGTGACGCCGGCGTTGTTCACCAAAATGTCCACCTTGCCCAGGTCGACTTTCACCGCTTCCACCGTGGCTTCCACCGCCTGCTCGTCCCGCACGTCACAGACATAGGACTTCACTCTGCGACCCAAGGCTTCGATTTCCCGGCAGGTCTCCTCGGCGGGCTCCGCCGGGCCCACATAGGCGATGGCGATATCCGCGCCGTTCTCCGCCAGCTTCAGGGCAATGGCCTTTCCCAGCCCCTGAGAGCCGCCTGTAATGAGGGCGATCTTTCCTTCCAGCTTCATCTTTGCTCCATCCTTTCGGTTTTTGTTTATCCTTGAATGGCTTTTAATGTATCCTGTAATGTTTCAGCGTCCTCCACCCGGAGGATTTTCACGTCTTTGAGCGTCTTCTTAATCAACCCGCTCAGGGTTTTTCCCGGGCCGCATTCGATAAAGGTGTCCACGCCCTGCGCCGCCAATTTTTCAACCGTTTCCTGCCAACGCACAGGATTTTTCACCTGTTGTGTCAGCAGTTCCCGAACATCCTCTCCATAGGGCTTTGCCGTGACATTGGCGATAACCGGCAGTTTTGGAGTCTGAACGGGAATGCTTTCCAGTACCGCTTTCAGCTCCTCCGCCGCGTCCGCCATCAGGGGAGAATGAAACCCGCCGCTGACTGCTAAAGGTACGGCTTTTCCTCCGGCTTCCGAAACTTTGGCGCAAAAGCTTTCCAGTTCTCTCTTTTCCCCGGCCACCACCAACTGCCCGGGGCAGTTGTAGTTGACGGGCCAGACGTGGGAAAAGGACTTGCAAAGCTCCTCCACCTGCTCATTGGACAGCTTCAGCACCGCCGCCATCGCTCCGGGATTTTGCTCTGCCGCCGCTTGCATGGCTTCCGCCCGGCGGCAGACAAAGGAAAAACCGTCCTCATCGGAGAACGCCCCGGAAAAAGTCAGTGCCGCCACTTCGCCCAAAGAAAACCCGGCAGCGAAATCGGCATGAACGCCCGCTTCCTCCAGCGCACGGGCAGCGGCTAAATCCACACAGTACAGGCAGGGCTGGGTGTTTTTCGTCACGGAAAGCTCTTCGGCTGTGCCCTCAAAGCACTGCATTGACGTGCCCGGACGGATGTTATCCGCCGTGTCGAACACCTGCCGGGCGGCGGGACTGCTCTCATACAGGGACTTTCCCATGCCGCTGTACTGGGCCCCCTGCCCGGAAAACACAAAGGCGATCTTTTTCATACAATCCCACCTCTACTTTTTTGTCCATCGAGCCAAGTGCTTCCTGTCAAGTTGAGTGGTTCATTCAAGCGTTCTCTTGCCGCGCTTCCCTTACTTGACCCATTTATCGGCGTGCTTCAAAACTTCTTCCGCTTCCGCGAACATTTCCCGGATGATCTCGGCGGCAGGCTGTTCCCGATCGATCATGCCGGCCACCTGCCCGGCCAAAAAGTCTCCGGTCTTTTCGTCGCCTTCCACGGCGGCACGGTACAAAGCGCCCGAACCCAGCTTTTCCAATTCTTCGTCGCTGGTGTCGCTGTATTCCGCCTTGGCGTAATCCTTGGCGAACTGATTTTTAATTTGCCGCACCGGGTGACCCAGCCGCTTGCCGGTCACCATGGTGGAAATGTCGTTGGCTTTCAGCACTTTCTTCTTGTAATTGGGGTGTACGCCGCATTCCTCGGCCACCAGGAACCGGGTACCCACCTGCACGCCTACCGCGCCCAGTTGGAACGCCGCCGCGATCCCTCTGCCGTCGCCGATACCGCCCGCCGCCAAGACAGGCAGCTCGGTGGCGTCGCACACCTGAGGGACCAGCACCATGGTGGTCAAATCGCCCACATGCCCGCCGGATTCTCCGCCCTCCGCGATAATTGCGGCAGCGCCGGCCTTTGTCACCAGCCTTGCCATGCCCACAGAGGCCACTACGGGAATGACCTTGATCCCCGCCTCCAGCCACATGGGCATATAACGGGAAGGATTCCCCGCGCCGGTGGTGATGACTGCCACTTTTTCCTCTGCCGCCAGCTTTGCCACCTCGTCGGCAAAGGGAGACATGAGCATGATATTTACGCCGAAGGGCTTATCTGTCAAGCTTCTGGCAATGTCGATTTCTTTTTTCAAATGGGCCGCGTCGGCGTTCATAGCGGAAATGATGCCAAGCCCGCCGCCGTTGGATACGGCCGCCGCCAGCTTACCGTCGGAAATCCACGCCATACCGCCCTGAAAGATGGGGTATTCGATCCCCAAAAGCTCGCAAAGAGGTGTTTTGATCATGAAGCACACTCCTTTTCAAAATCTATGTTTCTCTCGTCAAAATCTACCATCTGATAACACAGGAAGCGCTGGAAAGCCCGCCGCCGAAAGCGGAAAGGACCACATAGTCCCCCGGCTGCAGAAGTCCCGCCCGGTTGATCTCGTCCAGCAGCACCGGCTCGCTGGCAGAGGAGGTATTGCCGTAGCGCTCGATGTTGATCTGGAATTTTTCCGGGGCGATTTCCGGCAGTCTGCGCCTGGCTTCGTTGATAATGCGGTAATTGGCCTGATGGGGGATCACAGCTTTGACCTGCTCCCCGGTGATGCCTGCTTTCTCCATGACGGAGCGGATGTCGTTCACCATGGAGGTCACCGCGAATTTATAGGTCTCCTGCCCCTTCATGTGGACGCAGTTTTTTTCCCGTTCCCGCTGATAAAAGGGGGAGTTGTCCCACGCCGTGGGAATGGAAATGATGTCGTCTCCGCCTTTCGTATGCAGCTCAGAGGCCAGATAATTGTCTCCCTCGCCCAGCACCGCCGCCCCCGCGCCGTCACCGAAGATACAGCAGGTGCTGCGGTCTGTCCAGTCCAAGAGGCCGCTCATGCGCTCGGCGCTGACTACCAACACCTTTTTGACGACCTTTCTCGCAAAAAAGCCGGCCGCCACGTCCAGCCCGAATAGAAAGCCGGGACAGGCCACGTTCATGTCAAAGGTAGGGCAATGCGCGCCGATACGGTTCTGCACCATGCCGCCCAAGCCGGGGGAAATGGTATCCGCGCTGATGGTGGGGGCAATGATCAGGTCCAGTTCCTCCGGCTTCACCCCGGCGTTGTCCAGCGCCCGTAAGGCCGCCTCCACGCCCAGATCTGCTGTGGATTCCGTGGTGCACACATGGCGCTGACGCACGCCTACCCGCTGGGTGATCCACTCGTCCGAGGTCTCTACCATCCGGGAAAGGTCATTGTTGGTGACGATATGCTCCGGCACGAAACTGCCGGTACCCAAAATCCGAAAGCTCATTTTCTGCCCTCCCCGTATGCAAAATATTTCTCTGATTTTTCGGCTTTTCGGGGGGTAAAACCGGAAAAGCCCACGGATAGTTATTGTACCGTAAATTGGCCGATTTGTCAAACCTTTCCGGGCGGTTTTTGTCACGAAAAACATGGCAGAGCCACGCGCCCTGCCATATCCAAAAAGAATAGCACTTTTTTGTTTTTATAGGGAAAACCCGCCGTTTACCCCCAACACCTGCCCGGTGATAAAGGGATGCTCCGCCAGAAAAAGAACGGCGTCCGCCACTTCCTCCGGCGTGCCGATCCGCATGAGCGGCGTTTCCCCGCGCAGGGCGGAAAGGTCGTCCTCGGTCAAGTCTCCGTTCATGGGAGTGTCGATGACCCCGGGGGAGATACAGTTCACCCGCACCCCGGCAGGGCCCACTTCCTTTGCCAGCGCCTTTGTCAGTCCGATCACCGCCGCTTTGGAAGCGGAATAGGCCGCTTCGCAGGAAGCACCCACCTCTCCCCAAATGGAGGAAACAGTTACGATACTGCCGGTGTGCTCCCGCACCATGGATCGGAGCGCCCGGCGGCAGCAGAGAAATGTCCCCGTGCAGTTGACGGCAAATACTTTTTCCCATTCCTGCAGCGTCATATCGGTGAGCAGTCCTTTCCAGTCTACGCCGGCGTTGTTCACCAGGACAGAAAAAAAGCCGAATGTTTTTTCTGCTTGCCGGAACATTTCTTCCACTTCTTTTTCGCTTGTCAAATCCGCGCCGAAACTCTCTGCGGTACCGCCCATTTTTCGGATTTCTTCCGCCGTCTTTTCGGCGGATTGTTTCCCGGTATGATAATGCAGCGCCACGCCATAGCCCTGTTTTGCAAAGGCCAGCACCGCCGCTTTTCCAATGCCGCCGGACGCCCCGGTGATCAACACATTTTTCATATTTTCAATTATATTTTCGCTTTAGCGAAAAACTCCTTTCTTCGGGAATTGTGCTTTTCATTCAAAAGTTTCCCATGGGGAAACTTGCAGGAGTTTGACCGTATGTCAAACTCTTGCGAAGCAAAATGATTGCCGCAAAACCGAGAGTTAAAATTTATTTTAACTCCAGCTCGCCTTTCTCGTACATGATGGCAGTCAGCGCCGCCAGAGGCGCGGTTTCCGTACGCAAAATCCGATTGCCCAGCGTCAGCAGCTTTGCGCCGTACTGCTCTGCCAGCGCCGCTTCCTCCGGGGCAAAGCCGCCCTCAGGCCCCACAAACAGGAACAGTCTGTCCCCTGCGGCGCGGAGGGCTTCTTTCAGGCTGTGAGTGCCGTTTTCGTAGCAGAACAGGATATCGCCTTGCTGAGAAGCGGCTGCCAGCGCTTCCTCCAACGTGACAGGGGGAAGCACCGCAGGGACGCGCCCTCTTCCACTTTGCTGGGCGGCTTCCAGAGCCACCTTTTGCAGCCGCTTTCCTTTTTTCGCCGCCGATTTTTCATCCGGGCGGGAAATGCACCGGGCGCTTTCCACCGGCAGAATTTCCCACGCGCCCAACTCCACCGCCTTTTGCACCACGGTCTCCAGTTTGTCCCCCTTAGGGCGGCACTGGCACACCGTCACCCGCACTTTGGGTTCGCCCCGGCTTTCCGTAACTTCATCCACCCGGACAAGAGCGCCGTCCTCCCGGCATTCCAGCACCGTGCCATGAAAATCCTTTCCCGTTCCGGCACAAAGAATGGTTTTCTCTCCCGGACGCATCCGCAGAGATTTCACCATGTGCGCCCCGTTTTCTCCGCCCACGAAGTATTCTCCCGCAGGCTCTTCTTCTATAAAAAATCTGGGCATTTTTCTCTCACTTCCCCACCGGCTTTTTCTCTCAAAATTGTACCTGTTTTCCCGACGTTTTGTCAATGCTTTCCGCTCTTAGATAAAGCATGACAAATTCATTTTTTTGTGATATGATATAAGTAATTATTGAAAAACGGAAAGGAGCAAGGCTGATGAAAAGAAAAACAGCGGCAGCCATTCTGTCTTTTTGCCTGCTTTTGAGCCTTTCCGGCTGCTCCTTTGCTTCCTTTGACACGAAAAACCTCATGGCGCCGCCCAAGGTCAACGAGGATCAGCAGGCCATTCAGGAGCTGCTGCAAGGCGACCGCCCCGACATAGCTTTTGTGTATCCCCAGTCCGGGGAGTACCGCTCCGCCGTCACCATGGTGGATTTCACGGGGGACGGGATAAAGGACGCTGTCGGCTTCTATTCCTCCGAGGCAGGCAATTCCGGTGGCGTGGAGGTACAGTTTTTGATCAAAACCGAAAACGGGTGGGAATCCGCCGCCACCTTTCAGAATTCCGCACTGCAGGTGGACAGGGTCTGTTTCGGCACGCTGTCCCAAACAGGACATAACCTGATTTTGATCGGCTGGGGCAGCACAGCCGGCACCACGGGCCGCACTGCCGGAGCCAACGCCTATGTGTACAGCCCGGGCGGAGAAATCACGGAATATTCTCTCGGCACCTATGCGGAGCTGGCAGTGACTGACTTTGACGAAGACGGCATTCACGAGGTCTTTACCGTGGACAAATTTCTCCCCGCCGAGGAGGAGGGAGACGAGCCCACTCCCGCACGGGCGAAGCTCTTTGCCTGGGTCGGCGGCAGTATGAAAGAAATTTCCTGCGCGGACGCGGACAATTCCATGGCCGGATATTCCTCCGCCGCTTTCGGCGGGCTCACCGCATCCCTGTCCGGCGTGGTGCTGGACGGGGTCAAGGCAGACGGCAGCCTCAGCACCCAAATTTTTACCTTGGAGGACGGCAAACTGAAAAATTTCCCGGAGGATGTAAACACCGAGGAATACAGCAATCCCTTCCTGCGGCCAAGCACGGCGTCCATTCTTTCCAGAGATATCAACGGCGATGGGCTGTTGGAAATTCCCCAGGTGTCCCTGCTGCCCGGTCTGCCGGAGGAAACTATGCCGGACGCCACCTGCTATCAGGTGGACTGGTGCCGTCTCCAGTCGAGCTCTCAATACCGCGTTGTGACCCGCACCATGATGAATCCCACCGAAAACTACTGGTTTCGGCTTCCCTATTCTTTGACCGGAGGGATCACATCCTATAATGATACTTCCCGCCGGATGGTGACCTACACGGAAATTATCGAGGCCCCTGATCAGGATGGCAGTTATTTGCTGAGCGAGCCGCTGTTCGCCATTCGGGTATTCACGCGTTCGGCGTGGGAGAGCCGGGGGCCTACCAGCGGTTACGAACTGCTGGCCACCCAAAACGACTCTGTCTACGGAATACAGGTCTTCACCAAAAACAAATTCAGACTGCAGAGCATTTCCCAAATCAAACGGGATTTTAAATTGTTGAGTGAGTAATCATATGATCGGACTTATTCTTAACGAAAAGGAGCGATTATCCATGAAAAAAATCCTGGTGGCGGAAGACGAACAAAATATCCGCGAGTTCGTGGTCATCAATTTGGAACGGGCGGGCTATGAAACATTGGAGGCCGAAAACGGCGAGCAGGCGTTGGAGCTCTACGAAAAGGCAAAGGGCGATATCGACGTGGCGGTGTTGGACATCATGATGCCCGGTTCTCTCGACGGTCTTGCCGTGTGTAAGGAATTGCGAAAACAAAACAGCTCCATCGGCATTATCATGCTCAGCGCCCGCACCCAGGAAATGGACAAGGTCAGCGGCCTGATGATGGGGGCGGACGATTACGTCACCAAGCCCTTCTCCCCCTCGGAGCTGGTAGCCCGGGTGGACGCGGTGTACCGCCGGGTGGCGTTGGCAGCCAAGCATCAGGAGGGCAGCCTCCGGGACGAGCTGCAATCCGGGGAATTTACCCTGAATCTCCGCAACCGCTCTCTGAAAAAGGGAGACAAGCCCATTGAGCTGACTCAAGTGGAATTTCAAATCATGGAATATTTCTTTTCCAATCCCGGCGTTGCCCTGCCCCGAGGGGACATTCTGAAGCATGTCTGGGGCGGCGGCTATGTGGGCGAGGAAAAAATCGTGGACGTGAACATCCGTCGCCTGCGCATGAAGGTGGAGGAGCAGCCCTCCGCCCCTGCCCACATTGTGACCGTCTGGGGCTTGGGCTATCGCTGGGACGTGTAAAGGCGCTTCCGCACGATCTTTGTGCGGCGCTGCTTTGAGTCCCGCTTATGAAGTTCCCTGATAGAAAGGAGGTTTCCCCGTGACAAAAACGAAAAAAAGCATTTCCCGCCGGTGGTTCGTGAACACCGTGGGCATTGCCCTTGTCATTCTTTCCATCTCCATTTTCGCATTGTCCATCACGGTGCAGACCTCCACTTATACCGGCATTCAGCAGTCCTTAACCGGCCGTGTGGACGAGCTTTTAAACTGGCTGGGCGGCACGAGAAGCGCTTCGGAATTCAACGCTATCGCTCGGGACTACATCGAGCATTTCCCCGACAAAAACGACATGGAGATCATGGCCTTAAACCGCACCGGCAGCGTGTTTGCCACCTCCACCGGCTTTGAGCCGGACCACCAGCAGGACATGCCGGATTACGAAACCGCCCTCAAAAGCGACGACAATTCCGGCCAATGGGTGGGCGAGTTAGATTCCGGTGAGCGCGTTATGGCCATCACCAGAGTGATCCGGGACAGCGGCGGCGGACTGACCGGCTCTGTCCGGTATCTTGTTTCTCTGGAAAAGGCCGACCAGCAAATCAGCCGCATCACCTTAGCGCTCATTGCCGGGGGCGTGTTCATCATGCTGCTGATTACCTTTTCCGGCATTTACTTTATCCGCTCCATTCTGGTCCCCGTCCGGCAGGTCAGCGCCGGCGCGAAGCAGATCGCCGAGGGCAATTTCGCCGTGCGGATCGGCAAGCAGCGGGACGACGAGTTAGGTGAGCTCTGCGATTCCATCAACGACATGGCGGGAGAGCTGGCCGCCACCGAACAGATGAAAAACGATTTCATTTCCTCCGTCTCCCACGAATTGCGCACCCCTTTGACCGCCATCAAAGGCTGGGCGGAAACGCTGCACTCCGGTACAGACCCCCAGACCACCGACAAGGGCGTGAACGTCATCATCCGGGAATCGGAACGGCTTTCGGGACTGGTGGAGGAGCTGTTGGACTTCTCCCGGCTGCAAAGCGGGCGAATGCGCCTGCGGGTCACCCGGCTGGACATTCTGGCGGAGCTGGACGAGGCGGTGTACCTGTTTACCGAGCGGGCCCGCACAGAGAACAAGCGGCTGGACTACGAGGAGGACAAGGTGCTTTCTCCTGTCTACGGTGACGTGGACAGACTGCGGCAGGTGTTCGTCAACATTTTGGACAACGCTTTGAAATACACGGAAAGCGGCGGGGAGATCACGGTGACCTCCATGGAAGAAACCGGCTGGGTCAAGGTCGTCACAAAAGACACCGGCTGCGGCATTCCGGCGGAGCACCTGCCCAATATCAAGAAGAAATTCTACAAGGCAAATCAGTTGGTGCGGGGCTCCGGCATCGGTCTTGCCATGGCGGATGAAATCGTCACCATGCACGGCGGAAAGCTGGACGTGACAAGTCAGGAGGGTGTGGGCACGACTGTCACCATTTCCCTGCCCGCCTGCCAAACCCTAGAGGCCCGCCCGGGGCTTACGGACACCCCGGAAATTCAGAAATTACTGCAAGAAAGGAAACGGAAAGAGCATGAGTAAAAAAATCACATCCATCGGCGGTCAGGCCCTGATGGAGGGCATAATGATGGTGGGTCCCCACAAGACCGTGGCGGCCTTTTGCAGCGAGAAAGGGGAGATCTCCACGGAGGAGATCACTTCTCCCCGGCTGACCCAAAAATATCCCATTCTGGGGAAACCCTTTATCCGGGGCATTTTCGCCATGATTGATTCCCTGCGGCTGGGCTACAAGGCCCTGTCCCTCTCCGCCGATAAGATCACCGAGGACGTGGGGGAGGAGGAACTCACCGGCCTTGACAAATGGCTGGACGAGCACTTGGGCGAGAAGATGACCGGGGTCATTATGGGCGTCGCCTCCGTGCTGGGCGTGGCGCTGGCGATCCTCTTATTTTTCCTGCTGCCCACTTGGCTGTTCAATCTGCTCCAAAGCGCTGTTCCCGCCGAGATTTCCGGCTGGCGCTCCATCTTCGAGGGCGTGTTGCGCATTGGGATTTTTGTGGGCTACATTCTGCTGATTTCCAGATTGCCGGATATCAAGCGCACCTTTCAGTATCACGGCGCGGAGCACAAGACCATTTTCTGCTACGAAAACGACCTGCCCCTGACCGTGGAAAACGTGAAAAAGCAAGGGCGGTTTCACCCCCGCTGCGGCACCAGCTTTATGATTCTCATGCTGCTTTTGAGTATTATCGTGGGCTTTTTTATTCCCTTTTCCAACCCCTTCCTGCGGACGGCGGTGAAGCTCCTCTGTATCCCCGTCATTGTGAATATCGGCTATGAAATTCAGAAGTTTTCCGCCCGCCATCCGGGCAACTGTATCCGCTTTTTCGTGAAGCCGGGACTGTGGATGCAGCGCATCACCGTGAAAGAGCCGGACGACAAGATGATCGAGGCCGCCATCGCCGCCATGAATGCCGTCATTCCCGAAAATGGCGAGGACCTGATCTCATGACCTGCCGGGAATTGTACCTGGCTGCCCGAAAACTGTTGGCCGACAGCGGAATAGACGACGCCGGTACGGACAGCCTTTTGCTGGCAGAATTTTTTCTTGAGAAAGATCGTACTGCGCTGACTTTGCATGGCGAAGAAGCGCCCTCCCCGGAGCAGGAAAAAACCTTTTGGAATGCCGTCAAGGAGCGGGCCGCTCATCGCCCTTTGCAGTACATTTTGGGCAAATGGGAATTCATGGGGCTTTCCCTGCAAGTGGGGGAGGGGGTGCTTGTTCCCCGGGAAGATACCGCTGTGCCGGTGGAAGCTCTGGCAAAACGGCTCACGGGCGTGGTCGATCCCGTAGGGCTGGACTTGTGCGCCGGAACGGGCGCAGCGGCGCTGGGGCTTTGCTCCCTGCTGCCGGGGGCGTCCGTGACCTGTCTGGAATATTCCCGGCAGGCTTTTTCCTTTTTGGAGCGAAATCTTGCCGCTTATCCCGAATATCAGGTACAGGCATTTTTCGGTGACGTGCTTTCGCCGAAAACACCGAGTAAAATCAATCAAAAAAATCTTGATTTTATCTTTTCCAACCCGCCCTATATCCCCACTTCCCAGCTCAGCTCTCTGCAGCCGGAAGTGCAGAAAGAACCTGCCATGGCGCTGGACGGCGGTGAAGATGGGCTTCTTTTCTATCGCGCCATCTGCTCCCTGTGGCTGCCCTTATTAAAAAGGTCCGGCGGCGTTCTGGCCGTGGAGATCGGCGAGGAGCAGGGAGAGGCGGTTTCCGATCTATTCGCCCAGCACGGGCTGAAAGAAATTGAAGTAAAAAAGGATTGGGCGAATTTAGACCGCTGTGTGATTGGCACATTACAGTAAGACGGGAGAAACACCTATGGCGGATAAAGCTATCTATATCCTGGCAGGATACGACAGCGATACGGAACAGTATCTGAGCTCCCTGCAAAACGCGCTGTATGAAGCGGGCTTTTCGGGACAGCAGACAAAGAATATCCCTCAACATATCACGCTGGATTCCTTTTCTGTAGAGATGGAACAGAAGCTGATCGCCCGTCTCCAAACACTGGCTGAGGAAGTATGCGAAATCCCCGTGACCTTCCATCATATCGGGATTTTCAGCGGCTCAAAGGTGTTGTTTGTCGCCCCGGACACTAACAGGGAACTGCTGGAACTGAAAGAACTATTCGGACCGCTCGAAAACTGGACGCCCCACACCACCATGCTCATCGACGAGCCGGAAATCATCCTGCAGGCCGCGTCCATTCTTTTGGAAAGATTTTCTCCCTTTTCGGGAAAAGTGACCGCTCTGCATTTATACGAATTTTGGCCCACAAGGCACATCTTGTCGGTAGATTTGAAAATGGCAGCAAACTAATTTTGAATTCCAAACCACTCCGCAGTGAGCGGAGTGGTTTTTCATTTCCTCTTGACTTTTCGTGCCGGCTTGGTATAATAAGTATAATTTTTCATACTAATCATACCGAGGTGTACTATGTCACAGCCGAAAAAGCCAAAAGGAAAAACTCTTGCCACCGCCAAGGTGGGCGAAAAGGGACAAATTGTTATCCCAAAGGAAATGCGGGATATGTTTAATATTTCGCCGGGAGATACCCTGCTCCTGCTGGGGGACAGGGACCAGGGCATCGCCATTGTCAAAGCGGAAAACGCCCTTGACTTTGCTTCTTCCGTGTTAAGCGCCCTGCAAAATCCCGGAAAAGAGGAAACCTGATATGAATATTTTAACCGTGGAAAAACTGCGCAAAAAGTACCCCGGCTTTTTACTGGACGGCATTTCCTTTGCCGTTCCTGAAGGGGAAATCATGGGGCTCATCGGGCGAAACGGCGCGGGAAAAACCACCACCCTGCGCTGTCTTTTGAACCTCGTTCACCCCGATTCCGGTGAAATTTCCTTTTTCGGCTTGCCCTTCGGGGAAAATGAGTGGGAGATCAAGCAGAAAATCGGCTTTGTCTCCGGCGGCGTGGACTACTACCCCCGCAAGAAGCTGGGGCTCATCACCCGGGTGACAAAATCCTTTTACCGGGACTGGGACGATTCCGCCTACCGCCGGTATCTTTCGCTCTTTAAGCTGTCGGAGGACAAAAATCCCTCGGAGCTTTCCGACGGCATGAAGGTGAAATATTCTCTGGCGCTGGCCCTGTCCCACAAGGCCAAATTCCTGATTTTAGACGAGCCCACCAGCGGGCTGGACCCCGTTTCCCGGGAAGAACTTCTGGACATTTTTTTGACGCTGACCCGGGATGAGGGCGTGTCCATTCTCTTTTCCACCCACATCACTTCCGACCTGGAAAAATGCGCCGATTCCATCACCTATCTCCGGGAGGGGAAGATTCCCTTTACCGGCAATATCAAGAAGTTCCAAAACGGCTACCGGCTGGTTACATTTCCTGGGGAAACGCCCCCGGAAAGCACTGCGGAACTGATCGGGCTCAAGCGGGAAAAAGAAGGGTTTTCCGCTCTGATTCCGGCCGATGCGCCGGTTCCAAGCGGGGCAATGATGGAACCCGCCGACTTGGATTCCATCATGGTGCATATGGAGAAAGTTTGCTAAGTATTTCCCAAACTTCCGGAAAGGAGGCTTTCGCTTCAGCGAAAGCAAGTTAAAAAAATGAAACGACTACTGAAAAAAGAATTTCTTCTGGCCGCGCACCCCACGGGCTACCTGTTTTTAGGGCTGGCAGCCATGATGCTGATCCCGTCCTATCCTTTGACCGTCACCTTTTTCTACCCCTGTCTGGGCATTTTTTTCGTCTGCATGACCGCCCGGGAAAATCGGGATATCTTTTACACCGTGCTGCTGCCGGTGAAAAAGCGGGACGCGGTAAAGGCCCGGTTTTTGCTGTGCGGGTTCTTTCAGGCGGGGCAAATCGTGCTCTGTATTCCCTTTCTTTTTCTCCGGGCGCTGTACCCGCCGGAGGGGAACATCGTGGGGCTGGACGCAAATCTCGCTTTGCTGGGCTTCGGTCTCGCGCTGATGGGGCTTTTCAACCTGATTTTCTTCCCCCTGCATTACAAAAACCCCGTTAAAATCGGCGTGCCCTTCCTGCTGGGATCGGCGGCGTTGTTTTTTGGCATCGGCATTTCCGAAGCCCTGCCCCATTTCGTCCCCTTTGTCCGGGACAACTTGGACACCGCCCTCTTTCTCCACCTGCCGGAAAAGTTTCTTTGCTTTTTCTTGGGCGCGGCCATTTACGCCCTGCTGACTGCCCTCGCCTGCCGCAAAAGTATGCGCCTTTTGGAAGCGCTGGACCTCGCCTGAAATTTGATTTTTCTTGCAGGGCATGGTAGGATAGCAGGTAAGAAAAATCGGGATTTGATGGAGTTGAGAGATGAAATATGGCAACGTTTGAAGATATCATGGAGCTGGATATTCAGACTTTTTTCAGCTATATTGAGACCATTCGCTATGGTTATCAAGATAAATCCGGGCAACTGCATTTTACTGATGAAGAAGATTTTACCGTTCGGGATTATGCTTTTTCCTCGCCGGAGGATGTGGTAAAGAATCATTGCGGTTGGTGCTGGGACTTGGCGGAACTCATCAAAGTCTATTGTGCAAGACATGATGTTCCTTGTCGCTCCTGGTTCATGGAATATCTGTCTGACGATCTGCACCAGACGCATACCCAAGTGTTTTTACGCTTTCGGGGAAAATGGTGTCCCGCTCCGGACAACTGCTTGGGTCTTCAACTTGGAACGCCCAGTTTTGATGAATTGGCCTCGTGTGTCAGTTGGTTTACGGGCTTCTTTACAGATTACTTAAAGTCAGTCCTAAAGGACAAGTTCCATGAAGCGAATCTGCTCGTTAAAGAATATACCTGTACATTTTCTCCAGGTATCACAGATGAAACATATCTTTCGCAGATACGACAATGATACGTTCAGTTCTAGCTTATCTTATACAACTTTTTTCCATCAAAAAAGCGTTTTTCTTTCCAGAAAAACGCTTTTTATGCAACACTATTCAAAAACTCCGGCCTCAAAACTCGTCGTCCTCTGGGCTCATGGCCCTGCGCATGGCCTGTCGGATCAAATCGTAGGAGTAGCCCAAACGCTGCAAGGCGGCAAAAGCTCTGCGGCGGATTTTTTCGTCTTCCTCCCAGCGGTCATACTTTTTGCTGAGCACAGCGCGGATATTTTCCAGCGCCATATTTTCATCGCTGTATTCCTCCAGAAGCTCATCGATCAGCACACTGTCGATGCCCTTTAATCGCAATTCCTGCCGGACGCGGGCTTTGCCGAACCGCCGGCGGGTAAAGAGCTCTCTTGCCAAGTCTCTTGCGTAGGCTTCATCGTTTAAAAGCCCCAGCTCCTCCATGCGGTCGGCGGCGGCCTGAGCCGCTTCCCGGGAGGCGGCGGTGCGGGCGATTTTGTCCGTCAGTTCCTTTTTGGAATGGCTGCGGTGCTCCAGCAGATACAATGCTTTTTCCTTGGCCCTGCGGGCGTCGGAGGCCCGTATCAGCTCATGGAGCTCCTCGTCCGTCAGCTCATCCCCGGGCTTCAAGCCGGAGCGGACAAATATTTCCGTGTCGATTTTCACGGCGGCTTCGCCGTCCAGATAGAGCTGGGTCAGGCTTTTCCGCCTTGGCTCTGCGGCAGTCAGCAGCATCAGTCGTCATCCACCGTGATGTCGATGCTCTGCTTGGCCGCCGCCTTGTTGGTGGGAACGGGCGCTTCTTCCGGGACGGGAGCCGCAGGGGCTTCCACCGGGGTAGCCACTGCCCGGGCCGCGCCGGATTTTCCGGGCTTTTCGTAGAGCTTGTCCACATTCTCACGGACCAATTTTTCCACTTCCTGGGCGATTTCGGGATTGTTCGCCAAAAATTCCTTGGAATTGTCTCTGCCCTGCCCGATGCGCTCGCCGTTGTAAGAGAACCAGGAGCCGCTCTTTTGAATGATATCCAGATTTACGGCGATATCCAGCAGCTCGCCGGTGCGGGAAATGCCCGTGCCGTACATCACGTCGAACTCCGCCGTGCGGAACGGGGGAGCGATTTTATTTTTCACGACCTTGACTTTCGTCCGCGCGCCGATATTTTCCGTGCCGTTCTTGATGACCTCGCCCTTGCGCACTTCCATGCGGACGGAGGAATAGAATTTCAAGGCCCGGCCGCCGGGGGTGACCTCCGGGTTGCCGTATACCACACCCACCTTTTCGCGGAGCTGATTGATAAAGATCGCCACGCAGTTGGATTTGGAAATGGCGCCGGCCAGCTTGCGGAGAGCCTGACTCATCAGCCTTGCCTGCAGGCCCACGTGGGTGTCGCCCATATCGCCTTCGATTTCGGCACGGGGCACAAGGGCCGCCACAGAGTCCACCACGATGACATCGATGGCATTGGAGCGCACCAGCGCTTCCGTGATTTCCAGCGCCTGCTCGCCGGTATCCGGCTGAGAGACCAAGAGACTTTCCACGTCCACGCCCAGATTTCCGGCATAGACGGGATCTAGAGCGTGCTCCACGTCAATGAACGCGGCGTTGCCGCCCATTTTCTGCCCTTCGGCAATGCAGTGGAGGGCCAAGGTGGTCTTACCGGAGGATTCCGGGCCGTACACCTCGATGATACGCCCTCTGGGCAGGCCGCCGATCCCCAGAGCCATATCCAGAGACAAAGAGCCGGTGGGAATGCTTTCCACGTTCAATGCGGAATCCTGTCCCAGCCGCATGACCGCTCCCTCGCCGAACTGCTTTTTGATTTGCGCCAGCGCGGTTTCCAGTGCCTTTGCCTTATCTTCCGGCTTGCCGTCCGCCTTCATGCTGACCGGCGCTTTATTTTTTTCTGCCATATTTTTTGCCCTCCTATTTTTTGCCTGTCTCAACCGTAACTTTGTTTTCGCAAGCAGTTTTCTGCTGCTTTCCGCATTTCTGCTTGTCTCAACCCTTCTGTTTCTCAACCATATTATACTGGAAAACTTCGGGAAAATCAATGGGTTTCAAGAATTTTTACGAACAAATGTTTTGATTTTTTACGGCGTTTCTTTGGGAAAAAGTCCCTCCGGGGTCAGCTCATACAGCGTCTCACAAACTTCGGAAAGATACTTCCTGTCGTGGGACACGCTGAGAATGCACCCGCCGAATTCCTTTAAGATTTTCCGAATCACCGGCCCGGACAGGGGACTGAAATTCCGAGTGGGCTCGTCGAGGATCAGCACATTGCTGCCGTCTAAAATCATTTTGAGGAAAAACAGCTTGGCCTTTTGCCCGCCGGAGAGCTCCGCGATGCTGTGCTCGCATTCCTCCGCCGTGTACTTCATGCTGCCAAGGTAGGTTTTTACCCGGGTGAGCTCCGCTTTTTCCGAGGATTTTGCCAAGAATTCCACCGGCGTTTCTCTTTCGTCCACCGTCTCCCCGTAATCTTGCGGCATGTAGACGGCGTTCAGGTCGGGTCTGGCAAGCAGCTCCTGTGCCAGTTTCCTCAAAAAAGTGGTCTTTCCCGCACCGTTTTTGCCGATGATGCAGATGTGCTCCGGCCCCCGGACAAAAAGTTTTATTTTTTCAGCCAAGACCTTTTCCCCCACGGCCAGTTCGGGAAGGTCAAATTCAATCACCGTTTTGCCGGCGGGCAGGGTGACGGCAGGGTCGAAGCCCACTAAAATAGCGTCCTCGCTTTCCGGCATTTGGGTCATGTCCTCCCGTTCCCGGTCCATGCGGTGCTCCAGCGCCTTCACAGATTTCATCTTCTTTTTCAGCAGCCGCCCACCGCTGGGATTTCCCCGGCTGATGGCGTTTTGTTCGTGCTCTACCCGCTGATAAATTTGCCGGAATTTTTCCAGTTTTTTCCGTTCTTCCTCCCGCTCTTTCCTTGCCATCTGCTCCTGAGACGCAAATTTGCTGAGCCGCTCATCCACGTACTGCCGATAGCCGATTTTTTGCACCGTCCACCGGGGCAGCGTCTTTTTCCTGAGCTGCTCCAAGTGAAGAATGGCCGTGGCGGTGTTTTCCAGCAGCGTTTCGTCGTGGGAGATGTACAGCACCGGCTGGGGACAATTTTGAATAAATCGTTCCAGCCATTCCAGCGTTTCGATGTCCAAGTCGTTGGAGGGTTCGTCCAGCAGGTAGCAGTCCGGGCGGCGAAGGGTCAAGAGCGCCGCTTGTAATTTTACCTTTTCCCCGCCGGACAGGGTACCCACCGGGCGGTCGGAATACAACAGCTCCTGGGAAAATCCCAGCTCTGATGCGATATCCGCGATTTCCTTCGGCGTGCTTTCCAAAAAAGCCGGTTCCTGACAGCAGAATTCGTATGCGGTTTTCTCCCTGTCCGCCGGGGGCAATTCCTGCGGCAAATACCCTAAAATCATCCCGGATTTCCGAATGGTTCCGCTCCAATCGGCGTAGCCCTCCACCAGAGCTTCATCATAGATCAGCTTTAAGAGGGTGGATTTTCCGTTTCCTTCCTCGCCGATGACGGCCATCCTGTCTCCGGGGTTCAGGGAAAGGGTCAAATCTCTGACCAGTTCCCGCAGGTCCTTTCGCATGGAGATATTCAAATGCTCAATTTGCAGCATATCTTTTTCTTTGCTTTCGCCGCGGCGAAATTTGCCGCTGCGAAAATCTCCTTTCATAAAGGGTAGGAGCTTTTTCCGCAGAAAAAGGTCTGCTTCCGACAACTGTCGAAAACAGACCTACTCTCACATTAGGGCGCATTCCCCCCGCCGCAGCGGGGCGAAACCAAGAGAAAAAGCCATGAATCAGACAGCAGGGAAAGACCTCGGGATCTTTTTTCTCCCGACGCTCCTTTCGATTCTGTTTTTTCTTGGCTTACTTCCTCATGCTTTACCTCTTTTCTATTTGTTCATCAGTTACTATAGAGTATATTCGCCAAATGGGGAAAAGTCAATCCTTACTTGGCTTCTTCCGCCTTTTTCTCTTCCTCCGCTTCGGCAAGCTCCTTCTTATACAGGTACTTGTCCACATCGTCGATGATGTTCTGAGGCAGTTTTCTCTCAATGGGAAACACTTTCGCGTTGATGACGGATTTGCCCAGTTCCAGCACGCCTACAGAGGTTTTGGCCAGCATGTCGGCGGACAGGAAGGACATGGTGTCAAAGCGGTTGTGGATGTACGCCGCACCGTAGGTTCCGTTCCGGGAGAAATTCACTGCGGGAATGCCGTTGTCGGCATAGGGAATGGAATCGCTGGAATAAATGGACTGCTTGACCTCCACGGGATGGCCGATGATTTTCATCAGATATTCCGCGTAGTTTTTCAAGCTTTCCTCGCCGGTGACCGCCAGCGTCTCGTAGCCCAGCACAGGGCCGCCCACGTCCACGTTGATCATGAACAGGTGCTTGCTGAGCTCGTCCTTGTGGTCCCGGACATAGGCCTTGCTGCCTTCCAGTCCGATCTCTTCCGCGCCGTACCACATGAATTTCACCGTGCGGAGCGGGGGATTCTCCTTGAAATACCGAAGCATTTCCATAATGATGACCGAGCCCGCGCCGTTGTCGTACACGCCCTTGGAGAAGGGAACGGAATCGTAATGGGCGCCAAAAGACACGATCTCCTCAGGCTTTTCCGTGCCGGGCACGGTGCAGACCACGTTGTGAGAGATGCGCTCCACCACGGTGTTTTTCAGGGTGAGCTTAGCCTTTGTTGCTCCCTTGCGCACCATTTCAATGGCGTCCAGAACCCGCATATTTACCATAGGAACACTGCCGAAGGCCCGCAGGGTGGACCGGAGGGTGCGGGTGGACAGGTCGGTTTCACTCAGTTTGTCCCGGAGCTGGCCCTCCATGGTGATGATAGCGGCCACGCCGGCCTTCATCAACTTGCGATACGCCGGCAGGCGCAGGAAGCCGTTGACCAGCACGATTTTCCCGGCGGCGTCGGTGAGGTTGGCCTCCTCCGCGTTTTCCACATACAGGAAGTCCGCTGTCAACCCCTCATCGAGCGTGTTTTGCGCACATTTGAAACCCGTCACGGGAATTTCCTGATGGAAGGGCTCCACGATCTCCAGCGTGGCGGTCTCGATCTCCGCGTCCTCGATTTTGAAATCCTCGATGACGGCGGGGAAGCCGATCTTCCCGCATTCTTCCTTCAAAATTTCCGCCGCTTTCAATTCCTCGGCGGAACCGGCCACACGGGTAAAGCCGATTTTTTCCAGGAGTTCATATTCTCTCTGTCCAGAAATTTGCATTCTTTTTTCCTCCTCTTCTCCAAGGCGATGCCGCACGGAAAATGTGCGGCGTTCCCTTCCTTTTTCTTTCATTCTATCGTCTTTTTTAGGGGTTGTCAACGAGGACTCCGCAGAGCCTTTGTGAAATTTTCCGCCGTTCCGTCACTTGGAAATGTGCCACTCCACGCCGTTTGGGGTGTCCTTCATCACCACATGGCGGGCGGCAAGTTCATCCCGCAGCGCGTCCGCTTGGGCCCAGTCCTTGTTTTTCCTTGCTTCCGCGCGCTTTGCAATCAATGTTTCGATTTCCGCCTTTTCTTCGGGGGAAAGGTCGTCCCCTGCAGCCGTTCCTGCTTTTTCCGCCGCTTCCAGCAGGCTTAAAGATAACACGGTATCGAAATCCGCGACCAAAAAACGCTTGGTGGCGTCGGACAGGTCGGCTTTCAGCACGTCGTACAGCACGGTGAGTCCTAAGGAAGTGTTCAGATCGCTGCCCAGCGCCTGAGAGAATTTCTCCTGATAGGCCTTGGCTGCTTCCTTGTCCGGCTCGCCCTCTTTGGAAAGCCCCGCGATGCGGGAAACCAGCTTCTGATAGGCCTGGGCCGCGTTATCCAGACTGTCGTAGGAAAAAACCAGAGGCTTTCTGTAGTGGGACTGCAGGCAGAACAGCCGGTAACTGAGCGGGTCGTATCCCTTTTCCTCCAGCAGGGAGACGGTGAGGAATTCCCCCTTGGACTTGCTCATTTTCCCCTGAGAATCGATGAGGTGCAGCACATGGAACCAATAGCCGCACCAGGGATGGCCCAGATAGGCCTCGCTCTGGGCAATTTCGTTGGTGTGGTGGGGGAAAGCGTTGTCGATGCCGCCGCAGTGGATGTCCAGATATTCCCCCAGTTCTCTCACGCTGATGGCGGAGCATTCGATATGCCAGCCGGGGTAGCCGTAGCCCCAGGGGCTTTCCCATTTCAGCTCCTGATCTTCAAATTTTGACTTGGTAAACCACAGCACGAAATCCGTCTTGTTCCGCTTGTTTTCGTCGGCGTCCACACTTTCCCGGACGCCCACCGCCAAGTCCTCGCCGCTCTGATTGCCGAAAACGTAGTAATCGTCAAGCTTGGAGGTGTCAAAATACACATTCCCTCCGGCCTGATAGGCATACCCCTTTTCCAGCAGGACAGAAATGAAGTGGATGAAATCGTCCACCCGGGAGGTGGCGGGCACGATGGTGTCCGGCTTGCGGATGTTCAGTTTTTTGCAGTCCGCAAAGAAAGCGTCGGTGTAGAACCCCGCGATCTCCATGACGGTTTTGTGCTCCCGCTTTGCGCCCTTGAGCATTTTGTCCTCGCCGGTGTCCCCGTCGGAAGACAGGTGCCCCACGTCGGTGATATTCATCACCCGGTTTACTTCAAACCCCTCATACCGCAGGAATTTCTCCAGCACGTCCTCCATAATGTAGGAGCGCAGATTGCCGATATGGGCAAAGTGGTACACCGTCGGGCCGCAGGTGTACATCCGCACCTTGCCCGGCTCATGGGGCACAAATGGTTCTTTTTTCATAGTCAATGTGTTGGTCAGTTCCATTTTGATCCTCCTTTTTTATTCGTCCGTCGAATTTTCCTTTTGCCGCGCCTCCAGTTTATCCAACCGGGCCCGTAAGCGGCAGAGCTCCATGGAAACCGGGTCTGCCACGTGTATTTGATCCAGTTGAACGCTGGGATTTTCCACTTTCCTTCCGGCAATTTTTACCACTCTGGCCGGAACGCCTACGGCGGTGGCGTCCTTTGGCACGGCGTCCAGCACCACTGCCCCTGCGGCCACACGGGCGTTGTCTCCCACGGTGAAGGGACCCAGCACTTTCGCCCCCGCGCCCACCAGCACATTGTTCCCCAGGGTGGGGTGGCGTTTGCCCTGGTCTTTGCCCGTACCGCCCAATGTCACATTTTGGTACAGGGTGCAGTTATCGCCGATTTCCGCCGTTTCGCCGATGACCACTCCCATGCCGTGGTCAATAAACAGCCCTCTGCCGATTTTTGCGGCGGGGTGTATCTCTATGCCGGTCTTTTTTCGGCAGCGCTGGGCAATGAGACCGGCCAAAAACTTCATATGATGCCGATAGCACCAGTTTGACCGGCGGTGGGCCCGCACCGCTTTGAATCCGGGGTAGAGGAAAAACACCTCCAACCGGGAACGGGCGGCGGGGTCCCGCTCCATAACGGCGTTCAAGTCCTCTTTGAGCTTCTGAAACATACTGTTGCCTCCTTGCGCGAGGCTTGCCGCGATTTGCGATTTTTGCTGATTGGCAAAAGCCGTCCGGTTGTTTTCTCAAAGGGCAAAGTCCTTTGAAAAAGCTAAAAAATGCCCCCGCAAACAGAGAACCTCTGTTTGCGAAGGCGATTTTCACCGCGGTCCCACTTCGCTTTGTGCTCTTGGGCAACGGGAGCCGAGCCCCTAACCGGTTTTTACGGGCAGATTTCCGCCGATATTGCGTTAAACGCCTTGACAATACGGTAGTATTCTCTGCAGCGTTTGCCTTATCTCGGCAAAAATCTGCTCCGCAAAAACTGCCACGCACCTCACAGCGAGGAATTTTGAGGTGATTTTTGTTCTCTCTGATGCCGGTGGGCTGACGCCCACCAAAGAGGAGAGAGCAAAAAGCGACCAAAAGGGCCGCTGTGAGGCGGTTCGGGTTCAGCTTCCGCTGCCCTTGCAGAAGGTAACGGCTCTCGCCGGGCAGGGATTTCCCCCTGCCAGCTCCGGAACGCATTTCTCCTCCGCCCCGCAAAAAAGGGTTTCAGCCGGCAGATTTTTTCTACGCGCCCTTTTCTCTCTGATACGAGGCCCTGTGAGGATACTTCTTTCCCTCATCGCTTTTCTTTTATCATATGTTTCAGATGGCAAATTGAGACTTTGCCGAAAATTATTTCTCAAAACTGAGCTGGTGTCCCTGGTACTTGCTGCGCTCCTCCCGGCGGCGCTCCAAAAGCGCGTCGATCTTCTGATGGGGGTCGATCATGGAGCTGACGGACACGTCGTGATTCAGGGCGGAGATAAAGTAGGCAATGTACTTGGACACGTCCACCTCAAAGAACCAGGGGCGGTTTTTCAGCTCTTCCGTGCGGTAGGTCAGATTGGAGCCGAACACGCCGTCGATCACGCCCTCCCGGTAGGCTTTGTCAAAGGTGGCAAGTCCGTTTGTAAAGATGGCATAGGTGGCGTAGGCGAAAATCCGCTTGGCCTTTCTCTGTTTCAGGTTGTAGGCGATATCCAGCATGGACTCGCCGGAGGAAATGATATCGTCGGCGATGAACACGTCTTTCCCCTCTACGTCAGAGCCCAAATATTCGTGGGCGACGATGGGATTTCTCCCGTCCACCACCCGGGAATAGTCCCGGCGCTTGTAGAACATGCCCATTTCCACGCCGAGAACGGAGGCGTAGTACATATTCCTGCTCAGCGCGCCTTCGTCAGGGCTGACCACCATAAAATCGTTTCTGTCTGTGGAAAGATCCGGGAAGCTTCTAAACATGGTCTTCAGCACCTGATAACTGGGCATCAGATTGTCAAAGCCCATCAGGGGGATGGCGTTCTGCACTCTGGGGTCGTGGGCGTCGAAGGTCACCACGTTTTCCACGCCCATGGCCTGCAGTTCCTGCATGGCCACAGCACAGTCCAGAGATTCCCGGTAGGTTCTGCGGTGCTGTCTGCCGCCGTACAGCAGGGGCATGACAACATTGATGCGGTGCGCTTTACCGCTGGTGGCCTGAATGAGCCGCTTCAGGTCCTGAAAGTGGTCGTCAGGGGACATGTGATTTTCCTTGCCGAAATAGTTGTACACACAACTGTAATTTCCCACGTCCACAATGAAAAACAGATCGTACCCCCGAACCGTATCGGAGATGATCCCCTTGCCGTCTCCGGAAGAAAACCGGGGACAACTGGACTCGATGCGGAAGGTATCGACCTCCAGCCCGGCCTCTCTGGCCCATCGGAGCAAATGGGCTTCGATCTTGTCAGAAAGTTCTCCTGCACCCTCTAAGGAAACGATCCCCAGAGGGGCAATGCGATTGGTCGGGCTGAAAGAAAACTGCGCCTTTTCCATGTTTTTGGCCATCCTTTCTCCATCCACAGAACACTATTCTTTTTTTCCCAGAGCAAGCCCGCATCGTACCGTTCTTGCTCTATATAAAGAAATTCTAACACAAAGTGGGAAACAATGCTACAAAAACAAAAGAAAATTTCCGGGAAATTTTTCATGAAAATACTGTTTGGAACACCTGCCCCCTTGTTCATTCATACGAAATCGGGGAATTCTCCCCTGTTTTTTCAGTGACCGGCGCCTCTGCGAAAAAAGGCGGTCGGGCCGCCGGTGTTTATCCTGTAATAAGCTCTCTCCACGGTAAAAAAATTCTCTTTCTTCGGCACATTTCGCAGAGATTTTCCCCTATACTGTGGGAACAGGCCAAAAGGATTGTAAACCCTGAAAAAATATGATAGAATAATGATTTAGTATACGGTATATGCGGTCGGGCAAGTGGATTTCCTCCGCAAGAACCGTCATCACGGTAGAAAAATACCGTCGGGCCGGTAATTATTGTTCTGTGTCCACTGTCTTCATGGTGGAAAAATACGGTCGGGTCGCTGACTTTCGTTCTGCAGAAACTATCTTCACGCCAAAAAGAAAGGAGGAGAAACGTGAAATTGCTGAAAAAGCACTTTTTGTGGTTTGCCGGGCGCATTACCCGGGACAGGCTGGATTCCACCGCCGCCCACAGCGCGTTCTTTCTCATTATCTCCTTTCTGCCCTTCCTTGCTTTGGTGCTGACGCTGATGCAGCGTATTCACTTCTCCTCCGGCGTGCCGATTTTAGAGGCCGCACTGCAGTGGTTTCCGGAAAGTCTTTCCGATTTTGTGGCGGGATTATTCCCCAGTCCGCTGGAATCCGGCAGCGTTCTGCCGGTTGCCATTGTCACGGCGCTGTGGTCGTCCTCCATGGGTATGGTGGCCATCATCAAGGGGCTGAATCAAATCTATGAGGGAAAAGAGACCAGAAACTATTTTGTGCTGCGGGCGCTGGCCGTTTTCTATGTGCTGGGCTTGGCGGTCATCATTCTCATCACCGCCGCTCTTCTGGTGTTCGGCTCTACCATCTACAATTATCTGCTCCAGCATTCGCCGCCGTTTTTCGCCACGCTGCTGATAAATTTCAAATCCCTGGTGGGCTTTCTACTGCTGTTTGTATTTTTCACCCTGATGTACTGCTTCCTGCCCAGAAGAAAGGTGAAATTCCGCCACAATCTGGCCGGCGCTGCCTTCGGCGCGGCAGGCTGGGTGCTGTTTTCCTTTTTCTTCTCTCTGTTTGTGGAAAACTTCTCCAATTTCTCGATTTACGGCAGTTTAGCCACGCTGGTCATTCTCATGTACTGGCTGTTTTTCTGTATGTATATCCTGTTTTTGGGGGCGGAGGTCAGCATGTGGCTGGAATGCAGCGGCATTCAAAACGACCTGAAAAACGTTGCGAAAAAGCGCAAAAAGCGGCAGGAACGCAAAAAGCGGGAGAAAAGCGAAGAACCTGTTGGAAATTAACGTGTAAGAAGGGTAAAAACCATGCGAAAGATCGTTGTGATAGACGGACAGGGCGGAAAGATGGGTGCGGCTCTCACCTCGCAGTTGAAGGCGACAGGGCTTGACGCTGAAATCATTGCCATCGGCACTAATTCCGCCGCCACCGCCGCCATGCTGAAGGCCGGGGCGGACGCTGGGGCAACCGGGGAGAATCCGGTGGTGGTCAACTGTGCGGACGCGGACATCATCACGGGCCCCATGGGCATCATCACCGCCAACGCCCTGTACGGGGAGATCACCCCCAAGATGGCGGCGGCCGTTTCGGCAAGTCCGGCGCAAAAGCTGCTGATCCCCGTGAACCGCTGTTCCGTCACGGTGGTGGGTGTGGAAGACCTGCCCTTAGGCGACTATGTGAAATTAGCGACGCAAAGAGCAAGAGAATTTTTTGAGGACAAACAAAACTAACGATTGAAATGGGAGAAAAAAATGGCAATCAAAGTGGGAATGGTAAGTCTTGGGTGCGCAAAAAATCAGGTGGACGGCGAAATGCTGATGGCAAGCCTGAAACAAAACGGCTTTGAGCTGTCGGACGACGCGGCTCTGGCCGATATCGCCATCGTGAACACCTGCGGCTTCATCGAAAGCGCGAAAAAGGAATCCATCGAGGAAATTTTGGAGCTTGCCCAGTTGAAAAAAGAGGGCAGGATCAAAAAACTGGTGGTCACCGGCTGTCTGGCCGAGCGGTACCAGCAGGAGATCCACAAGGAGCTTCCCGAAGTGGACGCGGTACTGGGTATCGGGGCAAACGGCAATATCGCCGACGCTCTGAAAACCATGATGGCCGGCGAATTTGTGGAGCGTTTCCCGGACAAGAAAAATATGCCCCTGTGCGGGGACAGAGAGCTTTCCACCCCCAGTTGGTCGGCGTATCTGAAAATCGCCGAGGGCTGCGACAACCGCTGCACTTACTGCGCCATTCCCATGATTCGCGGCGGCTACCGCAGCCGCACCATGGAAAGCATTGAGGGAGAGGCCAGATTCCTTGCGGCCAATGGAGCGAAAGAGTTAATCCTCATTGCCCAGGACACCACCCGCTACGGCATTGACCTGTACGGGGAATATTCCCTCGCAAAACTTTTGCAGAAACTGTGCCGAATCGACGGAATCAAATGGATTCGCATTTTGTACTGCTATCCCGACGCCATCACCGATGAACTCTTAGACGTAATGGCAAAGGAAGAGAAAGTTCTGCCCTACATAGACCTGCCCCTGCAGCACGCTTCGGGGAAGGTATTGCGCGCCATGAACCGCCGGGGGGACAGAGAGAGTCTCACTGCCCTGCTGAAAAAAATCAGAGATAAAATCCCCGGCGTGATTCTCCGCACCACCATGATCACCGGATTCCCCGGCGAAACGGAGGAGGATTTCACAGAGCTTGCGGAATTTGTGAAGGAGATCCGCTTTGACCGGCTGGGCTGTTTTGCCTACTCTCAGGAGGAGGGCACTCCTGCGGCGGAATTGCCCGACCAAATCGATGAGGAAGTAAAAGAGCACCGGGCTGAAGTCATCATGGAATTGCAGACAAGGATCATGGAGGAAAAGGGAGAAAAATACGTGGGCAAGGCCGTGGAAGTCCTGACCGAGGGCTTTGACCGCTACGCCGAGTGCTGGTTCGGCCGGTCCATGATGGACGCGCCGGATATCGACGGCAAGGTGTTCTTCACCGCAGAAAAGAAACCCGTGCTGGGCTCTTTCGTGGAAGTGCTGGTGGAGGACTGCATCGACTGCGATCTGTTTGGAAAAAGGATGTGATTCCGTGAACATGAATCTGCCCAACAAGCTGACGATTTTGCGGGTGCTGCTCGTGCCGGTGTTTATGGTGTTTGCCGCCCTGTCCCATTTCGGGAGAAGCGATTTTTCTCCCCTTTTGAGTCTGCTGGCCGCCGTTGTTTTTTCCGTTGCCAGCATTACCGATTATCTGGACGGACATCTGGCGCGAAAGCATCATCTGATCACGGATTTCGGAAAATTCATGGACCCCCTGGCGGACAAAATGCTCACCACCGCCGCCCTGATCTTCATGACGGTGGACGGCGTGTGCAGCCCCATCGTGCTGGCGGTAGTACTGTTTCGGGAATTCGCCGTGGCAGGCATGCGCATGCTCGCCGCCTCCGGGCAAAGGGTGATCGCCGCCAATATGTGGGGCAAGGTAAAAACCGTACTGCAGATGGTCACCGTGCTGTTGTACTATTTCAGTTGCGGCATGTTCCCGCCGGACGGGGCATTTCTCATTTCTCTCGTGACCCAAATTCTCTGCTGGCTCGTTGCGGCGGTGACGCTGCTGTCCGGCGGCAAATATCTTTGGGATAACCGGGATGTGTTATCCGGCGATAAATAGTTTTCCCGCTGCAATAAAAAAGTCACTCTCTCCCTGTCCCGCGCATAGGATAAAGCGGGGGTTCGACCCCCGCTGCCTGAAAACGGACAAGGGGAGTTTTTTTATGCCTTTCAAACAGACAGGGAATTGCCAGCCTGTTTCTGAGGAGCTGGCGGAATCACTGCGGCTTCTGGACAACAGTCAGGAGCTGCTCCGCACCCTGTTTTTGGGACTAGCCCTGGAATATCATTCGCTGGATGTCCAGCGCTGCCTGTTGCTGCAGCAGCAAGACCCGGATCTCACCTGCGGGGAGCTGCCGCCCCTTGCCTTGCAGAACGCCGCTTCCCTCATCATTCTCTGCGTTCTGTTCGGTTTTCAAAAGCAGACAGAGGCACTGGCACAGCAAAGCGCCCAGGCCGGAAATTGCCCGGACTTTACGGACGTAAAATTGGGCGCGACCTCCATTCTCGTCGCCCTGATCCGGCTGATCAGAATGAATCGCGGCGGAGAGGCGGGAACATCCTCTTCCGGCACAGATACCGTCCACGCACCCCCTTCCAAAACCAGCTCACTTTTTTGAATAACCCGGCAGATATATAGGGAAAGGGCAAAGCGTTTTGCTTTGCCCTTTCCTGCTGCTGTAGAGCTGTTCCATAAATTCCTACCGCCGCCGGTTCCCGGTACCCGGTTCTCCGTTGGGGCCGGGGAGGAGATTGTAGTTGAATCTGGGACGGTCACCGGGGAAATAGAAGTACACAAATTTGATGGAGAACACGTCGCAGATAATGAAATTGTTGGCAGACTCATCATACAGGGTGATAAAGCTTCTCCCCACATAGTAGAGCATTCCCTGCTTCCGCATGATGCCGTCCGTGCCGATGAGGAATTCCACCACCACGTACTGTCCGATGTTCTTCGCCAAAATGTACTGCATGGAGCCCCGCATTTCCTCCGTGTCAAAGGTGGGCTGCTCCGGGCGGACGAAATTATCCAGATAGTAGTTGCCGTCCAGCTCCTGATAATCCGTCCGGTTCCTCAGCCGCCGCATGCCGGGCATGTTGTTTTGCCGTTCGATATCGCTCATAAGTCAGCTCCTCTCATGTGTTCTCGTAGGCCTGTGTCGGATTGTAGAAGCAATGGTCGCCGATGCGGATGACGAATTGCCCCACATTTGAGGGGAAATTGTCCCGGCAGGTGACGGAAAACGGGTTGAAAAACCACAGGGCAAAGCCCAGGTTCGTCAGCCGGTTGCCGGCAATGGCCCAATCGGCAATATTGTATTCCACTTCGGTAGGCCGCATATTGTACACGTTTTGGATATTGTACTGCCCGCCCACCAGTTCCTGTACGCAGGTAAACTGCCGGGGCTGGTAGATCACCTCGTTTACGGTGTACAGTCTCCCGTATTCGCCGTAATCCACCTGCACCCGATTCATCACCACGCACGCCACCGCCTTCATACCGGTTTCGCCCTCGCCGCCCGCCTCACATTCCACAAGCCGCGCCAAAAGCTCCCGATCGGAAAACGCCATACCATCCCCCCTTTTGTCTTTCATGTTTATGCGCAGCAGAAGCGACCTATGCGGTCCCCTCCGCCTAAAGATGCCTATTCGGTATCTTTTATTTCGGGGAAATAAACCGCCATGCTGCCACTTGATTTTGGGTGCTGTGCGTGGCAGGATAGAGAGGAGCAACATCGAAACCTGATCGGACTTCCACCGATTCCGCTGTTTTTCGCCGTTTACCCTTCGTTCAGAGCTTCCCGTAACCGCTCTGTAAAATCTCTTTTTCGCGCTGTCAGGCCGTTGACTTTCAGTCAGCGGCCTACTATAATTTTGACAGAATGAATGCCAAGGAGAAGAAAATGAATCCGGATAATATCAAAGCGCTGAAAGAAAATATCGCCCTGCGGATCGTGGGCAAGGACGATCTCATCGAGAATGTGATCACCGCCCTGCTGGCGGGAGGACATATCCTTTTGGAGGACGTTCCCGGCGTGGGCAAGACTACGCTGGCAAAAGCGCTGGCAGCTTCCCTGAATTGCTCCTTTGCCCGTATCCAATTCACGCCGGATACCCTGCCCGGCGACGTGGTGGGCATGAGCATTTACAACGCGAAAACCGGCGAGTTTGAAATCGTCAAGGGTGCGGTGGCCCATCAGATCATTTTGGCGGACGAGATCAACCGCAGCTCTCCGAAAACCCAGTCCAGCCTGCTGGAGGCCATGGAGGAGCATCAGATCACCATCGACAACCATACCTTTCCCCTGCCGGAGCCCTTTATGGTCATCGCCACGGAAAACCCCATCGATTCCATCGGCACCTACGCCTTGCCGGAATCTGAGCTGGACCGTTTCATGATGAAGCTCTCCGTGGGCTATCCCTCGGAAAAGGGAACGCTGGAAATGGCCGACCGGTTCCTTTCGGGACAGCTACAGGAGGAGATCCACCCCGTACTGACCGCCGAAGAAGTCATCGAAATGCAAAAGGAAGCGGCGGCGGTATCTGTCCACGAGGAGCTGATCAAGTATATCGCCGAGATCATCAGCGAGACACGCCGGGGCGATGAGGTGCGTTACGGAGCAAGCCCCCGGGCCACGCTGGTGCTGATCCGGGCTTCCCAGGCGCGGGCCTACGTGCGGGGGAGAGATTACGTGATCCCGGAGGATATCCGGGATATGGCACAGGCAGTTCTCTCCCATCGTCTCGTGCTGACAGCCGAAGCAAAAATGGCACGGCAGACCGGGTCAGACGTGGTCCGGCACATTCTGAACCGCGTGAAAGTCCCGGGAATCCGGTAAGAAAAGAAAGGTGGCTTTTGCCAACGCGAAAGCAATCGTGATATCCATGAAAATCAAACCCTATCGGGGATCTCTCTGCCTCTACGGAATGCTGTTTCTGGCATCCGTCATTTGGATCAGTCTCAGCGGCGGCTCGCTCCCCTACATGACATTTTACACCGTACTGTGCGTCCCCTTTGTATCGGTGGTCTATGTGGGGATCGTCAATCTCACCATCCGTTTTCATCAGGAGATGCCCTCTCACAAGGTCACAAAAGGAGAGCTTTCCACCTACCGGGTACGAGTGGAAAATGTGGGGTTTTTGCCTTTTGTAAAAATCAATCTGCTGTTTGAGACAAGGCTCGCAAGTCTTTCCGGACTGTCCGCAGAGCAGGAGATTTCCCTCCGCCCCGATGACCGGTGGGAGCAAAGCACGGCGCTCATCTGCCGGTATGCGGGGACTTACAACATCGGCGTCACTGCCTATCAAATCGAGGATTGTTTCCATCTTTTCCGAGTAGAGCGGCCGATCCCCACGCCTTTTCGGGCCATTGTGCGTCCCCGGCTTCCCGAGGAGGCCGGTCCGCTGCCGGAGTTAGACGCGATCCGGAATCTTCTGGAAATGCAGACAAGTTTAACGGAATCCACCCTTGGGAGCGATCTCCGGGAATACCGGCAGGGCGACAGTCCCCGGCGGATCCATTGGAAAAATTCCGCACGGACCCAAAAGCTTCTGACCCGTCTGCCGGAGCCCAAGGAAATGCAGCTCATCCAGGTAGTCATGATCCCCCTGCCTCAGACCCAGGAATTCAGCGACGTGATCCGCCGGGACCGTTTTCTGGAAACGGCTGTCTCTGTGGCATACGATTTCTGCCGGCAGAAGAAGCCGGCGGTGTTCTATGATCCGAAAGGCCGAATCCTCAGAAAAACGGTGGATTCTTATGAGAGCTTTTGGGAGTTCTATGAAAACCTGCCCGATGAAATCCGGGGCGTTGAAGAGATGGACGACAAGGCTTGGCAGCTCTGGATTGAGGAAAATTGTGTCAAGGAGGGCGGCGTGATCCTCCTGAAAGAATCCGATGACAGCGAAGCGCTTCTCAGCGTCTACACGGTGTATTGAGGGAACTGAATGGAACAAAAAACGAAGTTGCAGGCAGCGGAAAAAGGACTGGAACTCACGACCGTCCTCGTGATGCTGTATGCCGTACTGGGCAATATCAGAATGTTTTTCGGCGCGGAGATGAATATCCCGTTGATCCTGATCCTCTGTGCCATTTACGGGGGCATCATGATTGCAGGCACACTCCTGGGACAGCGCCGCATTTCTTTTGCGGTTCTGGCAGGGGCGGTGCTTTTGATTTTTGCCGCCCTTTCCCGGCTTGGTTACGCTGCGGAATCCATTGCCGCGCCTGCCGGATATCTGCTTTTATTGTTCATTCACAGCTTTGACTGGCCAAGGCGGATTTTCTCGCTGGCAGTTGCGGTTTGTGCCGTATTGGGCTTTGTTTGGGGCTATGAATTGCCCAAGCTGCTGGTGGCTGCTGCCTCGCTGCTGCTGCTGAAAGAACTGACTGCCATCTACGGCAGGCGCTTTTCCGTACAGCTTCTGCCCCTCTTGCTCAGCGCGGTCCTTGTTATCGGGGTTCTCCCCGTTTCCGACGCTCCCTTTGATTGGAGCTTTGTGGTCCGTGCAGGAGAATCCGTGGCTTCTCTCGTCAATACCGTGGTGCGGAACGTGCGCTACTATTTCTCCGCGCCCGAGGGGGCTTCCGGCTGGATAGCGGGCTACGGCGGCCGGGGAAATCTGAACGGCGCGCTTTTTAACAGCGATCTGGAGGAGCTGTATCTTTCCCGGAAAAGCAGCCGGGGCAACCTCTATTTGAAAGGCCAGGAATTCGGCGCGCTGGAGGGAGAAACATGGAAGGACGCCGCCGCTTCTGAGCAGCCCTACGGCCTTTGGTACACGGATTTTCTAAACGCGCTGATCGCAGGCGATATCTCCAAAGAGAGGGCAAACACTTTCGCGGAAGTGCGGGGAGTAGATCTCACATACGGGTATCTGAAAACCCGAGACGTGATCCGTCCCGCGAATTTACTAACTTTGGACACCGATGCGGAGCTCATGGAAAACCTGAATGAATTTGATTATCGGAATGTGCAGAAACGCGACTATCGGTACAGTGTGAAATTTCTGGATCTCGACTACGCAAATCCTTACCTCATTGAACTGCTGGAAGGGCTTTCAGAAAGGCCCACAGAACCCGTGCCTTATGAGGAGCTTTCGGAGTATTCCCGGGCCTGTTTTTTGGTGGATCTGGAGAAGGTCTGTACACGGGAGGAATATGAAGCCTATTTGACGCAGAAGGCGGAAGGCTCAGCAGATTTGATCCCGGCCGATACCCTTGCCGTCAGCGGGGCGACAGACCGGGTGCGGGAGCTGGCCGCCGCGATCATCGAAGGATGTGAAAGCGATTTTGAGAAAGGAAAGGCCATTGAGACTTTCCTCCGAAGCTACGCCTACTCCACAGACACAGATCTGAGGGGGAACGAAAGCTTCATCGATAAATTTCTTTTTGAAACACAGGAGGGCTACTGCGTTCACTATGCCTCCGCCATGGTGATGCTGCTCAGGCTCAATAACATTCCCGCCCGGTTGGTGGAGGGGTACTGTTATGATTACGCCAATCAGAACTACAATCGCAGTTACACCGTTTTCGGCAGCAGCGCCCATGTCTGGCCGGAAGCATACCTTGACGGCTTCGGCTGGGTTCGGTTTGAACCCACCGCCGCGATGCCGGCAGCGGAAAGCATGGGCTGGGGCTTGCGGGTATCCTCACCCGCCGATACGCCCGATTCTTCAGGACAAAACGCTCCCAGCGAGCCGGAACGTCCCACGCCGCCAAAACCGGAAAAACCGGTGAGCGAGTTTGCTCCGGAAGAGCCGGAATCGGAAGAAGGAAATACTTTGCCCGGGCTGGTCCGTTCCCTGTTATTGATCCTGACGCTGGCACTCCTCGCGCTGTTTGTCCTGTATCTCGCGGGCAAAAAATTTCCCTATCGCTTCCGGGGAGAGACCGCCCGGTTGGAGGCAAATTTGGAGGATCTCCGCTGGCTCATCCGCAAACTGTACCCGGGGCGTTGGACGAACCGGCCCTTGCTGGATTATGCGGCAGCGCTGGAAAATCCGGACCTGCGGAATGATGTGAGCGACGCTTTTCTGCTCCACTACCGTCTGCGGTATAAAAATCTTCCACCGTCAAATGACGAATGGGAAGCGCTCATCACGGTACGAAACAGGATGTATGAGCTCTATCTCAAGGCGGCAGGGCAAAAACGCCGCAGGGCGGAGTTCCTGGCATTTTTGAACTGCCATACGGGGTTTTCCAGATAGTTTTCCTTTTCAAACGGAAAGATCTTTTCAAAAGGCTCAATTTCCGTTATACTAAACTAAAGTCCATTTTTAGGAGGAGCTTATCATGCAGGAAGTTCAGGAATTTTTGAAGAAATGCGGCACGTATTATCTGGCCACCGTCGAGGGCGATCAGCCCCGTGTGCGGCCCTTCGGGACCGCAGAGATCTTTGAGGGAAAGCTCTACATTCAGACCGGCAAGGTCAAGGAGGTCTCCAAGCAGATTCAGAAGAACCCCAAGGTGGAGATTTGCGGCTTTCACAATGGTACATGGGTGCGCATCGCCGGCACGCTGGTGCGGGATGACCGGATCGAAGCCAAGGAGGACATGCTGGAGAAAAACCCGGGACTGAAGCGCATGTACTCCGCCACCGATGACAACACCGAAGTGCTCTACTTTGAAAACGCCACCGCCACCTTCTACAGTTTTGGCGGCGAGCCCCGGACCGTCACCTTCTGATTTTCAAAAGAAAAGCCCGCAGACTTGTTTCAGTCTGCGGGCTTTTTTATTCCTCTTTCCTCGCCGATTTTCTGATCCTTAGCTCTTTTTACTTAGGAACTCCTCGGCAAAATAGGCCGCGACAGCGCCGTCTGCGGCGGCAGTCACCACTTGGCGCAGGGGCTTTTTCCGCAAATCCCCTACGGCGAATACGCCGGGAAGCTCTGTGCGGGTGGTCTCATCCGCCGGGATATAGCCGGCCTCATCCAAGGCGAGCTGCCCTTGAAACAGAGCTGTTTCCGGTACGTGACCTACCGCAATGAAAAGGCCGTCGCAGGAGATCTCCTGCTCGTTTCCGGTGTTTTTTTCCGAGACGATCAACCCGGTCAAAGAGGCTTCGTGTTTCAAAGCCGTAACTTGGCTATTCCACACAAATTCGATATTCCCCGCTTGCTCCAAGGGCCCGTGGTAGGATTTGGACGCCCGCAGGGCGTCCCGCCGGTGAATGAGATACACCTTTTCGCACAGCCGGGAAAGATACAGCGCATCGGCGGCGGCAGTGTTTCCTCCGCCCACCACGGCCACGGTCTTGCCGCGATAGAACATACCGTCACAGGTGGCGCAATAAGACACGCCCTTGCCCCGCAGCTCTTTCTCCCCGGGCACGCCCAGCTCTCTGGGGACTGCCCCTGCGGCAAGCACCACGGTTTTGGCAAGAAAAGTCTCTTTTTTCGTCTGCAATTCCTTGATTTCCCCGGCAAGGGAACAGGAGATCACCTCGGCCAGCTTCGATTTCGCGCCGAATTTCTCCGCGCCCTGCTTCATTTTCATGGCCAGCTCAAAACCGTTGATCCCTTCCGAAAAGCCGGGGTAATTTTCTATCACGTCGGTGGTGGCCAACTGCCCGCCGGGAGACAGTTTTTCCAAAAGCAGCACGGAAAGCCCCGCCCGAGCTCCATACAGCGCCGCTGTGTACCCGGCAGGTCCGCCGCCCAGCACGACCATATCAAAGATTTCCTGTTCCATGGTCTTTTCCATACATTACAGAAGTTCTTCCAAAGCTTCCTTGGGCTGCACACCCACCAATGTGGCGGCCGCTTCGCCGTTCTGGAACAAAATGGCAGTAGGAATGCTCATCACCCCGTAGCGGGCGGCAAGCTCCTGCTCCTCGTCCACGTTGATTTTGCCCACCTTGACCTTGCCCTCGTTTTCCTCGGCAAATTCATCTACGATGGGAGAAAACATCCGGCAGGGGCCGCACCAGCCGGCCCAGAAATCCACCAGTACCGGCAGATCCGAACCCAAAACCTCTTGCTCAAAATTGTCCTTCGTCACCGTCAAAATTTCCATTTCTTTTTGTCCTTTCTCTATTTTAGCTTTAAAAAAACTTTTCCCTTAGTTTGTGTTTTGCGCACGGTAGCACTATAAAAGGGGCGGAAATTCGCCTGCGCGAAGAAGTTTCCCGCAGAAAACTTCCGCAGAATGTTGGGGGAAGCTATTTTGTTTCTCCCTTTTTTATATGTCTTTTTTAGAATGCCCAAATCATCTGGCTTTTTTCACATCTTTATGAAATTACGGAAAAACCAAGTCGCAGGCTTCCCGAATCTTCATGCCCTCGAAATAGGTGTTTTCCTTGGGGATCCACTCCTCCAAAAACCTCCGGAGCATGAATCCGCCGTTGCGTTCCAAAATCCGATTGCTCTGCTCTGCCGGAGAAACGGACAGAAACACCTTGACATCATAATATTCCTGAAGGTCCGGATGCATACTATAGGACCCCTCAAAGATGTTGATCTGCTTCGGCTCTACTTTGATTTCTTCGCCCAGTTGCATAACAGAACAGTCAAAGGGGCGGTAGGCAAAAGGTTTTTTCTCGCGGACAGGCTCGCAAATCTCCTCCCGGAAACGCTCTCTGTCCATGTTGCCGCCCACCTCCTGCAGCCGCTCCGGGGTGCGTTTTTCCAAAGGCAGGAAGAAGTCGTCTGCGTGGAACACATTGCAGTCAAAGAGAGTTGTCAGCAGATTCGCGAGAGCGGTCTTCCCCGCACCGCTGTTTCCGTCGATGGCCACATTCACGCTGCCTTTTTCTCTTAAACAGTTTTCAATGGCGGCATACAGCGGCAGGTAATCCTGATATTCCCTCCGGATCACCCGGTAGGCCGGCTCGTAAGCCTGGCGGTATTCCTCGCTGTGATGCACCGGCTGATAGCCCCGCTCTTTGTACTCTTTGAGATACGCTTCTATCTCCTCCGCCGTGAAAGGGAACAGGCTAGGGTCTTCTCTGCTCAGCTCCAAAAACAGCTTCAGTTTTTCCTCCAAAGCAAACCATGCCGCCTTCTGCACATACCGGGAGGACACCACGAACAGGCGGTTTATCATTTCCGGAGAAATCACCTTGCTGGAGGAGAGATTTATCCTGCAAAAGTGCCCGCACAGCGGAAAGAAATAGGGCTTTTTCTTCTGCCTTTCCGTCAGGTGTTCAATTTCTTCCTTGAGATAGGCAAGAGATGACTCCCCATCGGAAATCAAATGCTCCCCGCCGAATTCGGACTGGTACAGGTGCTTCACGTAATCCCTGACCTGCGCCCGAGGGAACTGTTCCGCACAGTCCAGCAGGAATTGCCGTGTTTCCCAGATATCCTGTTTGTCTACGTTTCTCATGGCTTTTTCTTCCTTGTTTTCGCTTTCGCGAAAGCCTCCTTTTCCAAAGTCAAAATGAATTTCCGCTCTTCCTTCCCTGTATGGTCACGAAAGTCCCAAAAAGTGTATGAGCTCCTCAAAATTTCCTTTGGGCGTGCCGGAAATATCCTTGTTTTTTTCATTGATGAGGCAGTCTGTCACAAGAAACACGGGCATTCCCAACTCTTCCGCCGCCAGATCTTCCTCCGCGTCGTTTCCCACCATCAGGCATTCCTCCGGGCGCTTCCCGGTCCTGCTCAAGATCTCCCGGAAATAGTCCGGGTTGGGCTTACAATAGGAGTAATCCTCATAGCTGGTGACCTCCAGAAAATCCGCTAAGGTCAGCTCCAGCCAGGAAAGCCGGGTCTCCACCGCAACTTTTGGAAACAGCGGATTGGTGGCAAGGATCACGTCAATTCCCCGCGATTTTAAGCCATGTATCACCTGCTTTGCCAGAGGATTTGTCCCCACCACGTCTTTGACCCGGTGGAATTCCTCGGCATAGAAGCGGTCAAATACCGGGCGAAGTCTGTTTTCCTCTTCGTTCATTTCCTGTGTGAACACCTGCCAGAAGCGGGCGTCGTTTTTCACCCTGCCATCGTTTTTTACCATGGCGGCAGTGCCCTTCCACACGGCGGATACCAGCTTTTTGCTGTCCGTGCAGCCGTGTTCCGCGCCCTTTTTCGCCAATTCTCCGAAATAGGTCTTGACGAACACATTCTCGTCCATGGGCAGCAGCGTGCCGTCCAAGTCAAACAGCACGGCGGTGATTTTTTTATCCGGCATTTTTTCTATTCCTCCCTGCCCACCGCCTTGGAAGCGATGAGATTCACTCCCGTGCCGGCAACATTCTCAATGACGATATCGCCGATTTTTACCGGGGCAGCGATCGCCGCCTTCCGGATCTCCTCCATACAGTCAAAGATTTTTTCCTTGGGAATGTCTGTGGCAGTGCGCACGGGGATCACCGGGGCTTTCCCGCCCAGCACCCGCACGGTAGAGGTGACTGTCCGCGTGGGGGCAGTGACCTCCCGCTTGCCGTATTCTTCTCCCCGCTTGCAGGTGTTTCCCGAAACGGAAAGCACTTCAAGGGCGTCATTTACTTCCACCCGCAGAGGGCAGCCCAAGGGGCAGCCGATACAAATCAGTTCACGAGTTTCCATATTTACCAATCCTTTCTTCGGGAATTGCGCAATTCATTCAAAAAATTTCCTACAGGAAAACTTTTGCGAATCAAAACCGTGAAGTAAAAACTATTTTTTCTAAAAGAAACAATGGTTTTTACTCTTGCCCGGCCCAAACGGTGATCTCTTTTTCATTTCCGGTGAACCATTCCTTCCGAAGGATCACCTGCTCCATTTCTCCGGGAGCCATGACCGGGCGTTTCCGGCGCAGAAGCTCCTTGCCGTCCGCCTGTACCCGCACAGTGGCGTTCCGCAGATTTTGCCCCACTCGGAAGCGCACCACCAACTGGTCTTCCATTCGATCCCTGTTCAGCGTTACGGGCACGGTGTAACGCACAGCGCCTTGGGGAAGCAAGGGGATTTTTCCCTCCGCTGTCTGTTCCGTTCCCTGCGCCTTCCTTTGGACATAGGCGGCGCAGTTTTTCCCCGCCTGCTCCGCTTCTTCGGACACATAATCCACCAGATCGTGAACGTGCAGCACATTGCCGCAAGCGAACACCCCGGGAATGCTGGTCTCCAGACTTTCGTTGACGGTAGGTCCGCCGGTGACAGGGGACAGGTCCACGCCGATTTCTTTTGACAGCTCGTTCTCGGGAAGCAAACCCACCGACAGCAGCAGCGTGTCACAGGGAATTTCTTCCTCCGTGCCGGGGATGGGCTTCATCTTTTCATCCACTTCGGCAATCGTCACGCCGGTGACCCGTTTCTTTCCGTGAATATCCACCACGGTGTGGCTCAGTTTCAAGGGGATGCCGTAATCGTTCAGGCACTGGACGATGTTCCGCTTCAGTCCGCCGGAGTAGGGCTGGATCTCCGCCACGCATTTGACCTTCGCACCTTCCAGCGTCATGCGGCGGGCCATGATGAGCCCAATATCGCCGCTGCCGAGAATCACTACTTCCTTGCCGGGGAGATATCCTTCCCGGTTTACCAACCTTTGGGCTGTGCCCGCAGAGAAAATTCCCGCCGGGCGGAAACCGGGGGTATTCAGTGCCCCTCTGGGGCGTTCCCGGCAGCCCATGGCCAAAACCGCGGCCTTGGCTTCGATTTGCAAGAGGCCATCCTGTCGGCTGACAGAGGTGATCAAAATACCGTCCCCCTGCCGCTCCAGCGACACTACCGTCGTTCCCAGCAGAGCCGGGATGTTTCTTTCCTCCGCCTGCTCAATATACCGGGCAGCGTACTCCGGGCCGGTCAGCTCCTCCTTGAAGGTGTGGAGGCCAAAGCCGTTGTGGATACACTGGTTCAAAATACCGCCCAGCTCCTGTTCGCGCTCTAAAATCAGCACATCTTCCACGCCGCTGTCCCGTGCGGCAATGGCCGCCGCCAATCCGGCAGGACCGCCGCCAATCACAACAATATCGTGTTTCATATTTTTCCCAACGCTTTCGCTTTAGCGAAAGTTTTCCTTTCTTCAGGAATCATATCTGGTTTTGCAAAGCAAAACCGCAATCGGAATTGGCTTCTCGATCAGCCCTCAACGAATTTTTTCAAAGACAATTTCCGAGCCTTTGCCGTTCTTGCGGATTTCTCTCATATCGGCAGGCAGCTCCCTTGCCAGCAACTCCATCACCCTGGGGGAGCAGAACCCGCTCTGGCAACGGCCCATGCCCGCTCTGGTGCGGCGCTTCACGCCGTCCAGGGTTTTCGCGCCCAAGGTGCTGTGAATGGCGTCCAGGATCTCGCCCTCGGAAATCTCCTCGCACCGGCAGACGATAGCGCCGTAGGCCGGGTTCTCCTCTATTTTTTTCTGTCTTTCTTCCACCGGCAAAGCGGCAATTTTCACGACGCCCTTCCGAATGGGGTCGAAATCAGGTTTCTCCGGCAGATTCAGCTTTTCGGCGATTTTTTCCGCCAAATACACGCCGACGGCCGGAGCGCTGCTTAATCCGGGAGATTCTATCCCGGCAGCGTCAAAGAAGCCTTCTGCAGATTCTCCCAGCACGAAGTCGTCCCCGCGTTCGTGGGCTCTCAACCCGGTGAAAGAAGTGATGACCTGCCGCAGGGGTATATTTTTCACCGCAAGCGCGGATTTCTCGCCAACTTCGGCAAGCCCCTCCGCCGTGGTGGAATTGTTCTCCTTTTCGTCGGAATCCGCCGCCGTGGGGCCCACCAACAGATTTCCGTGGACCGTGGGGGAGACCAGCACGCCCTTGCCGTATGCGCCGGGCAACTGGAACACCGTCCTGCTCACATGAGCGCCGGCGCTCTTGTCCAGCAGCATGTATTCTCCCCGGCGGGGGGTGATTTCCAGTTTTTCCTCGCAGACCTGATTGTGCAGCTCGTCGGCATGGACTCCCGCCGCGTTGACCACGACTTTTGTCTCCACGTCCCCGGCGTCGGTGTGCAGCACCCAGTTTTTTTCTTTTTTCTCAATGGAAGTTACCGCTGTGTTGAAACAGAACTCCACCCCGTTTTGGGCGGCGTTTTCCGCAAAGCCCAATGTCATTTCAAAGGGGCACACAATGCCGGAAGTCTCCGCCAGCAGCGCTCCGCAAACGGTTTCCTGCAAATTCGGTTCGATTTCCCGGGCCTCCTCGCCGTTCAAAAGCCGTATTCCCGGCACGCCGTTGGCTTCGCCCCGGCGATACAGCTCCTCTAAGTGGGGCAGGTCGGCCTCATCGAGGCAGGTCACCAGCGCACCCACCCTTTTGAACGGAATGTCCAGCTCCCGGGAAATCCGGTCCATCATGGCGTTGCCCTGCACGTTCATTTTCGCCTTTATAGTACCGGGTTCGGCGTCGAATCCAGCATGGATAATGGCGGAATTCGCCTTGCTGGTACCCTCGCACACGTCGGATTCCTTTTCCAGCACCAGGAAATTTCCCTTCCGCCGGGAAAGCTCCCTGGCCACCGCGCTGCCGGTCACTCCGGCGCCGATGATCACCGCATCATATTGTTTCATCAAACTCCCCCTCACTTCTCAAAACCTAAAACTTATAATAGCAAAAAACTCTCTGCTTCGCAAGTGGGCTTTGCCGAAATTCACACCTTGACAGATTTCGGGAAATCAGGGAAAATAGTCTATATCCATTCTTTTGGGAAGGAGAAAAAATATGGAATATCTGATCGGCATTGACTTGGGGACAAGCGGCACGAAAACGGTTCTTTTTGACAAAACCGGCAGCGTTGTCGCTTCTGCCTTAGTGGAGTACCCCATGTATCAAGAAAGAAACGGCTGGGCGGAACAGGACCCGGCGGATTGGTGGCACGCCGCAGCGGAGACTATTCACTCCGTGCTCACGATGAGCAAAATCGATCCCGCAGATGTAAAGGGCATCGGCATTTCCGGGCAGATGCACGGGCTTGTCATGCTGGACAAAGACGGCAGGGTGCTTCGCCGCTCCATCATTTGGTGCGACCAGCGGACTGCGGCGGAATGTGAGGAGATCACCGAGAAGGTTGGTGCCAAGCGCCTCATTGAGATCACCGCAAATCCGGCTTTGCCGGGCTTTACTGCCTCGAAGATCCTGTGGGTGAGAAAGCATGAGCCGGAAATTTACGGGAAATGCGCCCACATTTTGCTGCCGAAAGATTATGTGCGCTACATGCTCACCGGTGATTTTGCCACGGAGGTTTCCGACGCCTCCGGCATGCAGCTTTTGGATGTACCTCACCGCTGCTGGAGCGCGGAAGTTCTGGAAAAGTTGGACATCGATCCTGCTATGCTTGCAAAGGTGTACGAATCCCCGGAGATCACGGGAGTGGTTCACACTGAAGCAGCTAAAATTACCGGGCTGAAAGCCGGGACGCCTGTGGTGGGCGGAGCGGGAGACAATGCCGCCGCCGCCGTGGGGACCGGCGTGGTCGTGAACGGCAAAGCCTTTACCACCATTGGTACTTCCGGTGTGGTGTATGCCCACACCGACGAGATCACCATCGACCCTCAGGGCCGAGTGCACACCTTCTGCTGCTCTGTTCCCGGCGCGTGGCATGTGATGGGCGTGACCCAAGGAGCCGGGCTTTCCCTGAAATGGTTCCGGGACAATTTCTGTATGGCGGAAAAAGAAACTGCCGCTTCCATGGGCGTTGACCCCTACTACTTGATGGACAAGGAAGCGGAATTGTCACCCATTGGGTGCAATCGACTTTTGTACCTGCCTTATCTGATGGGCGAACGTACGCCCCACCTCGATCCGGATTGCCGGGGCGTGTTCTTCGGCCTTTCTGCCATTCATACCCGGCGTGATCTACTGCGGGCCGTGATGGAAGGCGTGACCTACTCCCAGCGGGACAGCGTGGAAATTTTGCGTGGTATGGGTGTGGATATCGGCGAAATGATGGCTTGCGGCGGCGGGGGAAGTTCTCCCCTGTGGCGGCAAATGCTGGCTGATACCTACAACTGTCCGGTAAGGACAGTTGTTTCCAAGGAGGGTCCTGCTTTGGGCGTGGCGATTTTGGCAGGCGTAGGCGCAGGATTGTATCCCTCGGTGCAGGAGGCCTGTGAGAGAATGATTCAAACCAACCCGCCGCAAGAGCCTGTCGCGGAGAATGTGCCCAAATATGAGAAATTCTATCAGATGTACCGCTCTTTGTACCCCGTGATGAGGAATAGCTTTAAGGAATTATCAACGCTGGACTGACGATTTTAAAATAGAGAAAGCCCCGGTTACGTTGTAACCGGGGCTTTCTTCTGCCTATAACAAGGCGGCAGCCTTTTTCCGAAATAAACAGAAAGGACGGCGCAGATGAAAAGCTAACGCTTTCTTCTGAATATAACGAGGCGGGAGCGAATTTCTTCGCTCCCGCCGTCGTTATGGGATATCTTAAAATTAAGTAGAGTTGAAACCTTACTTATTCAAAGACAGGACCATGATGATGGCTGCGTCGCAGCGCTTGATGTTCTCGGTGGGAGCAAAGGTCCCATCGGTGCGGCCGTTGATGATACCGGCCTTGGCGCAAGCAGCTACAGAAGACTTAGCCCAGCTGGAGATCTTCGCATCATCCTTGAAGGAGGTGGTGGAAGTGGAGCGGGTCAGCTTCAGGGCGCGAGCCACGATGGAAGCAGCTTCCTGACGAGTGATGTTAGCGTTGGGATCGAAGATACCATTGCCACGACCGGAGATGATGTTGTTCTCTGCGCAGAAGGCGATCTTATCCAGAGCGTAGTCATTAGCAGCAACATCGGTGAAGGAAGTGGTGGTGTAGCCAGTGGTATCGACACCCAGCATCTTAACGACCATCACAGCAAAGTCTCTGCGGGTGATAGCGTTGTCGGGTCTGAAGGTGCCATCCGGATAACCGTTGACGATACCGGCAGCGGCTGCCTGGTACACGCGGTCATAGTAGTAAGCGCCGGCGGGCACATCGGTGAACTGGGTGCGAGCAGTAACGGTCACGGTGTAAACCAAAGTGGTGGAACGATCTTCAGAGGTAACCTTGATGGTAAAGGGATCGGTCACATCATAGAGGGTAACAGTGGGATCGTCGGGATCGGCAACACCCTTGCCCTCGAGGCTGCAAGTGTGAGTAGCCATCTTGGAAACTTCGTACTCAACGGTAACAGCAGTCAGATCGCTGTTGAAGGGCAGGGTCACGGAAATGTCTCTGCCATTGATGACACCGGCATAGCCGTCGACCTTCAGAGAGGTGACCTTTGCACCGGACTCAGCAGCAGCGGACTTCACGGTAACGGTGTAGTTGGTACGGCCGTTTCCAGCCTCGCTGATAACAGTGATGGTATCGAAAGAAACAAAGGAAGAACCGTTGCTGACCTGGATCTCCAGTTCGCCGCCATTGGAAACGACCTTCATCCAGCTATGCTCAGAACCCTCAACAGGGGCCTGCTTCAGTTCAACAGAACCAGCCTCAACCACAGCATACTTGGAAGCACTGTACACGGCAAAGAAGGGAGCACCGTCCACATAGGAAGCGGGAACAGTGATTTCTACGCTCTTGCCGGAGACGGAAGAGGTAACCAGACCGTCCTTGGTAGCCAGACCGTTCAGGGTGTGGCCGGTGGCGGCGGTTTCAAACTTCACATCGACCTCGTAGATGGTCACATGGTTCTTGTAATCATCGCCAGCCAGATCTTCCACAGTCTCAGCGGGCTCGTCGCCCAGAGCAACTGCAGCGGTCTCGTCGGCAACAACGATCACCAGATTTTCGTCAGCCAGATCGGAAACTGCAGGGCCTTCCGGCTCGACAGGAGCCTTGGTCTCCTCGTCATAGCCGCTGGCGAAGGGCACCAGAGTACCGTTAACGCCATAGTAGAAGGCAGCGCCTTCGGGGATCTCGTAGCAGGTAACCAGATCGGGATCGGAGGTCTCATAGGAATAGGGGAAGGTGACAGTGACCTTCTTGTCGGAAACGGAAGCCTTAAAGCTGTTGTCCTCAGTCACAGCGTCGCTGGTAGCAGCGGTGCTGAAGGTCAGGCTGTCCAGAGTCTTGCCGGTCTTGGCAGCTTCCTTCGTGAACTTCAGAGACCATGTGAGAGAAATGTCACCATCGGAAGTCACACGAATGGTGTTGGTGCCGGTGAAGGGATCTGCAGCAAAGTTGACATAGTCAACCATGGTTGCAGAGGTCTTTTCCCAAGTGTAGCTGGCAGGATCGGTCACCTGCTCAACAGTGGTAGCATAGGGAACGGTGAAGCTGACGGAGTAGCCGGAAACAACGCCCTTGAACTCGTTTTCGCCGATCTTCAGCACAGCGCCGGTGATGGCGGGGCTGTCATTGTACTTGTCAGCAGTGGTAGCAGTCAGACGATAGTAGGCATAGTCGCCGTTCTCAGCCTCAACCTCAACCAGGAGTTCCTTGCCGTTGCTCAGGTCAACGGTAGCAGTGTAGACGCCGTCGGCCTCAGTGGGAACAACGCTGCCGATCTTCCGAACCACAGCCTTAGCAGCGGGAGTAACCGCAACAACGGTCTGGGTCAGGTCGGAATTATGGGGCAACTGGACAGTCAGCTTCTGGCCGCTGACGGTGCCGTCCTCGGTGAAGGTCTGATCCTTATCGTTGGTAGCAGTAGCGGTGAAGGAGGTGACGGAATTATCAGCGCTCTGCGCAACTTCGATATTTACCTGAATGGTCTTGGAAGTGCCCTTGTTGGAGGTCAAAACCAGCGTGTTGGAGGCATTGACCACGGGCTTCTGGCCGCTGAGCACTTCAGTGCCATTCCACTCAGCCTTCTGCAGAGACACACCGTTGGTGGTGGGTACGCGGAAGCGGAGAGCCATTTCTTTGCCGAGCTCAGTGCCCTCGGGCATGGAAACGGTATAAACGGAATCGTCCTCAGAATCCACAACAGCGTCAACGCCGCCGACGGTCAGTGTGGTCAGGGGGAGTGCCATTTCAGAAGAGGTGATGGTGTAGAAATCCTCGTCACCGTTCTGAGCGGTCAGGGTCACTTCATCGGCCTCGCCGATGGTGATGGTCTTGGTGATGGGAGCATCAGACACGGGCTTCTCCAGAACGATTTCCAGAGTTGCAGTAGCGTGTTCATCGGTATAGCCCCACGGTACCACCAGAGTGATGGTCTTCTTGCTGTTGTCCACGGTGGCCTCAATGCCGTCGGTGGTCTTGGCGCTGGCGATCGCCACGCTGCCGCTGGGAGCGGGCTTGGTGAAGGTCACGGTGTAAGTAGAGCTCTTCGTCTTGCCATCTTCAGTGGCAGCATAGAAGGTAACCTTCTTTGCATCTGCATCTACTTCCAGAGCGTGTGCGCCGGAAACAACTTTCGCTACTTCTTCGCTGCCGGCCTTGCCGTTGGAACCGGTGACAGTGTAGTTGACAACATCGTACTTGGAGTTGTCATACAGAGTAACTGTCAGGGTAACGGGGCTGGTAGCATCGTAGGCCAGGGTGTTGGTCCAGGACGGGCTGCTGCCCTCCAGGGTGCCCTGATCAGCCGCTAAGGACTTGATGGTGCCGTCGGTAACGAGCAACTCGTTAGCAGAAGCACCGAGCGGAATCATTGCGACAACCAGCATGACTGCCAGAATCATCGCAAGTGATTTCTTCAGGAACTTGCTCTTGTTCATGATTTCAACCCTCTTAAATTTTAGATTCTCACAGGGCATAATTCCCCCATGAGTGGAAGTTGCTTATATCATAACCCTTTCTCCCGAAAAAAGCAAGACTTTTTTTCAACCTTTTCAGAAATTTACATAATTTTTTTATTTTCGCCAAAAACCCAAAAAAATGGCTTTCCTATGCGGTTTCTTGCGGTTTTCTCTCTTTCTTTGCTCTGCTTTTTTAGGGAATCTTCCATCTTTTGCCTTAACAAGCACACCCATTTTTAGCAAATTTGACCGTGCTTTTCAGGCTTTTCAGCGCTTTTCCGCAGCAGACAGTGCGCATTTTCCGAGATTTTTCAAGAAATGTCCTCGAGAAATGCAAAAAGGTGACTTTGATGGATGCCATTCGTATACTATATATTATATGGATTATATTGAGCGGCTGCAAAATTCATGAAAGGCTCGCGGTCTTTATCCTGTATTTCTCAAAAAAAGCCTTTGACTGAAAAAGTCAAAGGCTTTTTGTCATGAACCGTCGCTCCGATCAAGCGCTGTGCCGAGCTCCGATATGGCGTTCCTGCTCAGCTCTCTGCCGTGCTCCGCATAGTAGGCGTACAGCACCGGGGCCGCGCCCAAATATGTGCCGAATTCCCCTGCTGCCGGAAAAATCCGCCGCCTTTCCCGCAATCCGACGGAAACAGCCAGGTAATATCTGCCCTGATACAGGCAAAGCAGCGCCGGGGCACTGGGGAGCGCGCCGTAGATCCGCGCGACTGCGCCGCACAGGGCGGAAACTCCCGAAAAGCAAAACACAAGAGGCTGTGCGGGATGTTTCAACCTCAGTCGTTTCAACCGCAAAGGCAGCCACCTCTTTTCCCGGTCACTGCCATTCTATGTTTTTCTTTGCCTTTCGGTGCTTTCTTTTCGCGCTGCAAACACGGACCGGATTTTTCTTTTTCTCCTCAGTTTGCCCGCAGCGATTGAATGGCCGCGGCGGGGTCGGGCGCACGAAAAACCGCCGTGCCCGCCACCAGAATGTCCGCTCCCTTTTCAAGGCAGAGCGGGGCGGTTTCCAAATTGACGCCGCCGTCGATCTCCAGCAGCGCATGGGGAAACATTTTTCGCAGCGCGGGAAGTTTATCCAGACAGGATTCGATGAGCTTCTGCCCGCCGAAGCCGGGCTCGACGGTCATCACGGTGATGAGGTAGAGGTCCCGGTCAATATGTTCCAGTGATTCCGGCGGTGTGGCGGGAGAAAGGGCAATGCCGGGCTTCATGCCCAGCTCCCGGATCCGGGAAATCACAGCGGCAGGGTCATCCTTGCTTTCGATATGGAAAGAAACGCTGTCCGCACCGGCAGCGCAAAAGGCCTCGATGTAGGGGAGGGGGTGCTCCAGCATCAGGTGCACGTCAAAATGCAGGGGCGTCTTGTCCCGAATGGCGCTGACCACCGGTGGACCGATGGAGATATTGGGGACGAAGCAGCCGTCCATCACATCGATATGGAGCATGTCCGCTTGGGGGATGCGCTGCAGTTCCTGACCCAGCGCGGAGAAATCCGCCGCCAGCAGCGAGGGAGCAATTTTTACCATGGGAGACTCCTTTTTGGTTTGCTGTACTTATTATATAGTATACTGTGGAATTTATCAACATTTGCCGCGAAGTTGTTAAGCTTGCAGAAGTAAAACCCTCGCAAGTTTCCAAAAAACAACCGCCCGGCTCAAAAAAGAGTCGGGCGAAATCTATGAGAAAGCAGTTTTTCGATCTCTGAACTGCTTCTTTATTCTATGCTGACGAAAATATATGTGTGTTTTCAGGAACAGACCAATTGGGCTAATATGGTGAAAAGCGGGATCGTGATAATCGAAAGGATCGTGGACGCCGCCACGGTTTTGGAGGCGAGGGCGGAATCCTGATGATATTCCACGGCAAAGAGAACGGCATTGGCCGCCACAGGGGCACTGGCCTGGATCACGCTGCTGATGAAAAGGTCGGGCTCAGGACGGATCAGCAGCAATACCCCAAAGTACAAGGCGGGGCAAAGGATCAGCCGCAGGAAGGACATTTTGTAGATGTCCCAGTCGGTCAGGAATTCCCGGAAACTCACTCTGGCCACATAGCTGCCGATGATCAGCATAGCCAGAGGCGTGTTTAGATTGGCGAGAAAGCCGATGGGCTCGGTGATGACCGCAGGGAGAGTCACGCCGGAAAAATAGATGGGCAAGCCCACCACAAGCCCGATGATGCCGGGATTCAGGAGGGCGGTTTTCAGGTTCAGACTGCCGCCGCTCATCATGCCGTAGCCGTAGGTCCAGCAGATCAGATTGAAGACTACCACAAAGAACGAACCGTACACCACACCCTTGTCGCCCACGATGCCCTGGATCAGCGGCAGGCCCATGAAGCCGGCGTTGCTGAAGATCATGGAAAAACGAAGGACCTTTTTCCGCGGGGTCGGTTCTTTTCGGAACACGGCGTAGCTCAGCAGGATGCTGATCCCCATGGACAGGGCGGACACCGCCGCAGAAAGCAGCAGATCGCCAATGGCGATGTCTTTTCCCGCGCCGATCAGGGAATTGATGATGAGGCAGGGGGTGACGATGCGGAGCAGCAGGGTGGTGATTTCTCCCGCGCCTTTTTCCGTCAGCATCCCGATTCTGGTGATGAGGTAGCCCACAATGATCAGGACAAACATGACCCCGACCTTGCTGACCACTGTTGCCATCGCTTCCATGCCGCATTTCCTCCCTTTTCATTTCCTTATCGTACACACAGCCGCTCGTTACGGCCTGTCGGATGATTTGTTCTTTTCTTCGGTCTTCTTTTCTTTTGCCTTTGCAGCATCCCGATTTTTGCGGTATTCCCGGACAAAGAAAACCGTCAGCACAATAAGGGCCGCACCGGCAATGCACCGCAAGGCAATGCCCCAGCCGCCGGAGAACAGATCCTGCTCCGGCAGGAATGCGTCTGCCAGCCACCATGCGCCCATCAGCAGAAAAAATGCTCCCGCGCCGTAAAAAACTTTATTCTCTTTGGACAGCGAAAAAATCAGGATGAGCCCTACGGCAAACCACATGATCGCATAAAAATATCCCATTTTTCTCTCCCGTTTTTTCTCCCGTGAAGATAGTTTTGTCGAAATAACAACTCATCGGCCCGACCGTTTTTTAGCATGGAGATAGTTTTTGCAGGACGAAACCGATTGGCCCTACCACAGCTTCTATTTGGAAAAACCGTGGCCAGCGGTTTTTCGGGAAGATCGCAAAGCGATCTTCCCCGCAGCTTTCTACAGCTTATTATAATCTTTTTGAGAAAAAATACAAGGCTTGGTAACGCACAAAAAAACAGACCCCAATTTTGAGGTCTGTTTTCTTTCACAATCTCATTACGGCAAAATGTAAATCACCATAGTTCTGCGCCCGATGATGCTGCATTCAGCCTCGGTGTCGTAGCACAGGTCGGCGATGATGTCGCCTGCCATGCAAGCGCCGCCGGTGTCGCAGGCCACGCCGTAGCCATACACGATGCTTCCGTCAGGAGAGCAGATGTACATCCGCGTGCCGTAGGGAATGATATTGGGGTCCACGGCAATGCAGCCGTACCCGGCTTTTGCTCCGGTAGAGGTCGTGGGATTGATGGGATAGTAGGCCGTGCACACGCCCTCCAGTCTCTGGGCGTAAGAAATCGTATTGCCGGCAGAGTCCACAAATGTTCCGGCAGAACCGGTAACGCCGTAGTTGGGCGAGGAAACGGTCTCCCGCTCCTTCGTGCCGCGGACGGTCACTTCCGGCACGGGCTCCTTGATGATTTTCTCGGAAACCATTTCTTTCCCGTCCAGCTCGCCGCCGATATAAAACAGCTTATAGGTGATTTCCTTTTCTCCCTTTTCACCGGGCGTGCGAACTTCTTCCTCGTCCTCGTACATGGAATCGGAAGTGATATATTGTACGGGATAATCGATCTCCTCCCGCTCGATCATTTCCTCCGTCTGTACGCGGGTAACAACAATGTGCATACCCTCTGTGAGGTGGGCCTGACGTTCCACGTTCAGCCGATCATCTTCGGAGAGGGCGATACCGCATTTCTTCAGCGCCATCAGAACGCTGGAAGCGGCCAGCTCGTACTCTGCCGTCTCGCCGTCTGCGGTGATCGTAATCTTCACCGGGTGGGTCACCCGGATGTTCATTTTGTCAAACAGCGGTTCATTGGGCTCATAGTTGGCCGTGTCGCCATCCCCCAAAGTGACCCCGGCTCTCTCCAAAGCCGTTGCCACCGTACCGCCCAGAATGGAGAAAACCTTTCTCTCCCCGTCGGCGGTCACCGTTACCTGGCACAGCCGGCGGATCTCTACGGAAAGTCCGGCGGTTACCACAGTATCCCGGGCGGGAGTGACTTCATCGGTGTCCTTCAAAATAATATTGTGATCTTCCAGTGTGTCCTGAACGGTGTCTCCCTGATAGGCGATCAGGTTCATCCGTTTGCCGTTTTCCAGCACGGTTATGGAAACGCCCCGGCGAATGTTCACCGTGGTGGTGTTTCCCACCTGCTCATACACATCCAGCGGACCCAGCGGGGCAAGCCCCAGCTTTTCGGCCCTCTTGAGGATCTCCGACATGTTCGTGCTGGTCATACTGAATGTATAGGATTGATCCCCGTCGATCACGTTGGCGGGAACCGTGTTTGCCATAACAGTCGCAAACGAGGACACACTGAATACAAGTGCCAAAATCAGCACCATGACCCCCCGCATAATCAAAAGCCGGGGTGCTTTTTTACAGTGTCTTCCGTGCATACAAATACTAGCTCCTTTCACCACCCAAAAGGGCAGCTTACAGGGGCTAGTATAGTAAAAGAATGCCGAGATGTCAAGAATTTTCGACGGTTTGTTTTGTATAATTTGCACAAATCTGAATGGGACATTCCTTAACATAACACCCGTTTTCGCGGTTTTCTGTCGCCTTTTGCGCCGTTCTTTCTAAATTATGGAAACTCCTCCCTGTGCAATTTGTAAAAAAATGAAAGGTTACAAAAAAGTTTCAAAGTATAAAAATTGACTTTTTCTGCATTTTTATGCACGAATCTGTGAAGTTATCCTGCTTTATGCCCTCTTTTTTTCGGGAAAACTGTATAAAATTCTAAGTCTTATACACAAGATATGCTAAAAAGCGACCCTTTTCTCCTCTTTTTTGGTTACATTTTGTAGTTGTTCCTTTTCTTACCGCGGCTGTAAAGCGATACTGCTTTTCATACATCTGCTATCCGTTTGCAGTATAAGCCCTGCAGAACCAGCGCGCCCAACAGGAGCAGACCGATGAGAACGGTCACGATCAGAATGGGATTTGAAAAGAAGATGCAGAGAAGGGCACAGAGGAGATCCAGCCCTCCCAAAAGCAGCAGAAACCCGGGGAGCCCGGTTTTCTTTCCCTTCCTGCCGTTCACGGCACGGACAACCCCGTAAACGGCGGACGCAATGAGCCAGATCACGGTAAACACGGTGGTAAACAGCGGCGCCCACATCCCGTAGCCGATAATCAAAAAATTGAAGTAGGAAGTCGTCATGACCGGAAAGTGATCGGGCCCTGCGGCGAAGGTCATACCGTAACTAAAGGGCAGCGTCATTAAAATGAGGGACAGTCCCTGCGCGGCGACAGAGAAGAAAAAGAGCCGTCCTTTTGCGTTTATCATGGCGCACCTCTCCCTTTGCAGATTTGCATATTCATAGTATCACAAAAGGGGTACCGTGTAAAGAAAACCCCGAACCGTGTGGTTCGGGGTACTTGACTGTTGGTTATCTCTTGCTGAACTGGGGAGCGCGGCGTGCGGCCTTCAGACCGTACTTCTTTCTCTCCTTCATTCTGGGGTCACGGGTCAGGAAACCTGCTTTCTTCAGTTGCGGGCGAAGATTCTCGCTGTCATACTGAAGTAACGCGCGGGCCACGCCGTGACGGATCGCGCCGGCCTGTCCGGTAACGCCGCCGCCGGAAACACGGCAGACGATGTCGAACTTCCCGTCGGTATCGGTGAGCATCAGAGGCTGACGCACGATGTACTTCAGGGTGTCCAGACCGAAATAGTCGTCGATATCTCTATCGTTGATGGTCACTTTGCCGGTCCCTTGATAAAGGCGGACTCTGGCAACGGAGCTCTTGCGCCGTCCGGTACCGTAAAAATAAGGTGCAGTTTCGTACATGATTCAAGTCCTCCTTACTTAAGATTCCACTCTGCGGGTTTCTGAGCGGCATGCTTGTGCTCTGCTCCTGCGTATACGCGCAGACGGCCCAGAGCGTCGCGGCCGATGGAGCTGGAGGGGATCATTCCCTTGACGGCCAGATGCATGGCCAGCTCCGGCTTGGTACGCATCAGCGTGTCGTACCGCACGGCCTTCAAGTGGCCGATGTACCCGGTGTGGTGGTAGTAATACTTCTTTTCCAATTTTCTGCCGGTGAGGACAGCGTCCTTGCAGTTGATGATGATCACATGATCGCCGCAGTCCACGTGGGGCGCAAAGGTGGGCTTATGCTTTCCTCTGAGCAGCACGGCTGCCTGGGCTGCCACACGGCCCAAGGGCTTGCCGGCAGCGTCGATCACATACCAATTCCGCTCAACCTGTCCGGCCTTAGGCATGGTAGTTGACATAGCTTTTTACCTCCAATTTCTTTCTATCTCACCGAAAAGGGAGACGCCGAAACAGCCGCAAGTACCGTTTTTTCATCTGCCCCCGGAGGGATTTTTTCTCTTTTCTCTGTGGAAATAACTTCTTCACGAAACCGCGCGGCGCAAAAGATCTTCCAAAAAAGACACAATTTCGGGCGCTTCTTTCGCAAGTCCCTTCAGAGAACTGCCCCGATTTGGGGAGCTTCCACATCATAGCACAGGCGGAATGCGGTGTCAACACATTTTTCCGTATTTTTTAATTTGCTTTTTACTACCTCTTGTTTTCGCTTGTTTTCATAGAATTTCCTCTTGTTTTCTCGCTTGTCATTTTCGTTTTTTGCGGCGGGAAAAGTGGAAAAAACTCCTTTCTTATGATAGAATGACCGCAGAATGCTGCGGTCGGGTCGCCGATTTTTTTACTTGTGAAGACTATCCTCGCGGATTGCCCACCGCAGGTGTGATAGAATGACCGCAGAATGCTGCGGTCGGGTCGCCGTTTTTTACTTGTGAAGACTATCTTCGCAGATTGCCCACCGCAGATGTGATAGAATGACCGCAGAATGCTGCGGTCGGGTCGCCGTTTTTTACTTGTGAAGACTATCTTCGCGGATTGCCCACCGCAGGTGTGGCAGAATGATCGCAACTGGGGGAAAGAAACGATGCAAAAACTGATCGGAAAAATTCGTGCGGCAGTGGAAAAATATGCGCTCATTGACGAGGGAGACAGGGTGGCGGTGGGCGTTTCCGGCGGGAAGGATTCCCTCTTGCTGCTGTGCGCCCTGGCGGAGCTGTCCCGGTACTATCCCAAGAAATTCACCGTCACAGCCATTACCGCCGATCCCTGTTTCGGCGGGCAGGAAACGGATTTTTCCCGGGTGGAAGCCCTCTGCGGGGAACTGGGCGTGCCCTATTTGATCCAGCGAACGAATTTGGGTCAGGTGGTGTTTGAGGACAGGCAGGAGAAAAATCCCTGCTCCCTCTGCGCCAAGATGCGCAGGGGGATCCTCCACAATATCTGCGTGGAGCAGGGACTCAATAAAATCGCTCTGGGGCATCACTACGACGACGCGGTGCAGACCTTTTTAATGAATCTCTTTTACGGCGGCAAGCTGGGCTGCTTTTCACCGAAGAGCTATCTTTCCCGGAAAAATATCACGCTCATCCGCCCTCTGATTTTCTGCGAGGAACGAGAAATCCGCAACGCCGCCGCCAGAATGGAACTGCCCGTCGTCAAAAGCGCCTGCCCGGCGGACGGCGTCACCGCCCGAAAGGACACGGAAGTTCTGATTTCCAAATTGGAGCAAGATTTCCCCGATCTCAAGGCAAAGCTGCTGGGCGCCATGCAGCGGGCCGGTCTGGACGGCTGGTAATTTTTTTTGCTTGTCTCACTTCCGGCGATGCAAAGCAGGTTGGTCTCTGCGGCTTTAGGTAGTTTGGTTTCTCATATAGTGGTATCGAGCAAAACATCCACTACAAGTTGAGTTTTTGAGGAAAAGACGAAGAATTTCAAAAAAAGACTTGCCATTCCGGTGCGTTTATGTTACTATAATTGGGCAGAAAGGCGATAGCCTTTCGTAAATAGTTGGTGTTGATTACGGCGAGGGTCCACCCGTTCCCATCCCGAACACGGAAGTTAAGCTCGTTCGTGCCGAAGATACTTGGCTGGAG
>JAFLRP010000165.1 GCA_022511515.1 Acutalibacter sp.
CTGTTCCGCAAAGCCCGCCCAGAGACCGGGGCTCTATTTGCGGCTGCCCTCAAAGGAAGTGCCGGAGTATGAAAAAGCCATGCGGTATCTGTCGATCTTCGATGAAGGAAAGGCGGATGTTTACCTGTCCTTCCGGGATTCCGGCAAGCTGGTAAAAGCTCCCGCCCGGTACAGGACAGACGTAAATGACGTGTTGCTGAATGCCCTCCGGAAGCTCCTGGGCGAGGAAAATGTGGCCCTAAGATAGCTTGGAGAGCTATTTTCGGAAAATTTCCCGCAGGGAAACTTTTGGCTTCGGCAGGAAAGGGATCGCGCTGTCGATTTTGTCAAAATCTTTCTCCAACCTCTTGATAATTTTTTCCGATTTGGTATAATAAGAATAAAGATACTCAGAAAATAGGCCTTTCTGGGCCGATACCATCGGCTTGCGGACTTAGGCTCAGCTTTATTACAACACAGTGGAGGAAAACATATGGGTGCGAAAAGTATTGCAGTTCTGACCAGCGGGGGAGACGCCCCGGGTATGAACGCCGCAGTGCGTGCGGTGGTTCGTTCCGCCATTTCCTTTGGCATGAAGGTGTACGGGGTCAAGCGGGGCTATAACGGTCTCCTGCACGGGGACGTGGAGGAGATGAGCCTGCGCAGCGTTTCCGACATCATACAGCATGGCGGTACGTCGCTGTTCACTGCCCGCAGCCCGGAATTCAATTCCCCTGAGGGCGTGCAGAAGGCAGCCGAAAACTGCAAAAAGATGGGCATTGACGGCGTGGTGGTCATCGGCGGCGACGGTTCTTTCCGGGGTGCCCGGGATTTGACCAATGCCGGAGTGCTGTGTATCGGCGTGCCCGGTACGATCGACAATGACATTGCCTGTACCGATTACACCATCGGCTACGATACGGCGCTGAACACCGCCATGGAGATGATCGACCGCCTGCGGGATACCACTGAGTCCCACGATCGGTGCAGCGTGGTGGAGGTCATGGGCCGCCGTTGCGGCGATCTTGCCCTACATACCAGCATCGCGGTGGGAGCTATCGCCACACTGGTGCCGGAAATTCCCCATGACTTTGAAAAAGACGTGATCAACCGCATTCGCATGGCCCAGTCCACCGGCAAGCGCCACTTCATCGTGGTAGTCGCCGAGGGTGTGGGACACACCCAGGAAATGGCCGAGCGCATCCAGAACGTGACCGGCATCGAAAGCCGTGCCACCATTCTGGGGCACGTGCAGCGGGGCGGTTCTCCCACTTTGAGAGACCGTGTGGTCGCCAGCCGCATGGGTTACCATGCCGTGGAATTGCTGGAGCGCGGTCTGGGCAACCGGGTGGTCGCCATGAAGGGCGAGGATATTGTGGATTACGATATCACCGAAGCGCTGGATATGCCCCGGGTATTTGACGAAGACCTGTACCACATTTCCGAAAAGCTGTCCCTGTAACGGTAAACCGACAGAAAACCCGTCCTCTGCTATTCCCTCGGAATTGCAGGGGGCGTCTTTTTTGAGAAGTACCCAGAGGAGAGGAACGTGCAAAGTGAAGCAAGAGCTGATTTACCACAAATTGAGTGACGAATTGCAGGAAAGGATCCGCCGGGACAAGGACGAGCACTGGGAAAATCCCTACCGATTCCGGGAGGAAAACGCCCGGCGGCAGGGGGAGGAGCAGGACAATTCTCCTCTGTGGCGTCCTGCCTTTGTCCGGGATATCGAGAAGATCCTGCACCTGCCCATCTACAACCGCTACGCGGACAAGACTCAGGTGCTGTCCTTTTATGAAAATGACGACATCACCCGCCGGGGGCTTCACGTCCAGTTGGTGTCCCGCATTGCCAGGAATATCGGGTCCCTGCTGGGGCTGAATTTGGACCTGATCGAGGCCATTTCTCTGGGTCACGATCTGGGCCACACGCCTTTCGGCCACGCCGGCGAGCGGTACTTAAACGACCTGATGGAGGAAGCCTGCGGGCGGCATTTCTTCCACAATGTCCAGAGCGTCCGGGTACTGGAAAATATGTTCCGGCGGAAGGTGACGCTGCAAACGCTGGACGGCATCCTCTGCCACAACGGAGAATTTGAGCAGCAGGAATACCGTCCCCGTCCCCTCCATGATTTTGCCGGGCTGGAGAGTCGGGTGGAAAAATGCCTCACCGAGGGAGAAAAAGCGGTAAAGCGGCTTGTGCCTTCTACGCTGGAAGCCTGTGTGGTGCGGATCAGCGACATGATCGCCTATCTGGGCAAGGACAGGCAGGACGCGGAGACCGCCCATATCATCAGCAGAAATGTGGGTTTTACTTCTTCTGAAATCGGCAGTCAAAACGCCGCCATCATCAACAATCTGTCCGTGGACATCGTAGAGAACAGCTACGGCAAGGAGTACATTCTTTTGAGCCCCGACACTTTTCGGGACCTGAGCACTGCAAAGCGGGAGAATTACCAGAGCATTTACGGGAGCGACGCGGTGAAGGGCAAATACGAACAGACTGTGCGCCCCATGTTCCGGGAAGTTTTTGAAAAGCTATTGAAAGACGTAAAGGCTGGAGACCTTTCTTCTCCCATTTTCCGGCATCATATCGACTTTATCCGGGAGACCACCCGGTTTTATCAGGACGACCGGCGGGACTATCTGGAGGAGCGCCCGGAGCAGATCGCTGCGGACTACATCGCCAGCATGACGGACAGTTACTTTTTAGCGCTCCACCGTTTCCTGTTCCCGAAAAGCAGCTATCAGATAGAATATCATTCCTATTTTGAGGATTTAGAGAGAAGAGCAGAAGTTTGAAAATGAATTTTCAAACTTCGCTGTTTTGCGGCTTTTGCCGCCGTAGACGATGGCGGCAATTTTGCTTCGCAAAACCAGCCGCAATTCCCGAAGAAAGGAGGCTTTCGCTGGCGCGAAAGCAATAATTAAAACCATGGATGAGATGATTTCTGTTTTGGCAAAAGAGCTAAATGTCCGCCCGGAGCACGCAGAGGCCGTGGTGGCTCTGCTGGACGAGGGCAACACTGTGCCCTTTATCGCTCGCTACAGAAAGGAGCAGCACGGCTCCATGGATGACCAGACCATCCGCATGCTGGCGGACCGGCTGCAATATCTGCGGGGGCTCAATACCCGCAAAGAGGAGGTCAAGACTTCCGTTTCAGAGCAGGGGAAGCTTACTCCGGAGCTGGCGGAAGCCATCGACAAAGCTTCCACCCTCACCGAGGTGGAGGATCTGTACCGCCCCTACCGCCCCAAGCGCAAGACCAGGGCCAGCGTGGCCCGGGAGAAGGGACTGGAACCCCTTGCCGCCATGATTTTTTCCGGCAAAGACGAAAACGGAAACCGCTTGAATTTGGAAACCCTTTCCCGGCTTGCGGAAAGTTATGTAAACTTGGAAAAGGGCGTGGAAACCCCGGAAGACGCGCTGCAGGGGGCAAAGGACATCATCGCTGAGAATTTTTCCGATGACGCCGCTCTCAGAAAGCAGCTCAGAGAAAAAATTTGGAGAAACGGCACGCTTCGTTCCGCTGCCAACACGGAGGAGGACACGGTGTACCGCATTTATTACGAATTTGAAGAGCCCCTTCGCCGTCTGCAGAGCCACCAAATCCTTGCCATGGACAGGGGAGAGCGGGAGGAAATGCTGAAAGTGTCCGTCCGCCCCGGGGAATGGGGCGCGGGACAAGTCATTCTGGAGGAATCCGTTTCCCGGCAGAATCCCTTTCAGGAACTCTTGAGCGAAGTGGCGGAAGACGCTTGGGGCAGGCTCATTTTCCCCTCGCTGGAGCGGGAAATCCGGAATGAGTTGACCGAACAGGCCGACGAGCAGGCCATTCGCACCTTTTCCCTGAATCTCCGGTCTCTGCTCATGCAGCCGCCGGTAAAGAATCAGGTGACGCTGGGCTTTGACCCCGCCTACCGTACCGGATGCAAGCTGGCGGTGGTGGACGGCACCGGCAAAGTGCTGGAAACGGCGGTCATCTATCCCACCAAGCCCCACAACAAAATCGAGGAATCCAAGCGGGTGCTGCGCCGGCTGTTCGACGCCCATCACGTGACCTGCGTGGCCATCGGCAACGGCACCGCCGGGCGGGAATCGGAGCTGTTTGTCAGCGAGTTCTTGAAGGAATACGGCGGGAACTGCGCTTATATGGTGGTCAGCGAGGCCGGGGCTTCCGTGTATTCCGCGTCCAAATTGGGGGCGGAGGAATTCCCGGATTTTGACGTGTCCCTGCGCTCCGCCGTGTCCATCGCCCGGAGATTGCAGGACCCTCTGGCGGAGCTGGTAAAAATTGACCCCAAGGCCATCGGCGTGGGGCAGTACCAGCACGACATGCCCCAAGCGCGGCTTTCCGAAGCCTTGGACGGCGTGGTGGAGGACTGCGTCAACGCCACCGGCGTGGACCTGAACACCGCGTCCCCCAGTTTGCTGCGCAGAGTGGCGGGCATCACCCCGGCAGTGGCGAAGAATGTGGCGGCCTACCGGGAGGAAAACGGCAGTTTTCGCACCAGAAAAGAGCTTTTGAAGGTACCTAAATTGGGCCCCAAGGCCTTTGAACAGTGCGCGGGCTTTCTGCGGGTGCAGGAAAGCGAAAACGTGCTGGATCACACGGCGGTGCACCCGGAATCCTACGACGCGGCGAAGAAACTTCTTGCCCTGTGCGGCTACAAGGAGGAGGATATCGGCGCGCTGTCCGAGCTGGATCAGCGATTGAAAGAATACGGCTTGCCGAAAGCGGCGGAGGTCTGCGGCGTGGGATTGCCCACCCTGAAAGACATCGCGGCGGAGCTGCAAAAGCCCGGGCGGGACCCCAGAGACGAGCTGCCCCCGCCCCTCTTGCGCACAGACGTAATGGAGCTTTCGGACTTGAAGCCCGGCATGAAGCTGTCCGGCACGGTGCGGAACGTGGTGGATTTCGGCGCGTTCGTGGATATTGGCGTCCATCAGGACGGGCTTTTGCACATCTCCCAAATCGCCAACCGCTATATCCGCCACCCCTCCGAAGTCCTTTCGGTAGGGGACGTGGTGGAGGTCACGGTGAAGGAGATCGATGAGCAAAAGAAGCGGATTTCTTTGACCATGAAATCTGAATCAAAGTCCGCAGATCAGAAGAAGTGATGAATTATGTTAACTAAAATTATGTAAACTAAATGAGACTAAGAAAAGGGTGAAGCGGGGAGCTTCACCCTTTGTGTTTATCAGGGAATATTACTCTTGTTTTTGCTGCAGTGACTCAATGAGCTCCCATGCTTCGGCTGGGTCATTAGGATCGTCTGGATAAACCGTAACGAGCAGACCGTCCTGCAGAAACTCTATTTTCCAATCTTCTTCCAGAGCGGAAAAGACCTGCTCCCGAGTAAGTGTCTCCAAATCTCCCAAGCACCCCTCCAGTTCGTAGAAACCCGGTTCGGCGGCGATACACCAGGTCACGGTCGTTTCCTTTCTGTACCGCCCCTCAAAACGGACGGGCATGCCGTTTTTCAAAACGAGGCCGGAGCCGGTCTCCTCTTGGGAGAAGCCGAGGGCATCAAAATCGGGAAGGATTCCTCGGAAAGCATCTGACATTTCTTCAAAGGACGCAAGGGAGTATTCGTCTCCGGATTCCATGGGGAATTGTTCCAAGTCGAGGGGGTGTTCCCAGAACCAATCCAGCAATTCCGCTACCGGCTGGTAGCTGTCGTTCCACGACCCGGAAATTTGATACCACCCGTTTTCATTCTGAAAGGTCAATGTCTTCCCCGTATTTTCTCCGCCTCGGGCAACAATCTGCACGCCGTCCCGTTCGGTGACCGTCACGGTCGGTTCCAGCACATTGCCATCATCGTCCACCCCGACTTCAATGCAGCAGCGGATCATCTCCACTTCCTCGTGCCCCACGGTCACCGTCAGGTCGCTGTATTCCTCTATGGTGTCGCCCCTGATGCTCCACAGAAGCGTCACAGCATACAGGTTTCCGAAATCGTCATAGCGAGCCTGCAAGTTGAATTCCCGGTGAGAATTGATGACAGGAATCACTCCGGCCCGTTCCAGTTTCTCACGCCAATCTGCAAAATCTCTCGTTTGCCATTTGAGAGCATCGATAGCATAATCCATGTTCTGCTCTGTGGCTTCCTCTGCCGTGTCGCAGAATTTGAAATAGTCCTCCGCCCGATATCCTTCGTGCCACATTTGCAGGGTATTCGTGTGGCTGTCCTTTTCCGCCGTATCTTTGAATGGGGGGTCGGTTTCGGTTTTTATTTCGCTGCTCGCGCTCGGGAGCGGATCGATTTGATCGCCTTGGGACAGCCCAAATGCCCCCGCTAGCACAAGACACAGACAAGCCGCCGCGGCAGCCCACTTGACCCAGACGATTTTCTTTTTATACGGTACGACCTCCGCCGCTTCTACGAAAGCGGGGTCGATCAGTTCCAGTTTCTCTAAAAATTCTTCGCCCCTCATAGAGTGTAGCCCTCCTTTTCCAAATGCTTCCGCAGCCGGTTTCGACAGCGGTAGAGCGTGGTTTTCACGTTGCTTTCGGACAGAGAAAAACGCTTGGAAAGGTCGGAAATGGAATCCAGATACCAGTACCGGCGGACGAAAAGATTCCGTTTTTCCTCACTCAGCGTGCGGAGAAATCCGTTCAGGGCCTCCCCGAAGGCCAGCTCGTCCATTCTGCACTGGGCGTCGTCGGGAGATGGAATACATTCCTCCATCTCTGCCGTCAGCTCGCAGAGAAAGGCGCTGCGCTTCAGGCGGCTGCGATCCCGGCAGAAATTCAGGGAGATGTGGCGGGCGATCCGTGCCAGAAAGGCGTAAAAGTAGTCCCTCGGCTCATGGGGCGGAATGGAATCCCAAGCTTTCAGGTAGGTGTCGTTTTCACATTCCTCGGCGGTCTGATTGTCCCGGACAATGCCGTAAGCCAGAGCGCGCAGGCGGCTGCCGTACTTGTCGGCAGTTTGCCCGATGGCCGTTTCGTCCCGGCGTAGGTAAAGCTCTACGATCTTGCCGTCTTCCATGCTTTTCTCTCCTTTCCTTCAAAATGGAAGGCCTTCACTCTATGAAGCACCGTTTGGGGCGGAGGGTTACAGATTTTCTAAAATTTTTTCACAAATTGATGGGCACGGGGGAATCCACAATCATGGAATCGGGGGTGACGAGGCAGTCGTAGGCAAAGATTTTGACGCCCTGTTCGGCGGCATGGCGCAGGGCTTCGGAGAATTTCGGGTCGGTGGCTTCATTCGGCTCAAACCGGGAAACGCCCTTCATCTGAATGACGAACAGCACCCCGGCATGATAGCCCTCCTGCACGCACCGGCAGAGTTCCATCAGGTGCTTCACGCCCCGCTCGGTGGGAGCATCGGGGAAGCGGGCCACGCCGCTTTCCTCCAAAGTCACGCCTTTGACTTCTAGAAACCATTTATCAAGGGTATCGGTTTCGGCGTAAAAATCGAACCGGGAATTGCCCCAGACTGTCTCCGGGCGCAGTAACGTGAGCCCCGGAATCAGTTTCGGCAGAAATTCCTGCGCCGCCTTGTTGGGCGCCTGGCTGTCCATGTTGATGAGGATTTCGCCCAGAGGAGAATTCCTCTTCTCTACGGCAATCAGGTCGTATTTCGTTTTCCTCAGGGGATTTTCGCTTTCCTCCGCGTAGACCTTCGCGCCGGGGACTAACAGCTCCCGGCAGCGCCCGGTGTTTTTCACGTGGCAAACGCAAATTTCCCCGCCGATCTCCACATGGGCGATAAAGCGGTTGGGGCGGGCAAGAAATGTGCCGGGAAAAATATGATTATAGTTCATGAAGCCCTCCGAAAGACATATGTTTTGGAAATAGGGGGAAAGATAAATCGATAGGTAGAGTATATCACAAAATCGCAAAAGAAGACCCCAAAAATTTCCCTCGCCGTCAATTCTTTCCTTTTTCTGACTTTTCTTGCGTTTTTTCGCAGAGTATTGTATAATAAACCTGAGGAAAATTCGCGGAAAAGTCCTCAAAAACAAAAAGAGGTGATGACTCAGTGATGGAGTACATCTGGCTGGGCGTGACGATCCTTGCGGCCATCGTGGAGGCGGCAGTTCCGGCGCTGGTGTCCATCTGGTTCGTGCCCGGCGGTTTGGCAGCGCTGATCGCCAGTCTACTGGGCGGATCGGTGGGCCTGCAGATCGGGCTATTTCTCTTGGTGTCCGCTTTGGCTCTGGTCATTACCCGCCCGCTTGCCGACCGCTTTCAGAAAAAGAAAACGGAAAGCACCAACGCCGATATGGCGGTGGGACGTACTGCTCTGGTGACAGAGGATATCAACAATCTTCTGGCTACCGGCAGGGTCACGGTGATGGGGAACAACTGGGCTGCCCGGTCTGTGGAGGAAAGCGCGGTCATTCTCAGCGGGGAGACCGTCATTGTAGAGCGCATTGAGGGCGTGAAGCTCTCGTTACTCCAAAAGAAAGGAGATTCTATATGATTGAATTGGAAGCAATCGCCACGGTTTTTGTTGTAGTGGTACTGGTCATTTTTGTGCTGGCGGTCATCATCGCCAATATCAAGATCGTCCCGCAGGCCCACGCCTTTGTGGTGGAGCGCTTGGGCGCGTTCCATTCTGCCTGGGGCACGGGACTGCATATCAAAATTCCCTTTATCGACCGTATTGCCCGAAAGGTGAGTCTGAAAGAGCAGGTCATCGATTTCCCGCCCCAGCCGGTCATCACTAAGGACAACGTGACCATGCAGATCGACACCGTTGTCTATTTTCAGATCACCGACCCCAAGCTCTATGCTTATGGCGTAGAGAACCCCATTTCCGCCATTGAGAATTTGAGCGCCACCACCCTGCGCAACATCATCGGCGAAATGGAGCTGGACCACACCCTGACTTCCCGTGACGTGATCAACTCCAAGATCCGGGTGATTTTGGACGAGGCCACCGATCCCTGGGGCATCAAGGTCAACCGCGTAGAGCTGAAAAATATCATTCCGCCCAAGGAAATTCAGGATTCCATGGAGAAGCAGATGAAGGCCGAGCGCGAGCGCCGTGCGAAAATTCTGGACGCCGAGGGCGAAAAGCGCAGCGCGATTCTGATCGCGGAAGGCCAGAAAGAATCTGCCGTGCTGCGGGCAGACGCTGTGAAAGAGACAAAAATCAGAGAAGCTCAAGGCGAAGCGGAAGCCATCCTCACCGTCCAGCGGGCCAGAGCGGAAGCGGTCAAGCTGATGAACGAGGCGAATCCCGGCGAACAGGTCATCGCCCTGAAGAGCCTGGAAGCCTTTGAAAAGGCGGCGGACGGCAAGGCCACCAAGATCATCGTGCCCTCCAACATTCAGGGACTTGCCGGACTGGCGGTCTCTCTGAAAGAGCTGATGAAGGACGGCGACGGCGCGTCCAAGAAGTAAAGGAAATAGGAAATACAGCACAATAGAATAAGCTGATTTTGGCGGGACTTTCTGCATGGAGCGGGAAGTCCCGCTTTTTGTGGCTGGAAAACGCAAGTGATAGAAAACCGTCTGTTACTGCCGGTTTCTACCCGTGTTGCGCAAAAGTTCGCTTGACGACGAACTTTTGTCTCCCCCATAACCCCATTACTACGCAGATAGCTTGCGATTTTCGGCAGGTTTTTTAGGGGGCGAAGCCCCCTAAAAAAACAAATCGCGCGCAGCAGCACTGCGAAAAGGGCGGAAACCGGAACGCGCGAAATGCAGAAAGTGGGATAACGGTATTTGGGCAAACGGGAGCTGAAGTGTAATTTTGTGCCGCAAAATTACCAAAAGTTGTGGAAGAAAAAAGAAAAAATTTTCCTGTTTTCCGGGGTGCAATAGGGGCGCAAAGTCTTGCCGTTTCTTTTCTTTCATGTTAGAATGAAGCTGTATTTTCCGGGGGTCCGGCACGATTGTCTCCAAGCAGCCCCCGCACCGAAGGAAGGGTAAAAAATATGCCGTTTATCGATGTCAAAGCAAGCTGTGAGATCACTCCCGCGCAGGAGCAGGAGCTGAAAACGGAACTGGGAAAGGTGATTTCCCTGATCCCCGGCAAAAGCGAAGGCGTTCTGATGATCTCCTTTACCGACCGCTGCCGGATGTGGTTCGGCGGGGAGCAGGAGGGGCCCATCGTCATGGTGAAGACCATGATCTACGGCTCTGCCGCAAGCGAGGACGCCTCTGCCTACGGAAGCGCCGTTTCGGAGCTGTTCCGGCAGGTGCTGGGTGTGAAACATATTTACTGTAAGCTGGAAGACGGCACCGACTGGAGCTGGTAAGGAGTTTGATAATAAATTATCAAACTCCCGGTTTTGCGGCTTTTGCCGCCGTAGGCGATGGCGGCAATTTTGTCTCCGCAAGAGTTTGACCTGCGGTCAACCTCTGAAAGTTTCCCAAGGGAAACTTTCGAAATTGAAATGCGCAATTCCCAAAGAGAGGTGGAAAATATGCAGAAAAAAGTAGCTGTTATCATGGGCAGCGACAGCGATCTTCCTGTGGTCGCGCCTGCTGTCAAACGGCTGAAAACCTTTGGAATTCCTGCGGAGGTCCATGTGATGTCCGCTCACCGCACGCCGGAAGCGGCGGCGGAATTTTCCAAGAACGCGGCGGAGAACGGCTTCGGCGTCATTATCGCCGCCGCAGGAAAGGCCGCCCATTTGGCGGGCGTGCTGGCAGCTCACACCACGCTGCCGGTCATCGGCATTCCGGTGAAGTCCTCCACGCTGGACGGACTGGACGCCCTTTTGGCCACGGTGCAGATGCCTTCCGGCATTCCCGTTGCCACTGTCGCCATCGACGGCGCGGATAACGCTGCCATTCTGGCGGCGCAGATGCTGGCCCTTTCCGACTCGGAACTTGCGGACAAACTCTCCGCCATGAAGAAAGAAATGGCCGAAGGCGTGGCAAAAAAGGACGCTGCCTTACAGGAAAAGCTCGCGGAGCTGTAAAATCGGGAACTCTTTGAAAGTTTCACATATGGTTTCGGCGGGCGGCTGCCGAAGAAAGGCAAGGTAAAAAATATGAAAAAAACAGTCATGAGAAAGTACGCCAAACTGGCGGTGAGAAGCGGCGCAAACGTGCAAAAGGGCCAGGGCTGCGTGATCTCCGCCGAGGTGGAGCAGCATGAGTTTGCCGAAATGGTGGCGGAAGAGGCCTACCGCGCCGGGGCAAAGTGGGTCATGGTGAACTGGGGAGACCAGTCCCTGACGAAGCTCCACTACCGCCATCAGACAGTGACCCAGCTCTCCAAGGTGGAGAAATGGGAAATCGAAAAAATGCAGCACATGGTGGACACCCTGCCTGCCATGATCCACATCTCCTCCTCCGACCCGGACGGGCTCAAGGGGATCAACATTGCAAAGCTGCAGAAGTCCGGTGCTGCCAGAGGAAAGGTCTTGAAGCCCTTCCGGGAGAAGATGGACAACAAATACCAGTGGACCATCGTGGCCGTGCCCTCCAAGAAGTGGGCGAAGAAGGTGTTCCCGAACGAACGTCCCGGCGCGGCGGTAGAAAAGTTGTGGAATGCCATTCTGCAGTCTGTTCGCGTCACGGCGGACAACGACCCCGTTGCCGAGTGGGACAAGCACAACAAGACATTGCACGAGAAAAGCGAAAAGCTGAACGCCCTGAATCTGGATTATCTCCATTATGAGAGCAAGAACGGCACGGATTTCAAGTGCTGGCTCATTCCCGGCACCCGCTGGATGGGCGGCGGAGACACCCTCCCGAGCGGCATTTTCTACAACCCCAACATGCCCACGGAAGAGGTCTTTATCTCTCCCATGCGGGGCAAGTGCGAGGGCACGCTGGTGGCGACGCTGCCTCTGTCCTATCAGGGCAATCTCATCGACAAGTTCTCCATCACGTTCAAGGACGGCAAGGCGGTTTCCGTCAAGGCCGAGCAGGGACAGGAACTTCTGGAGCACATGATCCATATGGACGAGGGCGCCGCCATGCTGGGTGAGCTGGCCTTAGTGCCGGACAATTCTCCCATCTCCAACTCCGGCATCCTGTTCTACAATACCCTGTTTGACGAGAACGCCGCTTGCCATGTGGCGCTGGGCAGGGGCTTCAACGAGACCGTGGTGGGCTTTGAAAATATGAGCGAGGAGGAGCTTCAGGAGAAGGGCATCAACGATTCCCTGATCCATGTGGACTTCATGATCGGCTCTAAGGAGCTGAACATTACTGGCTACACCAGAGACGGGAAGAAAGTCCAGATCTTCAAGAACGGCAACTGGGCAATTTAAGCGATTCCAAACGGGCAACGCCAATTTTGGCGCTGCCTTTCCGTCTATTTTGAAAAGGTTGGAAGGAGATGCTGCAATGAAAAGCTACAGCGACAGCTATAAGGCGGCGGGCGTGGATGTGACTGCGGGTTACCGCTCGGTGGAGCTCATGAAAGAGCACATTGCGCGCACCATGATTCCCGGCGTGGTTTCCGGGATTGGCGGGTTCGGCGGGCTTTTTGCCCCGGATTTTTCCGGCATGGCAGAGCCGGTGCTGGTGTCCGGCACAGACGGGGTAGGCACGAAACTGAAGGTTGCCATGCTCCTCGATAAGCACGACACCATCGGCATCGACGCCGTGGCCATGTGCGTCAACGACGTGATCTGCTGCGGGGCAAAACCCCTGTTTTTCCTGGACTACATCGCCTGTGGGAAAAATATTCCGGAGAAGATTGCCCAGATCGTGGCAGGCGTGGCGGAGGGCTGCGTTCAGGCGGGCTGCGCCCTCATCGGCGGAGAGACCGCCGAGCACCCCGGTATGATGGCGGAGGCCGATTACGATCTGGCCGGATTCACTGTAGGTATCGTGGACAAGCCGAAAGCCATCGACGGCAGCAAATTGCAGGCGGGGGACGTGCTCATCGGGCTTTGCTCTTCCGGCTTGCATTCCAACGGTTTTTCCTTGGTGCGCAGAGTATTCGGTTTGAGTGAATCAAACATCGGTAAGCATTTTATGGAACTGGGCGGCACGCTGGGCGAGACGCTGCTCACGCCCACCCGTATCTATGTGAAGGCCGTTCTGGCCGCTATGGAAGCGGCGGAAGTGAAAGCCATCTCTCACATCACCGGCGGCGGATTTTACGAAAACATTCCCCGCATGATGAAAGAGGGGCTGACGGCAAAGGTGGAAAAATCCGCCATTCCGACGCCGCCCATTTTCCCGCTGCTGCAAAAGACGGGCAATATCCCGGAGCACGATATGTACAACACCTTCAACATGGGTGTCGGCATGGTCATGGCGGTGTCCAGGGAAAGTGCCCAAGCGGCCGCGAACGCTGTGGAAGCCGCCGGAGAAAAAGCGGTGATCCTCGGCGAAGTGACCGAGGGCAATGAGGGGGTCGTGCTGTGCTGAATATCGGTGTGCTGGTGTCCGGCGGCGGCACCAATCTCCAAAAGCTCATTGACGCCCAGAATGCCGGAGAGCTGAAAAACGGCGCGCTGCGGGTAGTGATCGCGAGCCGAGCGGACGCTTTCGCGCTGGAACGAGCGAAAAGTGCCGGCATTGAAGCCTTTGCCCTGTGCAGGAAGGACTACCCCGACGTGGACAGCTACAGCCAGGCGCTCATCGACGCGCTGAACGAGCGAAATGTGGATCTGGTGGTGCTGGCGGGCTTTCTCACCATTACCGGGGAGAATTTCGTCCGGGCGTTTCCAAACCGCATTTTAAACGTTCATCCGGCGCTGCTGCCCGCTTTCGGCGGCAAAGGATATTACGGACTTCACGTCCATGAGGCGGCGCTTGCCCGGGGAGTGAAAGTCACCGGCGCCACGGTCCATTTCGTCAACGAAGTCTGCGACGGCGGGCCCATCGTGCTGCAAAAAGCGGTGGAAGTAAAGGAAGGCGACACTCCGGAAATTCTGCAAAAGCGGGTGATGGAGGAAGCGGAATGGAAGCTGCTGCCGCAAGCGGTGTCCCTGTTCTGCGAAGGAAAGCTCACCGTGGAAAACGGTGTGGTATATATCAGCGATAAAGGGGAAGGAGAAACACTATGAAAGCTGAAAATCTTTTTGAAAATCTGCGTTCCAATTCCTATCCCGGCAGGGGGATCGTCATCGGCAAGAGCGAAGACGGAAAACATGCTGTGACCGCCTATTTCATCATGGGGCGCAGCGTCAACAGCCGCAACCGGGTGTTTGAGGCGGAGGGGGACAATCTGCGGACGAAAGCCTTCGATCCGGCGCTGCTTTCCGACCCGTCTCTGGTCATTTACTTCCCTGTGCGGATGTTCCCGGGCGGTATGATCGTCACCAACGGCGACCAGACCGACACGGTGGCGGATTTCCTGAAAGCGGGCAAAACTTTTGAGGAAGCCCTGCGCACCCGGACCTTTGAGCCCGACCCGCCCATTTTAACGCCCCGCATTTCCGGCATTTTGGAATACGGCAAAGGGGACTATACTTACAAGCTGTCCATTTTGAAGAGCATTGACGGCGACGAGAATTTTGCCCAGCGGCATTTCTTTGAATATACGCCGAAGGCCGGACTGGGGCACTTCATTCACACCTATGAAGGCGACGGCGACCCGGTGCCTTCCTTTGAAGGCGAGCCCACGCCTGTCGCACTGTCCGGCGGCATTGACGAATTCACCAATGCCCTGTGGAACGCGCTGAACGAGGACAACAAAGTCTCTCTCTTCGTGCGGTATATCGACTTGGAAACCGGCGGGATGGAAACCCGCATCGTCAATAAGAACCAGTAATCTTCAATAGGTAAGAAAGGCGGATTATCATGGCAAACGAAATTCTCTTAAAATACGGCTGCAATCCCAATCAGAAGCCCTCAAAAATTTTCATGAAGGACGGGGCGGAGCTGCCCGTCACGGTCTTGAACGGCAACCCCGGCTATATCAATTTTCTGGACGCGCTCAATAGCTGGCAGTTGGTCAAGGAGCTGAAAGCGGCCACCGGCCTGCCTGCGGCGGCTTCTTTCAAGCACGTGAGCCCTGCCGGCGCGGCGGTGTATGTGCCCCTAAGCGACACCCTGAAAAAAATCTACTTTGTGGACGATTTGGAGCTGTCTCCCTTGGCTTCCGCCTATGCGGCGGCGAGAGGCGCCGACAGAATGTCCTCCTACGGCGACTGGGCGGCTCTCTCCGATGTGTGCGACAAGGAGACCGCCACCCTGCTGGCAAGAGAAGTCTCCGACGGCGTCATCGCTCCCGGCTATACCGAGGAGGCGCTGGCAATTCTCAAAACCAAGCGCAAGGGCAATTACAACGTGGTGCAGATCGACCCGGATTACGTTCCCGCTCCGGTGGAGCACAAGGACGTGTTCGGCATCACCTTTGAGCAGGGCAGAAACGAGCTGAAGATCGACGGTGAACTTCTGCAAAATCTGCCCACGAAGAACAAGACCTTGACCGAAGAAGCCAAGCGGGACTTGATCGTGTCCCTCATCACCCTGAAATACACCCAGTCCAATTCCGTGTGCTACGTGAAAAACGGACAGGCCATCGGCGTGGGGGCGGGCCAGCAGAGCCGCGTCCACTGCACCAGATTGGCCGGAGATAAGGCGGACCACTGGTATCTCCGTCAGTGCCCCAAGGTGCTGGAGCTGCCTTTCCGCCCGGACATCCGCCGCCCCGATCGGGACAACACCATCGACGTGTACATTTCCGACGAGTATATGGACGTGCTGGCGGACGGCCAGTGGGAACAGTTCTTTACCGAGAAGCCGGAGGTTTTCACCCGGGAAGAGCGCCGCACGTGGCTTGACACCATGTCCGGCGTGGCGCTGGGGAGCGATGCATTCTTCCCCTTCGGCGACAACATTGAACGGGCCAGAAAGAGCGGTGTGGAATTCATCGCCCAGCCCGGCGGGTCCATTCGGGATGACAACGTCATCGCCACCTGCGACAAGTACGATATCGCCATGGCCTTTACCGGCATCCGCCTGTTCCACCATTGATCCCCTATGATTTCCGAGGAAGGTGAACCCTATGAAAATCTTAGTGATCGGCAGCGGCGGCAGGGAACACGCCATTGTCCGGAAATTGAAGGAAAGCCCCAAGGTGGAGAAACTCTACTGCGCCCCCGGCAACGGCGGCATTTCCCAGGACGCGGAGTGCGTGCCCGTCAACGCCATGGACAAGGATGGCATGCTGAACCTTGTCAGGGAGCGGAACATCGATTTTGTGTTCGTGGCTCCTGACGACCCCCTGGCCGCCGGCATGGTTGACTTTTTGGAAGCTGCCGGTATCCCCTGCTTCGGCCCCAATGCCCGGGCGGCGGAAATCGAGAGCAGCAAGGTTTTTGCCAAAAATATGATGAAGCAGCACGGCATTCCCACGGCGGAATATCAGGTGTTCCACAGTGCGGAAAAGGCACTTGCCTACGTGCGGGACAGGCAAAAATATCCGGTGGTCATCAAGGCGGACGGCCTTGCCTTGGGCAAGGGCGTCATCATCGCCGGGAATGAGCAGGAGGCCGAAGATACCCTCCACGCCATTCTGGAAGACAAAAAATTCGGCGATTCCGGCAATCAGGTGGTGGTGGAGGAATTCCTCACCGGTCCGGAGGTATCCGTGCTGGCCTTTACCGACGGGAAAACCTTGGTGCCCATGGTGTCCTCCATGGACCACAAGCGGGCCTACGACGGCGACAAGGGCCTCAACACCGGCGGCATGGGAACGGTGAGCCCCAACCCGTTCTACACGGAGGAAGTGGCGGCAGAGTGTATGGAGCAGATTTTCCTGCCTACCGTGAACGCCATGAACGCCGAGGAAAGAAAATTCAAGGGCTGTCTCTATTTCGGCTTGATGATCACCCCGGACGGTCCAAAAGTCATCGAGTACAATTCCCGGTTCGGCGATCCGGAGACGCAAGTGGTCTTGCCCCGGTTGCAGACGGATTTCGCGGAAATCGTCTGTGCCGTGGCGGAGGAGCGCCTGTCGGAAATTTCCGTCGAATGGTCCCCAAAACCCTGTGCCTGCGTGGTCATGGCAAGCGGCGGCTATCCCGGCAGCTACCCGAAGGGGCTGGAAATCCACGGGCTGGACGAAAACGGTCAGGTGGAGGGAGCCACGGTCTACCATGCCGGGACGAAATGTGAGGGAGATAAGTTCCTCACCAACGGCGGACGGGTGCTGGGGATCACCGCCATGGGCGATACTCTGCAGCAGGCGTTGGATCATGCCTACGCCGCTGTGGAAAAAATCAGCTTTGAGGGCGCCATGGTCCGGAAGGATATCGGAAAGCGGGCGCTGGAAGCGGGAAAGCTAAAATAGAAGCGGGGGACCGTATGGAAGAAAAAATCGACGTTTACGACCGAACCGGCAATCCTACCGGGAAGGTCGTGCTGAAAGAAGCACCCTTGCAAGAGGGCGAATACCGCATGGCGGTGGGCATTTGGATCATGGACAGCAGGGGCAGGCTGTTCCTGACCAAGCGCAGTATGGAAAAGAGCTACGCCCCCGGAAAATGGGAAAATCCCGCCGGTCACGTGCAGGCAGGGGAAAATCCTGAGCACGCGGTGATCCGGGAGCTCTTTGAAGAAACCGGGATCACCGTCACAGAGGAACAACTGACCTTTTTGGGAGGTTCCTGCGCATGGCCCTATCTGGGCCGGGACTACGGCGTCAGACTCAATGTCTCCCTGGACGATGTGACATTTCAAGAGGGGGAGACCTGTGACGCGAAGTGGGCCGACTTTGCTGAGTTTGTCC
>JAFLRP010000166.1 GCA_022511515.1 Acutalibacter sp.
TTTTTCGGTGGCAAGCCGGGAAAATTCGTCCCGATCCACCGCCAAAGCGCCCCCAGCCGGGACCTTTGTCTGCTCCGCGCAGTCCGTGAGCAGAGAGCCCAGCCGGCGCATTTCCTCTTTCAACAGTCCGGCAGCGCTGTCCAGCCGGGCGGCTTTCAGGGAATTGGAGCAGATCAGCTCTGCAAAGCCGGCGCTTTTATGAGCGGGAGAAAACTTTTGGGGCTTCATTTCAACGAGCACTACCGGCACGCCCCGCTGGGCTGCCTGCCAGGCGGCTTCCGCCCCTGCCAGACCCCCGCCGATGACTGTGATCCTATCCTGATTCATGCTCGGCAACTTTATTCCTCTGCTGTTTTCCCGGAGAAGCTGCAGCCCTCCGTCACGCAATACAGCGTCTTGTCCTTGCCCTTCTTCTGCAGCAATGTCTTGCCGCAGACAGGGCACTTTTCCTTTGAGGGCGGGTCCCAGGAGACGAAATCGCATTTGGGATATTCCGAGCAGCCGTAGAACACTCTGCCCCGCTTGGACTTTCTCTGGATGATCTTCCCGCCGCATTTGGGGCATTCCGCGCCGGTGTCGTTGATGATCTTCTTCACGTTCTTGCATTCCGGGTAGCCGGAGCAGGCCATGAATTTGCCGTATCTGCCCACCTTGATGACCATGGGTCTGCCGCATTTCTCGCAGACTTCGTCGGTCTCGTCCTCTTTCAGATGGATCTTCACGCCGTCCATTTCCTTTTTGGCTTTCTGGACGCTTTTATCAAAGCCCTCGTAGAAGCGGCTCAATGTCTCTACCCAAGGCTCGTCGCCCCGCTGGACAGCGTCCAGCTCATCCTCTACCTTGGCGGTAAATTTCACGTTGACGATTTCGGGGAAGCGCTCTTTCATCAGCTTGGTGATGACCTCTCCCAGTTCGGTGGGCTTAAAGGCTTTGCCGTCCCGGGCTACGTATTCTCTGCTTGTGATGGTGGAGATGGTGGCGGCATAGGTGGAAGGACGACCGATACCGTTTTCCTCCAGCGTTTTAATGAGGGAAGCCTCTGTATACCGGGGCGGGGGCTGGGTGAAGTGCTGGTTGCCCTTCAGGTCTTTCACCTTCAGGGTCATGCCCACCTTCAACGCAGGCAGGTCCTTCCCGGCCTTTTCCTCTTCCTCGCTGCTCTCCTCATATAGGACCGTAAAACCGTCGAAGGCCACGTTGAAGCCGGACGCCTTGAAAATGTACTTTCCGGCGTTGATAGTGGCCTGAGTGGTATTCTGCACGCAATTTGCCATCTGGCAGGCGATAAAGCGCTCCCAGATCAGCTTATAAAGCTTGTATTGATCTCCCGTCAGGGATCCCTTCACCATGTCCGGCGTGATGCTGATCGTGGCGGGACGAATGGCCTCGTGGCCGTCCTGGGCGTTGGCCCGGGACTTAAAACGCCGGGGCTGGGCAGGCAGATACTTCTCGCCCCACCGCTCCTTGATATAGGCGGCGGCATCCCTGATGGCGTCTTCAGAAATGCGCAGAGAGTCCGTTCTCATATAGGTGATGAGACCCATGGAACCCTGTCCCTTGATTTCCACGCCTTCGTACAGCTCCTGAGCGGCCTTCATGGTGCGCCTTGCTTGGAAGCCCAGCTTTCGGGAGGCTTCCTGCTGCAAAGTAGAAGTGATAAAGGGCGGCGCGGGGGAACGGTTTTTCTTGCCTTTCTTCACCGTACCCACAACGAATTCCTCTTTTTCCAGCTCCGCGAAAAGCTTGTCGGATTCCTGCTGAGAGGTGATGTTGATCTCGCCCTTTTCGTCGCCGTAAAATGCCGCCGCAAACACCGCCTTGGAGGGGGGAGCGGTCAGCTTTGCGTCGATGCTCCAGTATTCCTCGGGCTTGAAGCTTCTGATCTCTTCTTCTCTGTCCACCACCATACGGACCGCCACAGACTGCACCCGTCCGGCGGACAAGCCCCGGCGGATGGTCTTTGCCAAAAAGGGACTGAGCGTATATCCCACCAGCCGGTCCAGAATACGCCGTGCCTGCTGGGCATTGACAAGATCCAGATCGATGGCTCTGGGGTGGGCCATGCCCTCCTCCACACCGGTGCGGGTGATTTCATTGAAGGTCACTCTATCCTGGGCGTTTTCGTCCAATCCCAGGAGATAGGCCAGGTGCCAGGAGATGGCCTCGCCCTCCCGATCAGGGTCGGTGGCAAGCAGCACGCCGTCGGAATTGGCAGCGGCCTCTTTCAGCTCCCTGACCAGCTTTTCCTTTCCCTTGATGATGCTGTATTTCGGCGCGAAATTGTCCTTAATGTCCACGCTGAGCCGCGCCTGAGGGAGATCGCGCACATGGCCCATGGAGGCAATGACTTCATACCCGTCTCCCAGATATTTTTGGATCGTCTTAGCCTTGGAAGGTGATTCCACAATCACGAGCTTTGACATTCAAAATCCTTCCTTTCTGTTGCAAAACCGTAAACTATATTATTTTACATGATTTTCCAAAGAATATAATTCCTTTTAAGAATTTTAGTAACCTCTCCGATAGCGCTTTCCGGGCAGGGATTCGGCCAGCTCTTCCAATTCCAGCTCTGTCAGTATTCCCAGAAGAGAGGAAGCCGGAAGTCCGGTCTTATCCGCCAGTTCGGCAACGGCCAGCGGCACTGTTCCCAGAGCTTCCAACACCTGCTTCGCCTGAGGAGAGAGGCGGGAAGTCACATCCGCCAAGGCAGGGGTGGGTTCCGGGTGGTCTGAAAAATTTAGGCGTAGGTCGTCGAACAGGTCATTGATCGGCAGAATAACCGGTGCTTGCCCATCCGTTTTGTAATCTGCCAGAATATCCTCGCCGCAGGTCACTGCCCGGGCGCCGTCCGCGATCAGCGCCCTGCTGCCGGCAAATTCCGGAGCGGAAGCTCCTGCACCCGGCGGACCGGGATAGACGAACACATCCCGATCCTGATCCAGCGCGTGGGTGGCATAGCTGATGGTACCGCCCTTTTTTGCCGCCTGAATCAGCAGCACACCGCGGCTCAGCCCGGTAATCAGCCGATTTCGCTCCCGGAAGGTATCGTACAACGGACTGCTGAGCGAAAAGTATTCCGTGAGAAGCGCGCCGCCGTGAGAAACGATCATTTTCCGCAGCTTGGCATTTTGGGTGATGTAGGTGCTGTCCAGAGAAACGGGCAGCACGCTGATGACCTTCGATCCGGGAATGCTCAGCGCCCCGGTGAGGGCGGCGGAATCCACGCCCACCGCTCCGCCGGAAACCACACAGGCATTGCCCGCAGCCAACTGATATCCGAACTTTTTGGCAGTATCCAGAGAGGCGTCGGTGGCTTTTCTCGCCCCGGCAACGCCGATGGACAGCATTTGATCCAGATCCGGCATAGTGCCCTTTAGATACAGTACCGCAGGAGGATCAGAAATATTCCTCAGCAGCTCGGGATATTTCTCACACTCCGGCGTCAGCACCTGCCAACCCACTTTGTCCGCGTATTCCAACCGGGCTTCCGCCTGCTGAATGCTGAAATCCCGTAAAGCGGCGGTTTCCCGGTCAGTCAAATCCCGCCGGGTATTCCAGAGCTTGGGCCCGCCCCGGTAGAATTCCTCCAGTCCGCCCTTGTATTGGGACCGGAGCAAACAGGGCTTCCTGCTGGCAGCGCCGAAAGCCTGCTGCACCCAGATCCAATAGGCTCGTTTATCCATAGCCTTCTCCACCTTTCAAAAGTTTCCCCGCAGGGAAACTTTGCGGAGCTCGTCCCTCGGACGAACTCCTGCGCATCTCCCACAGCAAAATGGTAGCTGCGGCGGAAGCGTTTAAGGATTCCGCCCTGCCTTCCATGGGAATGGTCACCCGGTCATCGCACAGGGCCAGGGCCCGTTCCGACAGCCCGTTCCCCTCGTTGCCGATGAACACCGCGTGACGGCCGGTGAAAAAATCTACCGCTGTGATTTCTCTTGCAGCCCTGTCCGGTACGGCGGCGTGAAGCAGATAGTTTTGCTCTTTGAGAAGTTTACATAATTCTTCTGCGTCTGATTCCAGAACCAATTTCCCCCGGAACACCGCCCCCATGGACGCCCGCAAAACCTTGGGCGACAGCACGTCTGCGCACTGTCCCAGAAGGACGATTTCCTCCACGCCCAACGCTTCCGCCGTCCGCAGAACGGTCCCCAGATTGCCGGGGTCCTGCAAACTTTCCAGCACCAGCAGGTTGCGTCCAGCGAAATCGGCTTCTGAGCAAGATCGTCCCAGCCGCGCCGGAATACGGCAGGCACAGTACACGCCTTGAGAGGCTCTGGTAGAGGACAGCAGCGCCGCCACGTGCTCCTCTATCTCGTAGTGTTCCTGACAGACTGCCAGAATGGGAGCGAGGTACTCGCCGTACCTCTTTTCGGCCTGTTCGGTGTAGAAGCAGGTCTCAATTTCGATCCCGGACAGCACGGCGTCGCGGCATAGCCGGGCGCCCTCGCAGAGGAAGCGCCCCTGTTCCCTTCGCTCTTGTCCGTCACGAAGCAAGGCAGCCGCCCGGCGAATGAGCGGATTCTGCCGGCTGGTGATCCGGTTTTCACTTTTCTTCTCCATGGCGACACCTCCCTTTCTTCGGGAAATTCTGGGCAACGGTGGGCCCAAGTTGCCTCACAACGTTCTTTGCTGTGAGGTGCGCAGTAGTTATTGCGGAGCAGATTTTCGTCGAGGCAAGGCAAGCGCCGCAGGGAATACCTGGTGTATTGTCAAGGCGCTTGACGCAGAATCGGCGGAAATATGCCCGCAAGAACCGGCCCCCATAAAGGGAAACGCCTAAGGCGAAAAGCCTCAGGCGCAACTCCAGCTTTTTATAGGGCTGCCTTTGCCTTTTCCACCAATGCGGTGAAAGCAGCCGGGTCGGCGATGGCGATTTCGGAAAGCATCTTCCGGTTCAAGGTCACGCCGGCCTTCTTCAAACCGTTCATAAAGGTGGAATAGTTGATGTCGTTCATATGGCAGGCTGCGGAAATTCTGGTGATCCACAGGCGGCGGAAATCTCTCTTGCGCTGCTTGCGTCCGATATAGGCATAGTTGCCGGACTTCATCACAGCCTGCTTTGCCATTTTAAAATGGCGGCTCTTGGAACCCCAATAGCCCTTGGCGAGCTTCAATACTTTCTTTCTTCTCTTGCGCGTCATCAATGCGCCCTTAACTCTGGCCATGGTTCTTCATCCTTTCTTATGGTCAAAAACAGAATTTTGAAACGTCCCGTGCTCTTATTTGTAGGGCAGCATCCGCTTGACAGCGGCGGTGTTGGTCTTATCCGTCACCACCGTGCCCCGGGCATGACGCTTGACCTTGGGGGTCTTGCCGTGACCGTTCAGCAAGTGGCTGGTATAGGCATGACCACGGATCACTTTTCCATTTTTTGACAGCTTGAAGCGCTTTTTGGCACCGCTGTGTGTTTTCAGCTTCGGCATGTTGCAGTCCTCCTTAAAATTTTACGTTATTTGGCAGGCTTGGGGGCAAGGAACATCAGCATGGTCCTACCCTCCAGCTTCGGGGCCTTTTCCACGTTGGCGACGTCACTCATGGCCTCGGCAAACCGGCGCATGATCTCCTGTCCCAGCTCGGGATGACCCATTTCCCTTCCACGGAAACGAATGGAAGCCTTCACTTTATTCCCTTCGGAAATAAAGCGGACAGCATGGTTCTTCTTTGTCTCAAAATCATGGGTGTCGATATTGAGAGAAAGCCGTACTTCCTTGATCTCAACGACTCGCTGATTCTTCCGCTGCTCCTTTTCCCGTTTCGACTGCTCGAACCGGTATTTGCCGTAGTCGATGATCTTGCACACCGGGGGCTTTGCCTGGGGAGCGATTTTCACCAAGTCGAGATTCCGCTGCTCCGCCAGATCCAGCGCCTGCTGCAGGGACATGATGCCCAGCTGCGAGCCGTCGGAATCCACCACGCGAAGCTCTTTGTCACGGATCTGTTCGTTGATTTGCAGTTCTTTGTTGCTAATCGGTAAGCACCTCCATCAGAATTCCCGAATCCCCGTTTTTCCAGCGCTCATCAAGAGCGCTTGCGCCCACAAAAAAGCGGGCAGAAATCTCCGCCCGCAATCAATTCCGATACAAAGGCTATGTCCGCACGCTTTGAGTTGCCAAAAGCCGCTCAAATACGACGTTCCCTGCCCTGCTTCGATATTGACCTGTGTCGGACGGAACCGCACGGGTGAGAAGTCGAAGATTCGGCCGCCGAAGATTCGACCGCCAATTTCAGCTCCTACTTTATTGTCGCCATTACAGCAAGTGTGATTATACCCTGCCTTTTCGGAAATGTCAAGTATTTCCCTTAAATATTTGCGAATTTTTTCAGGACGGGCGAAAGCCGCTTGTATACCAGGAACGTCAGCACCACGTCGCACAGGCCCTTGAAGAAGGTAAAGGGCACGTTGAACCAGAGCAGAGCCTCAAACAGGGTCTTTACGTTGGGGTTGATCAGCCGGTACAGGTCCAGAATGGCTTCCGTTTGGAACCCCAAAAACAGCGTATACGCCGGATAGCTGATAAAATAATTGATGGGCAGACTGCATACCGCCATGGCCGCCGCCCCCACAAGGGAAGCGATGACTGCGCCCTTCAAGGTCTTATTTCTCTTGTAGAGTAAACCGGCGGGCAGCACAAAGGTGACGCCCATCAGGAAATTGCAGAGCTCTCCCGCTCCGGCGGTGGAGGTGCCGATCGCGTTGAGCAGATTCTTGATCAGACAGACGATCACACCGGACAAAGGCCCCATGCTGAACGCCGCGATCAAGGCGGGCAGCTCGGAAAAGTCCAGCTTGATAAAGGAGGGGATCACCGGGGTGCTGAAACTCAGGAACATCAGGACCGTGCCCACGCCCCCCAACACCGCCGTGACCGCCAATTTTCTTGCGTTGAATCTCTTTTGCATCTCATCAGATCCTTTCTTAGGAAAAAGTAATGATTCGCAAAAAGCTTCGTAAAAACAAAAAACCGGGGGTCAAAAAAACCTCCGGGAAAAGCCGGGAAACCGCGGAATAATCCCATAAGTTTCCCTATGATCTTCTCTCATCCGGACTGTACCGTCGGTACCGGAATCACACCGGTTCAACAGCGGACGCGCCGCCGCTCGCAGACTTTAGGCAATTCTCATTACCTTTTACTGCCGGTCAGGAATTTCACCTTGCCCCGAAGACTATTTGCTGGTATGATTCTATCAGAACTTCTTTTGTCTGTCAAGGACTTGGGAAAGGAACCCGGAACACGGAAAGGGGCGGCACTTATGAAATTGTTTTGCAAAGAAGAAATGCAGCGTTTGGAGGGAATGGCGGAGCGCTCGGGCGTATCGCTGTCCGCATTGATGGAAAACGCAGGGCGCGCTCTGGCGGAGGAAACGGAGAACCGCTGCCGTCCCGCTGCGGGCAACCACGCCGTGCTGCTTTGCGGAAAAGGAAATAACGGCGGGGACGGCTTTGTCTGCGCCCGGCATTTATCGGAGCACGGAATGGACTGTACGATCTTGCTGATCCAAGGTCAGCCGGAATCTTCCCTTGCCAAGTCCGCGTTTTTTGCCATGCCTGAGGAGGTCATGGTGCTGAACCTGCAAAGCCGGCGGGAGGAAGCCGCTGCCGCGTTGGAGCGGGCGGACGTGATTTTGGACTGCGTGTTCGGGTTCAGCTTCCGGGGAGAGTTTTCCGGGGACGGACTGGATTTTTTGGACCTCGCCAACCGCCGGGACTGCCTGAAAATTTCCGCCGATCTGCCCAGCGGCGCCGTATGCGATACCGGGCGCATTGCCGCAGGAGCGTTCCGGGCGGACGTCACCGTGACTTTCACCGGAAAAAAGCCGGCCAATTGCTCCTATCCCGCCAAGGAATACTGCGGGGAGACGGTGGTGCGGCAGGTGGGTATTTCCCCAGTTTTGCTGGAGGCGGCGGAGACGAAATTTTTTGAAACAGACGACGATTTTGTCAAAAGCTGTTTGAAAGAATTGGACCCTCAAAGCAACAAGGGAACGCTGGGCAGGCTCCTCCTAGTCTGCGGCAGCTACGGCATGGCGGGGGCCTGCGTGATGGCGGCAAGGGCCGCTCTGCGCTGCGGCGTGGGACTTCTGCACATCGCCGTGGACAAGAGTATTTACCCCATGCTGGCTGGGGCCGTACCGGAAGCCGTTTTCACCGTGTTGGACTGGGAAAATCACGGCAGAGAAGCGGAGGAACGCCTGAACGACGCCATGGAAAAAGCCACCGCCTGTCTCGTGGGCTGCGGACTGGGAGACGGGGCGAAACGTCTTTGCCCGCCCATCTTTTCCCGCTGCACCGTGCCGCTGATCGCGGACGCGGACGCCTTGAATTTCGCCGCCGGGCAGCCCGGTATTTTGGAGGAAGTGGAAGCGCCCCTGATCCTCACTCCCCACCCCGGGGAAATGGCCCGGCTCTGCGGGGACAGTATCCCGGAAATTCAGGCGGACCGGTTGGGCGCTGCCAGAGAAAAGGCCAGAGAGACCGGGGCGGTAGTGGCGCTCAAGGGCGCCGCCACGGTCATCGCGTCCCCCGACGGCCGGTGCGCTGTGAATCCCACCGGAAACCCGGGCATGGCAAAGGGCGGCGCAGGCGATGTGCTGGCGGGAATGATCGCCTCCTTTGCGGCTCAGGGCATTCCCCCATTTGAGGCCGCCGTTTCCGGCGTATACCTCCACGGACTTGCCGGCGACTTGTGCGCGAAAAAACTGGGAATGCGCTCCATGCTGCCCACCGACATCATTGAAGCCCTGCCGGAGGCGCTCAGGAGATAGCCTAAAGGCTATCTCCCTGAAGTTCGTTTAGGACGAACTTCTGAATAATTGGGATAGAAGAAAGCGCTTTACACCCGTCTTGGAATTTGCTAAAATGCCTTTTGCGGGTCTAAATGATTGAGAGAGGGAAATACCGGAGCTTCCGGCTGAGGAAAAGATTCATGTATACATATTTGTGGTGCTTCTTTATTTATGCCTTTTTGGGCTGGTGTGCGGAAGTGGTGTACGCCGCCTTTCTCGAAAAGCGATTTGTCAACCGGGGATTTTTGAGCGGGCCGCTGTGTCCCATTTACGGTTTCGGCGTGGTGCTCATCGACTTCTGCCTGCGCCCGTTCCATCACAATATTCCCGCCCTGCTCATCGGCAGTATGCTGGTGGGGTCCGGGCTGGAGTGGTTTGCCGGGTTTTTGCTGGAAAAGGTCTTTCATCAAAAATGGTGGGACTATTCCAATGAACCCCACAATCTGAACGGCTATATCTGCCTGCGGTTTTCCATCCTTTGGGCCTTTGCCGGGACGGCGGTGGTAGGGCTGGTTATGCCTTTCTCCCGGTATCTCGTTTCTTTCGTCCCCCGCATGGCAGGCTGGATCATTTTAGCTGTGCTGCTGTCGTTGGCGTTTGCCGATTTTACCGTCACGGTGGTGGCCATCATCGGCCTGAACAGAAAGCTGAAGCATCTGGAACGCATTACCGAAAGGCTGAGGTCCGGATCGGATAAGCTGGGCGAGGAGCTGTACGCCGGGGCGTCTCTGCTGGAAGAACGCCTTGCGGAGCAGAACTGGCAGGAGGAAGTCCAACAGCTCAAGGCAAAGTACGAGGAAATTCTTCACGCCAACCCCCTGCACCGCCGTTTGCTGAAGGCTTTCCCGGATCTGCAGTCCCTGCGGCACAATGAGCAACTGGAAGCGCTGCGGCAGAATATCAACATTATTCGCCGCCGCTCCACGGAAGCCCTGCGCCGCCGGGATGAAGCCGCCGTTGCCGCCTATGAGGAAACTCTGCCGGAAAACGCCGAAAAGCCCTTTGCCTTTGGACTCTGCTACGGGAAGCTCTTTTGGATCTTCATGATCGGCAATGTGGTGGGCTTCGCGCTGGAGACCATCTATGCCATCATCGTCCCGCCCCATCTGCTGGAATGGCGGGTCAGCGTGGTATTCGGCCCCTTTATTCTGGTCTATGGCTTCGGCGCGGTGGCGCTCACTTTGATCCTTCGCAAAATGTACAATCAGAAGGATTTCCTGATTTTTCTGGCCAGCATGGTGATCGGCGGGGCATTCGAGTATTTGTGCAGCTTTTTCCAACAGGCTGCTTTCGGCATGGTCTCCTGGGAATACAGCGATTCCATGCTGAACATCAGCGGCCGGACTAACCTGCTCTACTCTTTCTTCTGGGGAATTCTGGGGCTCGTGTGGGTCAAGGACCTGTACCCGTTCCTCTCCCGGCTCATTCAGAAAATCCCGAAAAGGGTGGGCAAACCCCTGACTGTGGCTGTTTCCTTGTTCATGGCGGCGGACATGGCCATTTCCGCTGCGGCAATCTACCGGCAGTCGGAGCGGATCAACAACATTCCCGCCGACAATGGGGTGCGGGTGTTTCTGGACACCTATTTCCCCGACGAGTTTATGAAAACCATCTACCCCCACATGGAATACGTGGGCAAGCCGGAAATTATGCAGCACGAACCTCCCCTGCCGCCCAATCAGGATTAAACAGAAAAATTGAGAAAGGCTCTCCCTTTTCACGGGAGAGCCCTTTTTTGTGTCATAAGCAGACTAGAACAACAAATCGTAATTGATGGGCGTATAAAACAGACGGCGGATCGTGTCCCTGTCCTGGGACTGGCCCAGGACCCACATGAGTTTTGTCACGGTGGATTCCAGCGTCATATCGTAGGGCTCTAAAAGCTGGTAGCGCTCCTTCAAGCGATGTCCCACCTGATACACGGACAGGTCGCTGCCCTCCTGGGGCACTTGCGTGGCCATGACCACCGTTTTGCCCATCTGCACCAGATTGTCCAACTCTTTGAGGTAGGGGTCGGGAATGCCGCCTACGCCGTAGCTTTCGATGATCAGCCCGTCGCAGAGCTTCCCGGCGGCGGAAAAGGCTTCCACCGGCAGTCCGGGGATCAATTTCAGGAGCACCACGTTGGTGTTGAGGGTGTGGGTGAACTCCGGCTCCCCCTGCTCGGCACAGGGAAGAAACCGCACTACCCGCTGGTCTCTGATCTCCGCCAAATCCGGAAAATTGATGCTGGAAAAGGCGTTGTAGCTTTTGGTCCTCGTTTTGCGCGCCCTGGTGCCGGCGATCACGTGGCCGCCGAACACGATGCACACGCCGCTGTCGCCGTGACAGGCATAACGCAGGCTGTCCAACAGGTTTTGGCGGGCGTCGGTGTCCTCATAATCGATGGGCTTTTGGGCCCCGGTGAGGACGATGGGCTTTCTGGTGTGGCGGATCAAATAGGACAGCGCCGCCGCCGTATAGGCCAGCGTGTCCGTGCCGTGGCAGATGACAAAGCCGTCGTACTGTCCGTAATGCTTCTCGATGACCTCTGCCATCAGCAGCCAATGCTCCGGCAGGATATTGGTGCTGTCCAAATTCAAAGGCTGAGCCGTGTCCACCTGACAAAAAGACGCGGCGTCCGGCACATGGCGCAGGAGCGTCTCGGGGGAAAGCTCCGGCATGAGCCCAACAGACGTCTTTTGAGAGGCGATGGTCCCGCCCGTGGCGATCAGTAAAATTCGTTTCATACTTTTTTGCCTATCTCAAGAAAAATGACTTCTCTCTTTCACTGCATATCTTATTCCAACAAAGGCGATTGGGGCTCCTTTTGTCATTTCAAAAGCCGCCCCCTGAACCCATTGGGGAAAACAGGAAAATCACTCTCTTTCCCCCAGCTTTTCCAGAACGATATTTTCTCTGGTCAGCATCAGGAGATAGGGCATTCCGTAGAACTTCTCCAGACTGGAATAATCCGACATGTTCATGGACTTCAGAAGGTATGCTGCCAAATCGTCAACGGTGGGCTTGACGTTCATGTCCTCGCTGAGAGCCTGAGCGATCAAGCTGTACTTGGCGTTGCTTTCGATGAGGCTGGTGTTCTGCTTTATCAGCTCTTCCTCACTCTCCACGCTCAACTGCTGGTTGAGGAAATCCTCCAGCGTGGTGTTGTACTGCGCTGCCAATTCCGCATAATACTGCACCATGTAGCCCTCGTGAAAGCGCAGGAGCGTTTCCGGCAGCTCTTTGATCTCCGCCTGGTCCTGAATCTCCTGCCAGAGGTAATTGGTGACGGCGGTATTGCGCAGGTCGTTTCTCACCGCTTCCTTGGCGTCACTCACATTGTTCCAGCCGTTGCTTTCCTTCCAGTTGCTGGCCACGAAATCGTCCGTAAGCTCCGGGATGGTCTGGTCCTGGATATAGTTGATGGTGGTGACGAACACCGCGTCCTTGCCGTTTAAGTCCGGCTGGCCGTAATTCTCCGGAAAGGTGACGTTCACGTCGAAAGTTTCCCCGGGCATATGCCCGATGAGCTGCTCCAGAAAATCGTCGATATAGTTTGTCACGCCGATGGTGACGGTGGTACCGTTGCCGCGGGTATTCCCGCCGTCAAACTCCACGCCGTCAATACTGCCCACGTAGTCGATGTTCACCGTGTCCCCGTCCTCTACGGCCCGGTCGGTAACCTGCTGAGAGGTGGCAAAATCGCTCATCATGCTGTTGAGTTCGCTTTCCAGGTCCGCATCGGAGACGGTGGAAACATCCTCGGGGATCGCCATGTTCCGATAGTCCGGCAGCGTCACATAATCCAGCGCTGTCAGGCCCTCAAAATAGCCCTCTGCCGTAATTCCGTCGCTGTAGTTGTAACTGCCGGTATTATTTGTATCCTGCACCTGAGAGGATACAGGCGTGCTGCTCTCCTCCTGTGAGCTGCCGGAGGATTCCTCCTGCTTGCGGTCGCAGCCGGCAAAGGCGGCAAGCACCAGCAGCGCCAGCATCAGCGCCAAGATTCTTTTCCCAACTTGTAGTCTCATTGCTTTTTCCTCCATTTTGACCGGACGGTCTGTTTCTGCCAGTTTAGAATATCCGGTTTTCGTGTTCCCAATGTGAAGAATTTATTACGATTTTGTAGTTTTCCCTGGGCAGCGATAGCTGCCCTCACTGCCCGTAATATGCGTCTTTGCCGTGCTTGCGAAGATAATGCTTGTCTAAAAGCTCCTGCTGCATGGGAGGCAGGTCGGGATCCAACTGCAAAGCGTGCCACGCCATAAAGCAAAGCTCCTCCAGCACCACGGCATTGTGCACGGCGTTTTCCGGGTCGGTTCCCCAGGTGAACGGCCCGTGGCTGTGCACCAGCACCGCCGGAATGTCCCGGGGGCTTTTTCCCTGAAAAGTCTCCACGATGACCTTGCCCGTTTCCAGCTCGTACTCCCCATGGATTTCTTCCGCTGTCATTTTCCGGGTACAGGGAATTTCACCGTAGAAGTAATCCCCGTGGGTGGTGCCCAGAGGCGGTACGCCTCTGCCCGCCTGACTGAAGGTGGTCGCCCACCGGCTATGGGTGTGGACAACGCCGCCGATCCCTTCAAAGCTGCGGTACAACTCGCAGTGGGTAGCGGTGTCGGAGGAGGGATTCCATTTGCCCTCCACCTTTTTGCCGGTCGCAATATCCACAAGCACCATGTCGTCGGGGGTGAGTTCGCCGTACTCCACGCCGCTGGGCTTGATGGCCATCACGCCGCTGTCCCGGTCGACGCCGCTGACATTGCCCCAGGTGAAGGTCACAAGACGGTGCTCCGGCAATAAGAGATTTGCCCGCCAAACTTTTTCTTTCAATTCCTCCAGCATAGACTTTTCCTCACTTTTTCAGGCACTTCATTCGCTTCATGGCTTCCTTGGTCTTTTCAGCGTCACCGAAAGCGGTCAAGCGGAACCAGCCCTCGCCGTTTTTGCCAAAACCCTCGCCGGGCGTGCCCACGATTTCCGCCTCATGTAAAAGATAATCGAAATAGGTCCAGCTATCCATGCCGTCCGGGCATTTCAGCCACAGGTAGGGGGAGTTCTTCCCGCCGGTAAATTTGATGCCCATCTCTGTAAACGCGTCCGCCATCACCTTGGCATTCTGCCGGTAGTAACCCAGATTCTCCTTGATCTGCTTCTGTCCCTCGGGGGTAAAGACAGCTTCCGCAGCCCGCTGGGTGATATAGCTGACACCGTTGAACTTGCAGCCCTGCCGCCGCTCCCACAGGGCGGAAACCTGCACGCCGTCCACCACAAATTCCTTTTTGATCACCGTGTAACCGCAGCGCATGCCCGTAAAGCCGGCGGTTTTAGACAGAGAGCAGAACTCAATGGCGCATTTCTCAGCGCCCGGTATTTCAAAGATACTGCGGGGCAGATCTTCCGTCACAAAGCACTCGTAAGCGGCGTCGTACAGGATGACCGCCTTCTGCCGGAGGGCGTAGTCCACCCAGGTTTTCAACTGTTCCCGGTTGTACGCCGCGCCGGTGGGATTGTTGGGGGAGCAGAGATAGATGATGTCCACCGGGTGGTCCTCCTTCGGCATGGGAAGGAAACCATTTTCTTCACACCCCTCCATGTAGACAATCTTCCGTCCGGAGATCACGTTGGTGTCCACGTAAACAGGGTAAACCGGATCAGGCACCAGCACGATGTTGTCCACATCGAACAGGTCCACGACATTGCCCACGTCACTTTTCGCGCCGTCTCCCACAAAGACTTCGGAAGCGTCCACGTTCACGCCGAAGCTCTGATAATACCCGGCGATGGCCTCCCGCAGGAAGGGGTAGCCGTTGCTGTCCGGGGAATAGCCCCGGAAGGTCTCCTTCTTTCCCATTTCCTCCGACGCCTTGTGCATGGCCTCCACCACCGCCGGAGCCAGGGGCAAAGTCACGTCGCCGATGCCCATGCGGATGATCTTGTTGTCCGGGTGTGCCGCCGTATATTCCGCCACCTTTTTAGCTATGGTGACAAACAGGTAGCTTTGCCCAAGCTTTTGGAAATTGCCGTTCAATTTCATCTTAATTCTCCCCTTTGCTCAATGATTGATCAAACTTCAATGATTCCTTGAAAAACCTCCACCGCTTCGCCGGTCATCAGGACCCGGTCGTCGGTGTAATTGATTACCAAATCGCCGCCCCGGAGATGGACAAGAATGTCCTCGCCCTTGGAACAGTAGCCGTTCAGGGTTGCGGCTACCACGGCGGCGCAAGTGCCCGTACCGCAGGCCATGGTCTCTCCGCTGCCCCGCTCCCACACCCGCATTTTCAGAGTATGAGTATCAAGCACTTGGATAAACTCCGTGTTCACCTGTTGGGGGAACAGAGGATTTTTCTCAAATTTCGGCCCGATTTTTTCCAGTTCCAGCGTGTCCGGGTCCTCTCCGAAAATGACGCAGTGAGGATTTCCCATGGAAACGCAGGTGATGTGCCATTCTTTGCCGTCTACCGTGACGGATTGATCGACGATCACGTCCCCCGGCAAATTCACGGGAATTTCCGCAGGGTTCAAAATCGCCTTGCCCATATCCACCGTGACGGAAGCGACCTTGCCGTTTTCTTCGTGAACGACGCAGGTTTTGATTCCGCTTTTCGTTTCGATTTTCAATTGGGATTTTCGGGCAATGTGGTGATCATAGGCGAATTTCGCCACGCAACGGATGCCGTTGCCGCACATGTTGCCCTCGCTGCCGTCCAGATTGTACATTTTCATCTGCACGTCGGCGATTTCCGAGGGACAGATGAGAATAATACCATCGCCGCCGATGCCCTTGTGCCTGTCGGAAAGGCGGACCGCCAGCTTTTCCGGCTCCTCCACAGGCTCCTCAAAGCAGTTAAAGTAGATATAGTCGTTTCCGCAGCCGTGCATTTTTATGAATGGCAGTTTCATCTTCGTTCCTCCCAAAATGGTTTATTCGTACTGGCTGAAGTCAGGCATGCTGGTCCCCCTGGCCAGCAGACGTTCTGCGCTGTTGAACGGCTGGACCACCATCTCTCCTGTCACCTGCAAAAGCTCAAATCCGGGGTGTTCGTCCAAAGTTTTCCACTCCCCTTCCGGGGTATAGCGGTATCTCGCGTTCCCGTCATAGTCCGGCAGTTCCTTCTCCGGGCTCATGGCCAGAAACAGGTCGAATACTTCCAGATTTTCGCTATTTTGACCACTCCAGTCAAAATGCGCCACCCGGTCCTGACAGGTCACGGAAAGGTATGTGCCGATCTCCCACGCCGCCCGGACCGTATCTTCATCGATCCAATAAAACCGCTGAGGCAGCTCATCACTGAACCGGAAAAGGTCCTCCAAAAGTGCCTCCTGACCGGAATAGTAGGGACTGGAAACCAGCGGGTCATAAAATGGGTCCGCATTGGGAGCGTCCTCCCGCCTGTCTACTTCGACCAGCAGGTCATCCGCACATTCCCAAAAGGCGGTGAGCCCGCTTTCCGGGAGCTGCAGCATGGCGCTGAATTCTCCCGCCTGCCAGCGCACCCGCACCATGGGCGGGAGCAGCAGCGACTCGTCTTCGAGCTGAGATTCCACCTGACTGGGCACATCTTCCACATCAATCGCCGGGACTGACGGCGTGCCTTCAGAAACGCTTTCCTGTGCGCTTTCCGGCTGAAAGGCGGGAGAAAGCCCTTCGGTGAGCGAAAAATCATCGCCGCAGGCGGAAAGCAAAAGCAATAAAACAGCACTCAACAACAGCAATACGATTCTTTTCATTTTGTATTGATCCTTTCTCAATGTATCGGATTTGGGGTCGTGCACCGCACAGATACCCCTGCCATTTATACACCGAAAAGAGGAATTTCACTCAGTTAGATCTCTACTACACCGTCGAAAATTTTCTCCGCGTTGCCGGTCATCAGGACGCGCTCGTCAGTGTAATTGATCTTCAGCTCGCCGCCCTTCAAGATCACCCGGATATCCTGCCCTTTTTCGCAGAATCCGTTGAGGGTAGCGGCCACTACGGCGGCACAGGTGCCCGTGCCGCAGGCCTTTGTCTCTCCGCTGCCCCGCTCCCAAATTCGGGCTTTCAGGGTGTGGTCGTCGATGACCTCCACAAAGCCCGCGTTGACTCCCTCCGGGAACAGAGGATCGTTTTCAAATTTCGGCCCAACCTCCTGCAAATTCAGCTTGTCCACGGAATTGACAAACACGGTGCAGTGGGGATTTCCCATGGAACAGCAGGTGATGCGGTACACCTCGCCCCCCACGGTGACGGGCTTGTCCACGATTTGGGGCTGATCCAGCCGTACATCATCACGCCGCCGCATTTA
>JAFLRP010000167.1 GCA_022511515.1 Acutalibacter sp.
ACGATCTGCCCATTGTCAACGTGATGGACGATGGCGGCGTCATCAACGAAAACGGCGGCAAATACGCAGGTATGCCCGGCATGGAAGCCAGAAAGCAGATCGTGAAGGATCTGGAAGCAGGCGGGTATCTAGTGAGGGTCGAGCCCATCAAGCACAATGTGGGCACCTGCTGCCGCTGCCACACCGTGGTGGAGCCCAGGGTTTCCACCCAGTGGTTCGTGAAGATGGAACCCCTGGCTAGGCCTGCCGTGGACGCGGTGAAGAACGGCGAGATCCACTTTATCCCCGAGCGGATGGACAAAATCTATTACAACTGGATGGAAAATATCAAGGATTGGTGCATTTCCCGGCAGCTCTGGTGGGGACATCGTATCCCCGCCTGGTACTGCGAGGACTGCGGAGAAACTATCGTCTCCGAAACGGATCTCGACACCTGCCCCAAGTGCGGCGGGAAGCACCTCCATCAGGACAATGATACCCTGGACACCTGGTTCTCCTCGGCGCTGTGGCCGTTTTCGACTTTAGGCTGGCCGGAGAACACGGAGGAACTGAAATATTTCTATCCCACCGACACCCTGGTGACGGGCTACGACATCATCTTCTTCTGGGTGGCCAGAATGATCTTCTCCGGTTTGGAGCACATGAAGGATATTCCCTTTAAAACGGTGTTCTTCCACGGCCTTGTCCGGGACGCTCAGGGCAGGAAGATGAGCAAATCTCTTGGCAACGGCATCGATCCGGTGGAGGTCATCGACCAGTACGGCGCCGACGCGCTCCGCTTTACGCTGGTCACCGGCAACAGTCCCGGAAACGATATGCGGTTCTCCGATGAAAAGGTGGCCGCCAGCCGGAACTTTGCCAATAAAATTTGGAACGCCGCCCGGTTCATCCACATGAACATCGACGGCAAAGACGTTCCCTGCGCCTTGCCGGAAACCCTGTCTCTGGAGGACAAGTGGATCGTCGGCCGGTTCCAGACCGTGACAAAAGAGATCACGGAGAACATGGACAAATTCGAGTTGGGCATCGCGGTGGCGAAGCTCTACGACTTCCTGTGGGACGATTTCTGCGACTGGTATATCGAGCTGGCGAAAATCCGCATGAACGGCGAGGACGAAGTTTCCGCCCAGAATGCCCGTCAGGTGCTGGTGTGGACGCTGAGCAACACATTGAAGCTCCTGCACCCCTTTATGCCCTTCATCACCGAAGAAATCTGGCAGAGTCTGCCCCACGAGGGAGAGGCGCTGATCGTCGCCAAGTGGCCGGAATTTGAAGAAAAACTGTCCTTCCCGAAGGAGGAAGGGGAGATGAAGAAGGTCATGGAGCTGATCACCGGTGTGCGTACCCGCCGCAGCGAAATGAACGTGCCGCCTTCCAAGAAAGCCCATTTGTATGTGGAGACGGCAACCCCCGAAGCCTTTGAGACGGAGCGGGAAGCCATTCTCCGGCTGGCCTATTGCAGCGGGTTGGAGATCGGAAGCGGCTTTGAAATGGGCGAGGGTTCCGTCACCGTGGTGACCGCAGCCTGCAAGGGATATCTGCCCATGGACGATTTGGTGGACAAGGCCGCGGAGACCGCCCGTCTCCAAAAGGAGCTGGAAAGCGCTCAGAAGCAGCTCCAGAACGCGGAAGCCAAGCTCCAAAACGAAGCCTTTATCGGCAAAGCGCCCCAGAAGGTTATCGACGGCGTGAAGGATAACGCTGAAAAGCTCCGGGAAAAGGTGCGCATGATCGAGGAATCCCTGAAAGCGTTCCAATAAGTTAGCGAAAGTTTTCTCCGGGGCTGACAGACTTCTCCAAAATATTTCTTTTCACAATTGTACAATGATCCCGAAAGGACGGACAAGCCGTTCTTTCGGGATCATTTTTTGTGGCTCAAGGCGGCCGAACTGCTATTACAGTCTGATTCGTTTGAAAATCATATGGAAAGGAAAATACCTTATGAATGTACAACTCAGTTACAAGGACGGTGTGCTCACTGCCCGGCTCAGCGGGGAGATCGACCACCACAACGCCCGGGAAATGCGGGAGACCATCGACGACACTTCCCAGAAACTCAAGCCCTACTGCCTGCGGCTGGACTTTACCAATGTTCCCTTTATGGACAGCTCCGGCATCGGGCTGGTGTTGGGCAGAGTGCGTCTGTACAGCTTTTGGCGGGGACATGTGGTGCTCTGCGGACTGTCCCCCTATCTCAGCAAAATGGTGGAGCTGTCCGGCATCGAGTCGGTAGCCGCCATCGAAAGGAGGGCCGGATAATGGCACAGCCTGTGAATCAAACGCAATTTGTATTTCCGTCTCATTCCGTCAACGAAAGCTTCGGACGGGCGGCGGTGTCCGCCTTTTTGGCCCAACTTGACCCCACCGTCTCCGATCTGACGGAGCTGAAAACCGCCGTTTCCGAAGCGGTGACCAACGCCATCGTCCACGGGTATCAGGACGAGATCGGGTTAGTTTACATAACTGTGAAACTTTTTGAAAACGGCAAGGCAGTGGTGCGCATCCGGGACAAGGGCTGCGGCATTCCCGACGTCCAAAAGGCCATGGAACCCCTGTACACCACCGGCGGCGAGGAACGGGCGGGCTTGGGCTTTTCCGTCATGCAGAGCTTTTGCGACCGGGTGCGGGTCACGTCCTCCCCGGGCAAGGGCACCAGCGTCACTCTGACAAAGCTCTTTCAGCCCAAGACAACCCCATGACCTCCACCACTGAGCAGGAGCGCTTCATCGAAGAAAATCTGGGGCTTGTCCACCTGTGCGCCAAGCGGTTTTCCGGGAAAGGCGTGGAGTATGAGGACCTGTTTCAGGCGGGATGCGTGGGGCTGGTGAAAGCGGCGGAGCATTTTGACAGCGGTCGGGGCGTGAAATTTTCCACCTACGCCGTGCCGGTGATTTTAGGGGAAGTGCGCCTGCTGTTCCGGGAGGGCAGAGCCCTTCGGGTGTCCAGAACCATGCAGGAGCTGGGCAGACAGGCCAGAGAAGCGGAAAGCGTCTTCCGGGAGGAAACAGGCCGCGATCCCACGGTGCAGGAACTCTCTGAAAAGCTGGACCTGTCCCCGGAAAAGACCGCTCTGGCCTTAGGCGTGTCTAAGGCTCCGATGTCCCTGAGCGCCGGGGAGGAGGAGTTGGAAATTCCGGTGGACGCTCCGGAGGAGCGGGTCACAGAGCGCATGACTTTGCACAGCCTGCTCCTCACCTTGGAGGAGCGGGACAGAAAGCTGATTTTTTACCGCTATTTTCAGGGCAAGACCCAAACCGTCACCGCCGGGCTTTTGGGCATGACCCAGGTTCAGGTCAGCCGCCGGGAGAAAAAGCTGCTTTTATATCTGCGCCATGAAATGGAATAGCGTGTAAAAGTGATAAACGCGGTCTTTTTGAAATTTTTCTTGCAATTTCGGTAAGAATGTGATATAGTAACTAAGCTCTAATTATTCTTTGCCCGTAAAGAGGTGAAACCGAAGATGAAGCAGAATATACATCCCGACTATCAGGAGACTACCATCACCTGTGCTTGCGGCAACGTGATCAAGACGCGTTCCACCAAGAAGGATATCAAAGTCGAAATATGTTCAAAGTGCCACCCGTTCTTCACGGGCAAGCAGAAGCTGGTGGATACCAGCGGACGCGTGGATATGTTCAAGAAGCGTTACGGCATGACAGATGACAAGAAGTAAGAAGCGAATCGATCGGGCGGCGCATGGAGCGTCGCTCGATTGTTTATTTAAGGGCTGTAGGCTGAAATTTCGGATGGAAAGAAAGCGCGACAGATTGAAAACGAAGTTTTCAATCGCGGTTTTGTGGCTTTTGCGAGCAAAAGCCACAATTCCCGAAGAAAGGAGGCTTTCGCTGACGCGAAAGCAATAAAAAGAATGGAATATCTCACCGTAAAAGCAGAAGGGCAGGACGAATTTATCGAGAAAAAATCCCGGTTTATCGGCACTTGCCGTCCGGTGAAGACCGAGCAGGAGGCGCTGGATTTTATCGGCGCCCTGAAAACAAAGTACTGGGACGCTTCCCACAACGTGTACGCCTACATTCTCCGGGAAAACGGCATCCAGCGCTTTTCCGATGACGGCGAACCCCAGGGCACGGCGGGGATTCCCGTCATGGACACCCTGAAAAAATCCGGGGTCACCGACGTGGTAGTGGTGGCCACCCGTTATTTCGGCGGCATTCTCTTGGGCGGGGGAGGGCTGATCCGCGCCTATTCCCACACGGCCACCATCGCTTTGGCAGCGGCGCAGAAGATCACCATGCGGGAATGTCTGCTCCTTTCCGCTTCCTGCGACTATTCCCTCTACGGCAAAATGCAGGGGGTCATTCCTGAATGCGGCGGCGTCATCGACAACACGGAATTTCTGGAAAACGTCACCATCGATTTTCATATAGCGCCGGAAGCCTTGGGTCCGCTCACAAAGCGGTTGGCGGACGCCACCAGCGGGAAATGCGTTTTACAGGAGCAGGGAAAGCGGTTTTTTGAATTTATGTGAAAAAATTTCACTTTTCAAAAAGTAATTTTCGGAAGAAAATCGTATATATAGGCAACGAGAGTCGAACCCAAGTCGGTTTTTGCGGGCAGATTTCCGCCGATATTGCGTTAAACGCCTTGACAATACGCTAGCCCGTCAAAGAAGAAAGCACAAAAAGCGGCCAAAAGGCCCGCCGTGAGGCGGTTCGGGTTCAACTCCTGTTGCCTTAGTTAGGCAGAATACGGGAAAAGGAGGCTGGAGCATGACGATCCGGGAATTGACACAGCAGAGAGAGCGGGAGACGCTGTCCCCCTATGCGGCTTTTTCTGACGCGACCCGGGGCAGGGACAAGCCTGAAACGGAATGCGATCTGCGCACTCCCTACCAGCGGGACAGGGACAGAGTGATCCACTGCAAGTCCTTCCGCCGTCTGAAGCACAAGACCCAAGTTTTTTTGGCTCCGGAAGGCGATCACTACCGCACTCGGCTCACCCATACGCTGGAGGTTTCTCAGATCGCCCGCACCATCGCCAGAGCTCTGCAGCTCAACGAGGATTTGACGGAAGCGGCGTCCCTTGCCCACGATTTGGGCCACACGCCTTTCGGCCACGCGGGGGAGAGGGCCCTGAACGATCTGGTGCCCGGCGGGTTCCGGCACTACGAGCAGAGCGTCCGGGTGGTGGACAGGCTGGAAAAGGACGGCAGAGGTCTGAATTTGACTTATGAAGTGAAAAATGCCATGCTGTGCCATACCTCGGGAGAGGAAGCCGTTACCGCCGAGGGAAGGATCATCCGCTGGGCGGATAAGATCGCCTACATGAACCACGACATCGACGACGCCATCCGCGCCGGGGTGCTGCGGGAGGAGGACATTCCCAAAACCATCACCGATGTGCTGGGAACTTCCAAGACAAAGCGCATCACTTCACTGATCCGCGCCGTTGTGGAGCACAGCGGCGAAGGGAATATCGCCATGGGCGATACGGCGTTGCGGGCCTTTGAGGAGCTGCATGCATTTATGTTTCAGGCGGTGTATCTGAACAAATACGCCAAGGCCGAGGAAAAAAAGGTCCCCCACATTATCGAAAGCCTCTACACCCATTTTTTGAATCCCGATTTTCTGCCGGATTACATGAAGACGATCGCCGAGCAGGAAGGAAAAGAGATCGCCTCCTGTGACTATGTGGCGGGTATGACCGACCACTACGCCGTGGCCTGTTATCAGGAGCTGTTTATTCCGAAAGCCTGGAATATCACCGACTGAAAACAGGATATAACCCGAAAGGAGGAGAAAAATGGCCATTCCCCAGAGCTTTTTAAAAGAGCTGGACCAGAGAAGTCCCATTGCCGATATCGCCTCCTCCTACGTGGACCTGAAGCGCCGGGGGAAAAATCTGGTGGGATTGTGTCCCTTTCACAACGAAAAGACCCCGTCCTTCAACATTTACCCCGAGAACAATTCCTTTTACTGCTTCGGCTGCGGCAAGGGCGGCGGCGTGCTTCAGTTTGTGATGAACGCGGAAAATTTGGCCTTTCCCGACGCGGTGCGGTGGCTTGCCCAGCGGGCGGGCATGACCGTGCCGGAGGACGGCGTGGATGACAGCATGTCCCGTCTGCGCACCAGAATTCTGGAGATCAACCGGGAGGCCGGAAGATTTTTTTACAGCACCCTTTCCACTCCGGAGGGAAAGCCGGGACTGGACTATTTGAAAAGCCGCGGATTGGACGCCAAGACCATTCGCCATTTCGGCTTGGGCTATGCCCCGGACAGCGGATTTGCTCTGGTCAACCATCTGCGCCGGAAGGGGTACACTCAGGAGGAGATGCAGGCGGCGGACGTTGCCCGGATGTCCCAGCGGGGGAATCCCTATGACCGCTACCGCAGCCGGGTGATGTTCCCCATTTTCGACCTGCGGGGCAACGTGGTGGCCTTCGGCGGGCGCATTCTCACCGATGAAAAGCCAAAGTACATAAACACCGGCGATACCCTGGTCTACCACAAGAGCAGCGGACTGTTCGCCATGAATTTCGCCAAGGATTCCAACTCCCGCCAACTGATTTTGGCGGAGGGCTACATGGACGTGATCGCCCTGCACCGGGCGGGCTTTTCCAACGCCATCGCCTCTCTGGGCACATCTTTGACGGAGGAGCAGGCCCGTATCATGCGGCGCTATGCAGACGAAGTAGTGATTTGCTACGATTCCGACGAAGCCGGACAGCGGGCCACCCAGCGGGCGATCCCCATTTTGAAAAACACCGGACTCCTCGTCAAAGTCATCACCGTGCCGGGAAACAAGGACCCCGACGAGTTCATGAAGTCTCAGGGGAAGGACGGCCCTCTGCGTTTCAAGCAGCTTTTAGAATCCGGCGGCAGCGACGTGGAGTATCGGTTGGACAAAATCCGGAGCAAATATGACCTTTCCACCACAGACGGAAAATCCAGATATCTCAGGGACGCCTTGGAAAACGTGGTTTCCAAGCTGGACAAGATGGAGCGGGACCTCTATTCCGCCCGTCTTTCCCGGGAGACCGATGTGGGCAGGGACAGTATTCTGGATTCCGCCAACCGTCTGGCCGCTCAGGAGAACCGCAAGAAGAAGCGGGAGCTGATCCGTTCCCAGACGAAGATTCAGGCGGCCCAGTCCCCGTTTAACCGGGAAAAGGAGGGCCATCTGAAGGCGGCTCTGGCGGAGGAAGGCGTCATCGCGTTCCTGTTCCTCCACCAGGAAAAGGCCAAAGAATTGCAAGAAAAATTGCCGCCCGAAAAGTTCGTGACAGATTGGAATCGCAGAGTATACGGGATTTTGTTGGGGAAAGCTATACATGGCGAGGTCTCGCTCAACGATTTTTCAGAGGATCTGACCGGGGACGAGCTGTCGGAGTTGACCCGGATCGTCACCGTGCGGAGGGAAGCGCCTCCCACATGGGATGATGTGCAGGAATACATCAGGATTTTGCTGTACGAACGGGGCTTTAAGGACCCCAAAAACATTCAAAACGCTTCTCACGAGGAGCTGCAAAAATATTTGGAAGAATTGAAAAAGGGAAAGACGGGAAAACCTTAACGGGGAACAGAAAGGAATGGTAAAGATGAGCACTACTGCACAGCCCGATAAGAGAACGGTAATCAAGGACCTGCTGGAGATCGGCAAAAACAAGGGTCAGCTCAGTACCAAGGAGATTCTGGACGCTTTGGGAGAATTGGAATTCGACCCGGAGCAGGTGGAGAAATTCTACGATTCTCTGGAATCTCAAGGCGTGGAGATCGTGGAGGATTTCGACGACATCCAACTGGACGACGCCGAGCTGGTCAAGGAAGTGGAAAACGCCGACGATTCCGACCTGAGCATGGGCGTGGACGGCGTGTCCATCGGCGACCCGGTCAAGGTGTACCTGAAAGAGATCGGCAGAGTGCCGCTGCTCACCCCCGAGGAGGAGGTGGAGCTGGCCGTGCGCATCACCGAAGGGGACGAGGCCGCCAAAAAGCGGCTGAGCGAAGCGAACCTCCGTCTGGTGGTCAGCATCGCCAAGCGCTATTTGGGTAGAGGCATGCAGTTCCTGGATCTGATCCAGGAGGGCAATCTGGGTCTCATCAAGGCCGTGGAAAAATTCGACTATACCAAGGGCTTCAAATTCTCCACCTACGCCACCTGGTGGATCCGGCAGGCCATCACCAGAGCCATTGCGGATCAGGCCAGAACCATCCGCATTCCCGTCCACATGGTGGAGACCATCAATAAGGTGAAAAAGGTGTCCAGCCAACTGCTCCACACCAACGGCAGAGAGCCCAGCGCCGAGGAGATCGCCGTGGAGCTGGAAATGCCGGTGGACAAGGTGCGGGAGATCATGCGGGTGGCACAGGAACCCGTCTCCATGGAGACCCCCATCGGCGAGGAGGAGGACAGTCATTTGGGAGATTTCATTCCTGACGACGACACCCCCGCCCCGGTGGATGTTGCCTCTCATACCTTGTTGAAAGAAACTCTGAACAGCGTGCTGGATTCTCTGACTCCAAGAGAGGAAAAGGTGCTGCGGCTCCGGTTCGGTCTGGAGGACGGCCGCTCCCGAACGCTGGAGGAAGTGGGCAAGGAATTCAACGTGACCAGAGAGCGCATCCGGCAGATCGAGGCGAAGGCTCTCAGAAAGCTGCGCCATCCCAGCCGGAGCAAGCGGCTCAAGGATTTTTTGGATTAAGAGCGGCGGCACGGCGGTTCATAGCTTTCCTGTGATGAAGGAGTAACATATGGTAATGACATTAGAGGCGGATTACGCCGTCAGGATCGTGGAATATTTGACAAATAACCCGGAGCGGTGCGACGCCAAAACCATTTCGGATCAAATGCAGGTGCCCCTCCGGTTCTGCCTGAAAATTTTGCGGGATCTGGTGGCTCAAGGCATGGTGGTATCCTTTAAGGGGGCGAAAGGCGGCTACACGCTGGCAAAGTCTCCGGCGGAGATCACCCTCAGAGAAGTGGTGGAATCGGTGGAGGGCCCCTATATGCTCAGCCGCTGCCAGAAAGCGGAATATAGCTGCGGCCGCTCCCACTGCAAGCTCCACAGCATCTACGAGGAAATTTCCAATAACGTCCGCAAGGAACTGGATTCCTACAATTTTAAAATGATTTGCTGCTCAGAAGATTGACTGAAGTCGATCTTCCCGAAGTTTCCCCAAAGAGAAAACTTCATTGGAATATAAAAAGCAAAACAAAAAACAGCAGAGATGAGACCGAAAGTCTTACCTCTGCTGTTTTATGCCGTATTTTCGCTGGCAGTGCGGTCATGCCTTCCTTTTCAAAAGCGCACCGATCCGCCAGATGACAGTCGCCAGAACAGCGCCGATCAGCAAGGCGCCGCCGAACCCGATGATCAAAAGGGCAAAAAATTGTACATAGTTATAGGCAAAGCGGCTGGTGATCTCCGCAGCCAGGATCAGAAGGAATAGAAGCGCCGAATACAGCCATTTTGCCCGCCCCTTTACCAGAGACAGCAGCAGGAATTGAAGGCCGGCGCTTATGACACAGCACATATAAAAAAGAACGTAAGCAAAGGGGAGAAGCCCGCCGCTGAACACGAGCGTAAAGACGGTCCAGATACCGCCCTGCCATATGCTTCCCATGAAATCACTCCTTTCGTGAAAGAACCGTTGTTTTGCGGTTTACCCTACGCATCAGCCGTAGCCGTGAGTGACGTGCCGCCAGTTGCTCTTGCCGTCTCGCACCAAAATCCACTGCCAATTGGTATAGGTGCTGTTGGGATTGAGAGAGCCGTCTCCGCCGGAAGCGTCCACGTCAAAAGTGGAGATGAGGATAATGGCTTCGTCAGCGCCGTACTGTTCGGCCCACCCCGTGAAGCGGTCTTTTGCGTCATCGCCGATGTACTGGATTTCCTTTAAAGTACACCCGGAAAATTCCCGCCTAAAATACTTGATCGCAGTTTTGGCCGCATCGTCGATCTCTTTCTCCGTGTAAATGTCGGACTTAACAGGCACGATCGCTGCGTCCTTGACATTTCCTCCGCCTCCGCACGCACACAACACCGCTAAAACCAAGAGTATAAAAATGATCTCCGTTCCTTTTTTCATGCTCTGTCCTCCTCCGAATTCCTGTTTCCTAATTGTTTATTCTAACAGCGCCGAATGCAAAAAGACAGTTTCTTTTTCTTACGTTTTCTTAAACGTTTCTTACGTCCTGCTTCCCGGGAAAGATGACATTTCAAAAAAAGTGCAAAAAAAATAAGCCAAAAAAGGCTTGACAAAAGGAAAATCCTGTTATAGAATAATATACTGTATCATTATGGGTAGGAATGCCCCATTGATTCTGTAATTATAGCACAGGTTCGGCAAAGAATCAAGCCCCAATTTGTGAAAAACTGAGATTTTTTGTCGAAAGGCTATGCGGTGTTCCGTGCGCCCATAGGGTCGCGAGTGCAAAATCAAATATGAAGAAAAGATTGGAGTGGCTGTGCCAATGGTGAATGTGAAACCGGTAAAATTAGGCAAGAATACTCGCATGAGCTTTTCCAAAATCGAGGAAGTTCTGAAAATGCCGAACCTGATCGAGGTCCAAAAGGACTCGTACAAGTGGTTCCTGAACGAAGGCCTGAAAGAGGTCTTTGAGGACGTTTCCGGCATTACGGATTTCAACGACAATCTGGTCCTCGATTTCGTGGATTACAAGCTGGATGACAAGCCTAATTACAGTGTATCGGAATGCAAGGAACGAGATGCAACCTATGCCGCCGCTCTTCGGGTGACTGTTCGTCTGCTCAATAAGGAGACAGGTGAGATCAAGGAGTCCGAGGTCTATATGGGCGATTTCCCCCTGATGACCCAAAGCGGCACCTTTGTCATCAACGGCGCGGAGCGTGTCATCGTTTCCCAGTTGGTGCGTTCCCCCGGCGTATACTATAAGATGGAGTACGACCGTTCCGGCAAAGAGCTGTTCAGCTCCACCATCATTCCCAACCGCGGCGCGTGGCTGGAGTATGAAAACGATGTGAACGACGTGTTCTATGTCCGCATCGACAAGAACAGGAAGATCCCCATCACCGTGTTCCTGCGCTGTCTGGGTCTGGGCACGGACCAGCAGCTCTTGGATTTCTTCGGCGACGATGACAGAATGCGGGCCACCATCGAAAAGGACACCTGCAAGACCATGGAGGAAGCCCTGTTCGAGATCTACCGCAAGCTGCGCCCCAGCGAGCCGCCCACCATCGAAAGCGCCCAGTCTCACATTCACGGGCTGTTCTTCGATTCCCGCAGATATGATCTGTCCCGTGTGGGACGCTATAAGTATAATAAGAAGCTAAATTTGGAGGGCCGCCTTGTGGGACAGACTCTGTCCCAGCCCGTTGTCAGTCCTGCCACCGGCGAAGTGCTGGCAGAGGCCGGCACCACCGTGAACAGAGAGCTGGCCCGCACCCTGGACGATGCCGGCGTGACCCTTGCCATAGTCACCGTAAACGGCAAAGAGGTGAAGATCATCTCCAACGGCATGGTGGACGTTTCCAAATATGTGAATTTCGACGCCAAGGCATTGTGTGACCTGAACGAGCGGGTGAGCTTTAAGGTCCTGCAGGAAATTCTGGAGGAAACAGGGGAGGACGAGGAAGCCCTGAAGGCTGCCTTGAAGGCCCGCAAAAAGGACCTGATCCCCAACCACATCACGGTGGAGGACATTTTCGCCTCCGTCAACTACATGAATTGTCTGGCCGTGGGCCTGGGCGTCACCGACGATATCGATCACTTGGGCAACCGCCGGATCCGTTCCGTGGGCGAGCTGCTGCAGAATCAGTTCCGCATCGGCTTCTCCCGTTTGGAGCGCGTGATCCGGGAACGTATGACATTGCAGGCTCAGGATCAGGAGCAGCTCACGCCTCATTCCCTCATCAATATTCGTCCCGTGGTGGCGGCGATCCGGGAATTCTTCGGTTCGTCTCCGCTGTCCCAGTTTATGGATCAGACCAACCCCCTGGCGGAGCTGACCCACAAGCGCCGTCTGTCCGCTCTGGGCCCCGGCGGTCTGTCCCGTGACAGGGCCAGTTTCGAGGTCCGTGACGTACATTACACCCACTACGGACGCATGTGCCCTGTGGAAACGCCGGAAGGCCCCAACATCGGTCTGATCTCCTATTTGGCAACCTTTGCCCGTATCAATGAATACGGTTTTATCGAAGCGCCGTTCCGCAAAGTGAATAAGAAGACCGGCGTGGTCACCGATGAAGTGACCTACATGACCGCCGACATGGAAGACGAATTTGTGGTGGCTCAGGCCAACGAGCCTCTGGACGAAAAGGGCAGATTTGCCCGCGCCAAGGTGGTCGGCCGTCACAAGGACGAATTCGTGGAAGTGGAAGCTTCCCGCGCGGATTACATGGACATTACCCCCCGCATGGTGGTGTCCGTGGCCACGGCCATGATCCCCTTCCTGGAGCACGATGACACCAACCGCGCGCTGATGGGCTCCAACCAGCAGCGTCAGGCAGTGCCGCTTCTGAAAACCGAAAGCCCCCTAATCGGCACCGGCATGGAATACAAGGCCGGCGTGGATTCCGGCGTGTGCGTGCTGGCAAAGCGGGGCGGCGTGGTCAAGTCCGTCAGCGCCGATCTGGTGCGCGTCACGGCGGACAACGGCGACATCGACGATTATGAGATCATCAAGTTCATGCGCTCCAACCAGAGCACCTGTATCAATCAAGTGCCCGTGGTCTCCATCGGTGAGCGCGTGGAGGAGGGCGACGTCATTGCCGACGGCCCCGGCATCAAGAACGGCGAGATCGCCTTGGGCCGCAACGCGCTGATCGGCTTTATGACCTGGGAAGGCTACAACTACGAGGACGCCGTGCTGCTCAATGAAAGAATGGTGCGGGACGACGTGTACACCTCCATCCATATCGAAGAGTACGAAATGGAGGCCAGAGATACCAAGCTGGGTCCGGAGGAGATCACCCGCGACATTCCCAATGTCAACGATGATTTGCTCAAGGACTTGGACGATCGTGGCATCATCCGCGTGGGCGCGGACGTCCGTGCCGGCGATATTCTGGTGGGCAAGGTCACGCCAAAGGGCGAGACGGAGCTTACCGCTGAGGAGCGCCTGCTCCGCGCCATTTTCGGTGAAAAGGCCAGAGAGGTGAGAGATACCTCCCTCCGTGTGCCCCACGGCGAATACGGCGTGGTCATCGATGTGGACGTGTTCACCCGGGAAAACAGCCATGACGAGCTGTCTCCCGGCGTCAATAAAGTGGTGCGCTGCTACATTGCCCAGAAGAGAAAGATCTCTGTGGGCGACAAGATGGCAGGCCGCCACGGCAACAAGGGCGTTGTGTGCCGCATCATGCCGGAGGAGGAAATGCCCTTCCTGCCCGACGGCACCCCGCTGGATATCGTCTTAAACCCCCTGGGCGTGCCTTCCCGTATGAATATCGGGCAGGTGCTGGAAGTCCATCTGGGCATGGCGGCTAAGTCCCTTGGCTGGAAGATCATGACCCCTGTGTTCGACGGCGCTCAGGAATCCGACATTCAGGAATGCTTGAAAATGGTGGGCATGAACGAAGACGGCAAGTTCTGGCTCAGAGACGGCAGAACCGGCGAATATTTCGACAATCCCGTGACGGTGGGCTACATGTATTATTTGAAGCTCCACCATCTGGTAGACGATAAGATCCATGCCCGCAGCACCGGCCCGTACTCTCTGGTGACCCAGCAGCCCTTGGGCGGCAAGGCCCAGTTCGGCGGCCAGCGCTTCGGAGAAATGGAGGTTTGGGCGCTGGAGGCCTACGGCGCTGCCTACACCCTGCAGGAGATCTTGACGGTCAAGTCCGATGACGTGGTGGGCCGTGTCAAGACCTACGAGGCCATCGTCAAGGGACAGAATATCCCCACTCCCGGCATTCCTGAGTCCTTCAAGGTGCTCATTAAGGAATTGCAGTCCCTGGGTCTGGATGTGAAGGTGCTGGATCAGAACAACGAGGAGATCGATCTGAAACAGAACTTTGACGACGATGACGATATGGGCTTCAACCGCGGCGGCGCCATGTTCGACGAGGAAACTGTCGCCGACGATCTGGACGGCTATTCCGTGGAGGATGCTGAGGACCTGCTGATGGACGGCGTGATGTCCGACAGCGATGACGATCTGGACGATGGGGATGACGACTTCCTGGACGACGAAGACGAGGAAGACAGCTACCTCATGGACGACGAAGACGATTTGGACTAATAGGGAGGAGATACGGTTATGGAATTTAATACCTTTGAATCAATTAAAATTGGTCTTGCTTCTCCCGATCAGATACGGGAATGGTCCCACGGCGAAGTGAAAAAGCCGGAAACCATCAACTACCGGACGCTCAAGCCGGAGCGTGACGGCTTGTTCTGCGAGCGCATTTTTGGGCCCACCAAGGACTGGGAATGCCATTGCGGCAAGTATAAGCGCATCCGCTTCAAGGGCAAGGTCTGCGACCGCTGCGGTGTGGAAGTCACCCGTGCCAAGGTCAGGAGAGAGCGGATGGGCCACATCGAGTTGGCCGCCCCGGTCTCTCATATCTGGTATTTTAAGGGCACCCCTTCCCGCATGAGCCTGATCCTCGACCTGTCCCCCCGTGTGCTGGAAAAAGTGCTGTATTTCGCAATGTATATCGTCACCGATCCCGGCGACGTCCGGGAGCTGTCGAAAATGCAGACCCTGACGGAAAAGGAATACCGCGACCTGAAAGAAAAGTACGAAGATGACTTCCAGGCGGAAATGGGCGCGGAAGCCATCCAGAAGCTGCTGGCAGAAGTGGACGTGGAGGAACTGGCTCAGGAGCTGAAAGAGGAGCTGGAAGCAGCCTCCGGGCAGAAGCGTGTCCGTCTCTTGAAGCGCCTTGAGGTGGTGGAGGCCTTCCGCCTTTCCGGCAACCGTCCGGAATGGATGGTCTTAAACGCCGTGCCGGTCATTCCTCCGGATATTCGTCCCATGGTCCAGCTAGACGGCGGCCGCTTTGCCACCAGCGACCTGAATGACCTGTACCGCCGGGTCATCAACCGGAATAACCGCCTGAAGCGTCTTTTGGAGCTGGGCGCGCCGGACATCATCGTGAGAAACGAAAAGCGTATGCTGCAGGAAGCAGTGGACGCTCTCATCGATAACGGCCGCCGGGGCAGACCTGTCACCGGCCCCAACAACCGCCCGTTGAAGTCCCTGTCCGACATGCTCAAGGGCAAGCAGGGACGGTTCCGCCAGAACCTGTTGGGCAAGCGCGTGGACTATTCCGGCCGTTCCGTTATCGTGGTCGGTCCCGAACTGAAAATGTACCAGTGTGGTCTGCCCAAGGAGATGGCGCTGGAGCTGTTTAAACCCTTTGTGATGAAGCGCCTGGTGGAGACCGGCGCGGTGGGCAATATTAAGGCAGCCAGAAAGTCCGTAGAGCGGGCAAGGCCCGAAGTTTGGGACGCTCTGGAAGTGGTCATCAAAGATCACCCCGTTCTGCTGAACCGTGCGCCCACCCTGCACCGTTTGGGCATTCAGGCCTTTGAGCCCGTGCTGGTCGAGGGCCGTGCCATGAAACTCCACCCCCTGGTGTGTACCGCCTATAACGCCGACTTCGACGGCGATCAGATGGCCGTTCACGTCCCGCTGTCGGCGGAAGCTCAGGCGGAAGCCCGCTTCCTGATGCTGGCGGCCAACAACTTGCTGAAGCCCTCTGACGGCAAGCCTGTCACCGTGCCCACTCAGGACATGGTGCTGGGTTCCTACTACCTGACTTTGGACAAGGAAGGCGAGCTGGGCGAAGGAAAAGTCTTCCGCAGCATGGAAGAAGCCCTGATGGCCTACGACGCCAAATATATCAGCCTGCAGGCCAAGATCAAGGTCCGCCGCACGGTGGAATTTAACGGTGCGCCTCTGACCGGTTTGGTGGAGACCACCATGGGCAGAATGATCTTCAACCGCTCTATTCCTCAGGATCTGGGCTACGTGGACCGTTCCACGCCCGAGGGAGCTCTGGAGTATGAGATCAATTTCCTGGTGGGCAAGAAGCAACTGGGACAGATCATTGAGCGCTGTATCAAGATCCACGGCACTGAGGAGACTGCCGAGGTGCTGGACGCCATCAAGTCTCAGGGCTACAAATATTCTACCATCAGCGGCATCACTGTGGCTGTGGCAGACGCCACCACTCCGCCGGAAAAGGCAGAATTCATCCGTGCCGCCGAAGAGGAGATCGACGAGATCACCGAAGAATACAATCAGGGCCTGTTGGCAGAATCCGAGCGGTACAATGCCGTGCTGCGCACTTGGGAAAAGTGCACGGATGACGTCACCGCCGCCCTGCAGCGCGATCTGGACCGCTATAACCCCATCTACATGATGGCGGATTCCGGCGCCCGCGGCACCATGAGCCAGATTCGTCAGCTTGCCGGTATGCGCGGCCTGATCGCCAACACCTCCGGTAAAACCATTGAAATTCCCATTCGCGCCAACTACCGCGAAGGTCTGAACATTCTGGAATACTTCATTTCTTCCCGCGGCGCCCGCAAGGGTCTGACCGACACCGCTCTGCGTACCGCCGACTCCGGTTACCTGACCCGCCGTCTGGTGGACGTTTCCCAGGAGGTCATTATCCGGGAAGAAGATTGCGGCACTACCGAAGGCCTGGAAATCTTCAGCATCACCGCCGGACCTGCCTCCATCGAACCCTTGAGCGAGCGTTTGGTGGGCAGATATCTGGTAGAGGATTTCTGCGACGAAAAGGGCAATGTGCTGGTGTCCAAGGACAAGATGATGGACGACGCCGACGCCGCTCTGATCGTGGGTCGCGGCGTGGAGCGGATCAAGATTCGTTCCGTGCTGAACTGCCGTGCCAAGAACGGCGTGTGCAAGAAGTGCTACGGTTCTTCTCTGGCCAATGGCCAGCCCGTTCAGGTGGGCGAAGCGGTGGGCATTATCGCCGCCCAGTCCATCGGCGAGCCCGGCACACAGTTGACCATGCGTACTTTCCACACCGGCGGCGTCGCCAGCGCGGAGGATATCACACAGGGTCTGC